>DATBJG010000143.1:0-20732 GCA_036556585.1 Vicinamibacterales bacterium
ATGTGAGCCGCGCGCGAGCCGCTGTCCCACCTCGTTGACGTATTCCTGCAGCGCGCGATCGTCGTACAGCCCCATCTCGCGCTGCACTTCGACGTCGGCTTCCCGGCCCAGCTGGATTTCCTGCGCCTCGCTCATCAGCGAGATCTCGCGCTTGCCCGTTGCCGGGTTGGTTGCGCATGCCGTCACGAGCAGACAACAGCAGGCAGCAGACAGCAGGCGGACAGTCATGGCGAGGCTCCTGTCGTACGCGTGAGAGGACGATTTCAACCGCACGAATCCCAACTACGCAACTCCTGTGCCACGCAAAACACCGGCGGACCCGTCGTTTTGGGCCTGTTTTGGAGGTTCGACTGGCAATCTTCAAGAAGGCTGTCGCGTTTGGCGTCTCTCGCCGGCTTGAACTGATTAGCGTGCTTGAACGACTGGTGGTTGGCGCAGCGCGTCCACCATCTGCGTCAGCTCTTCACGTGGAAACCATCGGCCGCGCGCCATCACGCCGGCAAGTTTCCCGACATTCGTGACGTCTTCGAGTGGATTCGCATCGAGGAGCAGCAGGTCGGCCCGCTGCCCGGGTTCGACCGTGCCCCGTCCGTCGAGCTGGTCGGCGAAGCGTGCGGCATCTCGCGTGGATGCGGCCAACGCTTCCCACGCCGTCAGGCCGGCCTCGACAAAATTTTTTAGCTCATCGCGCAGAGAAAAGCCGGGTATTACGAACGGATTCGGGGTGTCAGATCCGGTGAGCAGTTGAGCGCCCGACTCGTGAAAGGCACCGACGAGCAGCAGTCGATGCTGACGGCCGAGAGCGACGCGGCGCCAATCTTCCTGATCCATCCGCGCAGTGGCCCTTCGCGTCTGCTCTTCCCAGGCCGATCGTATGTTTGCGGGAATGGACGCCATCTCAGGCGCGCTAGTCCACTGGCGGATCTGGTCGGCTGGTGCAAGCTCTCGGTCGGCCTGGACCAGAGTGGGCACAGTCCATGCGCCCTGGCGTGCCTGTTCTTTGCCGAGAACGGCCGCTTTCGTCCGATCCATGGGCATACCGAGGAAGCGCTTGAACCATTGATTGCGATTTCTGAACGGCGAGTCGTCAGCCTCTACTGCGTCGGCATAATCTCCGAGATGCTCAATGCTCGCCTGACCCGACATGGCCCTTTTCAAACCGACGGCTGTGGGCACGTGTCCCGCGACCGGCAGGTCTTGCTCCCACGCGGTCGCGACAACTGCTTCGTACGCTTCCCCAGAAAGATTCGTGTAGACCTTGATGAAGTCGTAACCCGCCTCCTTCTGATCCAGAACCGCGGCGCGAGCCTCCGCGGCATTTCGAACGACCGTGTTGTCGGACCGAACCGGGGGATCACCATCCAGCAGCGGTCCCGCGGTGTAGATCGCTGGGCCAATCAACGTGCCGTCTTCAATCTGCTTTTTCCACTCGAGGATCCGTGGCCGCCCATCCATATTTCGAACCGTGGTGACACCGTTGATGACGAACAGCTTGAGAAGGGACGGATCGTCAAAGTACTCGAGGTGGACGTGCATGTCTGCGAGTCCCGGCATCAAGTACTTCCCGGCTCCGTCGATTCGAACGGCGTTGTCCGGAACGGCGACCTCGGTGCGCGCACCAACAGCTTGAATCTGACCTTGCTGAACGATGACGGTTTGATTCGGAACAGATTCAGCCGATCTGGTCATGCCAACGACGGTCACGCCGACAAATGCGGTCGTTGCCGTCTGAGCCGACGGCTGGGTGAGGACAGAACCCGGCGTCATGCAGCCCGTCAGTCCGATCAGACACAAGACCGACAGGCGCAGGAGGACGGTGGCGGCTAATCTCATTCAAGAAGGTTATCGTCCCTAACCTCTGCCAGCCCTTCCTAACCTTTCTTAACCTTTCCTTTCCTAACTCGCCACCTCCATCACGCTGGCCGCCCCCGCCACCCCAGCGCCCGGACTCAAAGCAAACCCCTGGTCGCGCAGAACCTGCTCGAGGGCGCCCAGCAACAGCAGGACCAGTGAGGCCGTGGAACTCGACCCCATCAAACCCACGCGCCAGACTTTGCCCGCCAGCGGACCGAGTCCTGCGCCAATTTCAATGTTGAACTGCTGGAGCAGTTGCTTGCGCACGGCAGCTTCATCAACGCCCGGTGGCACGCGAACCGCGTTCAACGTCCAGAGTCGTTCGCTTGGCGGCGGCAGCAGCGGCAGGCCCATTGCTTCGAGACCGCGGGCAAGCGCCTGATGGTTGCGCTCGTGCCGCGCCCAACGCGCGTCGAGGCCTTCTTCTTCGACGGCCATCAAGGCTTCGCGCAGTGCATAGATCATGGTCGACGAAAGTGTGTGGTGATACTTCCGTCGCAGCCAGTAGTCCTCGAGCAGCGTGAGGTCGAGATAGAAGCTGCGACACGTTTTGCGTTTGGCTTGTGCCGTAGGTGTCCACGCCACGGGAGACATTCCCGACGGCGCGCCAATACACTTCTGCGTGCAGCTGTAGACGGCGTCGAGCTGCCACCCGGCGACGTCGAGCGGGTGTCCCCCCAGCGAAGTCACTGCGTCAACCAGAACGAGCGCGCCAAGCTCGTGCGCGGCTGCAGCAATATCTTTTGCCGGATTCAGCACACCCGTGGACGTCTCGGCGTGCACGCAGGCCACGACATCAGCGCCTTGACTGCGAAGCGCCGCGCGAATCGCCTGCGGATCGGCGGCACGCCCCCACTCAGCCTCCACGCGCGTGACTGTTGCCCCATAGCGTCGGCAGATATCCGCGAGGCGCTCGCCGAAATATCCCGTCACCACCACCAGCACCTTCGTCCCTTCAGCCACCAGGTTCGCGATCGTGGCCTCCATTCCCGACGAGCCAGTGCCGGATATGGCGAGCGCCAGTGTGCCCTCCGGTGCCTTGAACACACGCGTCAGCCGCGCGCGCACATCGTCCAGCAGGGCCACGCAATCAGGATCGAGATGACTCAGCACCGGCGCGGCCATGGCGCGCATCACTCGCGGTGAAATCAGGCTGGGACCAGGACCCAGAAGAATGCGTTCGGTCGAGGGAAGTGAGATCATCGGCGCGTCTCCGATTTGATTCTGACTTCTGACTTCTGTCTTTTTAAAACGTGGCAATCGGGTTGAGCGGAGAACCCGTGCCTCCCCGAATGGGCAGCGGTGCCGCTGTCAGCAGAAACTCCCACCGTTTGCGCGCGCCCGCCGCTTCGGCCAACGCCTCCAGATCGCAGTTGTCGAAGAGATGCACGCCGAGATACAGCAACGCAAAATCATGGACAGCGCCGCGCAGCGGTGACGGCGAAACGTATTGTGGGTGATCGCTGCCAAGCAGCGCGATGTCACGCTGCTTGAGCCACGGAATTACTGATGGATCGAGGCCAGCCGATCGAGCCCCTTCGGCGCGCCCGCGCAGCCACGGGCCAAGTGCTTTGCGACGCGCCCAGACGCCCGTGCGCACGAACAACGCGTCCCCGGCCGACACCTTGATGCCCGCCTGCTTTTCAAAGGCCTCGAGGTCCGATACGTAGATTGGCGTTCCGGGCTCCAGATACGGCACGCCCTTGAGCCGAGGGATGTCGATCAAAATGCCGCGCGTGAAGACGCCGTTCTTGACGTTGTGAATGGAATTCCTGGGATGGCCCTGCTTGGTCACTTCCCCTTCATTTGGCGTGTATCCGTTGTAGAAGACGCCGTTATCGTTGATGTGGGCAAGCGAGTCGAGATGGGTGTGCGCGATTCCATGGTACGCAACACCGAACCTGTCGGATCCGATTCCCAGCATCGTATGCTCGTACGGCGTCGGGTTGTCCACGGCCTTGACGGTATCGGCGTCGCCTGCCAGTGACACCGAAAAGCCCTCCTTCACGAGCGTCGCAGCCTCTCGCCGCTTGGATGCCGTAATCAGGTTCAGCGCCCCAATCTGATCCTCCTTGCCCCATCTCCCCCAGTTCGACAATTCCTTTTTCCAGCGTTCGTACTGTTCCGGCGAGACCGTTCCGCTGTTGTCAGCGGTTTTGGTCTGATTCGACGAGGCGATGCGGGCGAGCCGCGCCTGAATATCTTTTTCGGAGAGCCACCGGCCGCGCGCCATGACGCCGGATCGGCGCGTGATATTTGTCAGGTTCTGCAGCGGGTTGGCATCGAGCAGCACGACGTCCGCACGTTTTCCGACTTCGATCGTTCCAAAGTTGTCCTTATCCTTGAAGTAGGCGCCAACCGCCTGCGTGCCCGACTTCAACACGTCGTACGGCGTCATGCCGGCGGCAATCATGCGGGTCACCTCACGATGGATTGAAAACCCGGGCACACTGAATTGCTGTGGCGCATCGGTGCCAAGCAGAATGCGAACGCCGCCTTCGTGGAGTGCGCGCAGGATGCGCATCCGGTTGTCGATGACTTGTTTGGCGCCGGCCTGGTTGAACTGCGGGTTGGACATCCGTTTCTGAAGCGCCTGGGTCCACTGCTGCACCTGCTGAACCGGCATGTACTTGAGCTCGGGATAGGCGGTCAGCGTCTTCTCGTCGAGCGTGCCCTGGAGCGTTTCCCACACGGCCATCGTGGGAACGACCCAGGCACCCTGATCACGAACCCGCCGCACGATCTCCCGCACCTTGCCTTCGTCTACGGGACGGGCGGTGCCCTCGAGGTATTCGATGAAGCCGTCAATGTGGTCGTACGTCTGCTGCCCCATCTCGATAGCGTGAAGCAAGCCAACATCGGCCGGCACGTGCCCCGCAAACGGAATCCCCACTTCCTTCGCGGTTCGCGCCATCGCATCGTAGGTGGCAACGCTGAGACCACCCTGGACTTTGAGCAGATCCCATCCCTGGGACTTCTGCTCGCGAACCATCTGCACGGCCTGCTCCGGGGTCTTCACCGCGTTGCCATTGAAGCTCGGGCCGGCAAGGTAGAGCGTGGGGCCGATGAGCTCTCCCTTATTCACACGATCGCGCAGCTCCAGCTGGCCGGGTGCCCCCTGCATTCCGCGCACGGTTGTCACACCGTTGGCGACGTACAGGAACAGAACGTCCTCGATGTACTGTTGTGGCTGATTCGGAGGCGGAATATGTCCGTGCATCTCCGCGAGGCCGGGCATCAGATATTTGCCCTGACCGTCAACGCGGACAGCACCTGCCGGGACGGTTGTGGAGGCCGCCGGCCCGACAGCCGTAATCCGTCCGTCCTGCACGATTACAGTCTGACCGGCAACGACGCGGTCACGATCCATTGGCACGACGTTCACGTTCACGAACGCCACCACGGGATCGGCCGCTCGGGTGTTCGAAACGGTGATCACGGCCAGGATCAGAAGAAATGCGATTCTGAATTTCATGACAATCTCCCATCGGCGGGTCTGAAAGACCCGCCGCGACGCATCAGTCAGTTTTTCTTGCCTTCGGCGTCGACGTCCTTTTCCCATTCCAGGATCCGCCGGCGCATGTCGACGACGAGATCGGGTCGTGTCATGGCCAGGTCGTTTCGTTCGCCGATGTCCTTGGACAGCTCGAACAACAGAAGGTCATCGCCGTCAATCAGCAGCTTCCAGTTGCCACGACGGACGGCACGCTGCAGTCGACCCGGCGAAGCGGCGTTTCGCCAGAAGAGGGTTCGCTCGACCGGTGGCACCGAGCCGGCCAGGGATGGCAACAAGTCCATACCTTCCAGCCGCGCATCGGCGGTCACGCGAGTCCCTGTTGCTGCCAATATCGATGCCGTGAGATCCATCGTCATGCCTACTTGCGAACTCGTTTTCCCGGCCGGCAGTTTTCCAGGCCATCGGAGAATTGCGGGCACCCGAATACCACCCTCCCACAATGTGTCCTTGCGATGGAAAAGTGGAGCGTTGCGCGAAAGCCATTCGCCGCCGTTGTCGTTGGTGAAGATCACCAGCGTGTTGGATGCGAGGCCGCGTGCCCCGAGCGTCTGGAGAATGTCGCCGACGCCGCGATCGGCACGTTCGAGCATTTTGACGTAGTCTTCGCGCGTGGCAGGCTTTTCGTCGGCTGGTCCCTGAAATGCTGCTTTGTTTGCAGCCACTGAATAATGATCCGGAATCTGAAACGGCCAGTGGGCCGCGTTGTAGGCCACTTCGAGGAAAAAAGGACGGCTGGCATTCTGTTCGATGAACCGGACCGATCGCGCAGTGATCAGATCCGTCATGTAACCGTCTTCCCGTACGGGCGTCGCGTTCTCGTAGAGGTCGGGCAACCCATCGGTTCCCGTATGCGTGTAGAAATCAATGACGCCGCTCAAAAACCCGAAGAAATAGTCAAACCCGTGCGCGTTGGGGGCGTGTTCCGGCTTCCAGCCAAGATGCCACTTGCCGATCAGGGCGGTAGCATATCCGTTGGTTTTGAGGAGTTGTGGGAGCGATCGCCCCGTCACGGGAAGCCCAGAGTCGCGATCGCGGCCTCCCCCCAGGGGGCGCTCCAGGCTGACGCGTTGCTGATAGCGTCCCGTGAGGAGCCCGGCCCGCGTCGGCGTGCAGACCGGGGCATTCGCATAGAAGTCGGTCAGCCGTACCCCTTCCTTCGCAAGCCGATCGATGTTTGGCGTTTTGATATCCGGAGCACCATAGCTGCCGATATCGCCGTAACCCACATCATCTGTGATGATGAGCACGACGTTGGGACCTTTGGCAGCGGGCTGTTGCGCGGCGCCGGTTGCAGCCGCGAGCATGAGGACCAGGATCAGCACGATTCGACGCATGGTTTTCTCCAGCTCAGCACGGTTGCGCTCTTGTCGACTGGGTCAGCGTAGCATATGGTCTGCCAGCAGCTGATGGCTAACCCTGATCGCATCACTCACTACCGGATCCTCCACAAGCTGGGCGAAGGGGGCATGGGCGTCGTCTACGTTGCCGAGGACGAGCGGCTGGGGCGCCGTGTTGCGCTCAAACTGCTTCGACCCGATCCAGCGGAGCCGAATGCTGGAGCCCGACTGATTCGCGAGGCTCGGGTTGCCGCCAGCGTCTCGCATCCTTCTATCTGTCAGGTCTTCGACCTTGGGGAGTGGGAAGGTCAACCGTTTCTGGTGATGGAGCTCGTCGAAGGCGAGACACTCGCATCGCGACTGACGCGGGGTCCCCTTCCAACGCCCGACGCCTTGCGTGTTGCCGTCGCCGTCGCGGAAGCGCTCTCCGCGCTACATAGTCATGGGATCGCGCACCGCGATCTCAAGCCGTCGAACATCATTCTTCTTACGACGGGAAGCCACACCCCCACGCCGGTACGCTCGACGGCCTCGTCACCGCTTGCGGCAGCGCAGCCGGCACGAGGAATGTCGGCGCCGGCGTCGAGTGTTCAGTCTCCGACGCGAGCGGCAAGTGACATTGCCATCAAGGTGCTCGATTTCGGGCTGGCGCGCCCCCTTCACGCCTCGAGTGACCGGACGATGAGCCTGGTTACACAATCGGGACTCATCGTCGGGACGCCGCAGTACGCAGCGCCAGAGCAGCTATCGGGAGGGGACTTCGACGGCCGGGCCGACCTCTTTTCCCTGGGAGTGATCCTCTTCGAGACGCTGGCTGGAAAACCGCCGTTTGCCGGCGCGACGCTTCCTGCTCTGGTCCATGCGGTGATGTACGACGCCCCGCCGGTTTTGACCGGATCGGCGGCGATTGCGGCCGTCGATCGCGTCGTGCATCGTGCGCTGGCCAAACTTCCCGACGAACGTTATCAGACCGCAGGTGAGTTGGCCGGTGACCTGCGAGAGATGATGGGGCTCGTCGACACCGACCGCGTTGCAGAAGCACGGCCGATGACGCGCCTGGCTGTGCTGCCATTTCGATTGTTGAAACCCGATCCTGATATCGATTACCTCGGACTGAGTCTGGCGGACGCCATCGTGAGCTCGCTCTCGGGCTTTGAATCGCTGGTCGTACGCTCGACGCTCAAGTCAGCACGGTACGCCGGTGTATCGGACCTCAACCTCATTGCCAGCGAGCTGGCGGTTGACATGGTACTGACGGGATCGCTGCTGCGATCGGGCGATCGGCTTCGGGTAGGCGCGGAGCTTGTTTCGGTGCCTGCCGGGGACACGTTCTGGGCTCAGACGACACAGGTCGCGAGCGATGCGATTTTCGATTTGCATGACGAGCTTGCTCAACGCGTTGTGACATCGCTGCCGCTCCTTGCGCGCGACCGCGAGCGGAAGCCGAACATTGGCTCGGCCAGTCCGAAGGGCTTTGATCTCTACCTGCGGGGGATGCAGCTTCGCATGGAAACGAGCAGCTGGCACCAGGCACGATCGCTCTTCGATCAGTGCCTTGCGCTCGATCCGTCGTTTGCGCCGGCCTGGGCCGAACGCGGCCGTCTCGATCGCGTGCTGGGCAAGTACGAGGATCCAGCATTGCAGATGGGCGCCGAATCCGCGCTCCAGCGCGCCCTTGCGCTCGATCCAGACAACGGCGCCGCTCATCACTACTACGCGCAGCTCGAGATCGATCTTGGCCGCGTCGAGGCGGCATTGACCCGCCTGCTCGACCGTGTCCGCCAGCGGCGTGCCGAACCACAGGTGTACGCGGCCCTCGTCCAGGCATGCCGGTACGCAGGCCTGCTCAACGAGTCGGTTGCGGCCCATCGGCAGGCCGGCCGCCTGGATCCCACCGTGTCGACGAGCGTCCTGCACACCTATTACATGCTCGGCGACTACGACCGGGCGCTCGACGAAGGCCATCGCAGCAGCGATCCTTTCGAGGCACGCGTGCTGGGCGCGATGGGACGGGAGGCGGAAGCGATTGACGCCGCCCGACGCGAAGAAGCGCGGTTTACGGCCTTGCTCGCAATGCGGAGTTTCTGTACCGGGCTTCGGGCCGCGCTCGAAGGCAACCGCGAGCAGACGCTCGTAGCCCTGGAACCCTTCGACACGATCGTGCTCAACGACGGAGAGGCACTCTTTTACGTGGCAGAGGTGTACGCGAGAGTTGGCATCGTGGATCGCGCCATAACCCAACTTCGCCGGGCGGTCGACCAGGGTTTTGTGTGTGCGGCTGCGTTTGAGAACGATCCGTATCTGACCGCGGTTCGCGGGACGGCCGAATGGTCCGCACTGCTCGAGCGTGTTCAATCCGAACAAGCGCGTTTGGTCGAATCGTTCACCCGCTCCGGAGGACCCGCGCTTCTTGGAACGTCGCGATGAAACGGATCCTCGAACCGGAGTTGATGGACGACGAGCACCAGTCGCTCGCCTATGCAAAGGCGGATTTCTCTGCTTCGAATCAATGGTTTGTCGATCAGCTGCGGGCCGAATTTCCGCAGTACCTCGAGCGCGTCGTCGATCTCGGTTGTGGACCCGCAGACGTGCTGATTCGACTCGCCAAAGCGGCTCCCGACATCCAAATCACGGCCATCGACGGATCGAGACCAATGATCACGCTTGCTCAGCGGGCCGTCCGGATGGCCGGGCTGGAAGCACAGATCAAACTCATGCAGGGCCACATGCCGGGGCTTCCGCTCGAAGAGCACAGCTACGATGCCGTGCTCTCGAAAGATCTGCTGCATCACCTTCCCGATCCGTCAGCGCTCTGGAAAGAAGCCCAAAGCCTGGGACGTCCTGGGGCCCTCGTGTTCGTGATGGATCTGTGCCGACCGGAGACCCCGGACGCGGCCAGGCGCATCGTGGACGAGACGGCTTCGACGGAAGATCCTGTCTTAAAAAGGGATTTCTACAATTCGTTGTGTGCGGCATTCACGGTTGACGAGGTGAAAGATCAGTTGCGTCACGCGCGACAGGAGTTTCAGGTCGCGCAGGTGAGCGAGCGGCACATGCTTGTGAAGGGTGTCCTCGTCACATCACGGTGACCAGGGATCGGGAGGCTTCGGATATTCTTGGGCTTGAACAAGAGACTGGGAGGTGAGGAGAGATTTGGATCTGACGTAGCATCCGGCTTCAGCCGGACGCTGGTTGACACAGGCTTGTTGGTCATCTTAGATGGTCATTATGTCCGACCGCAGGAAACGCGAATTCAATGTCGCGGAAGCGAAGGCGAAGTTCTCGAGCCTCGTGCGGAAGGCGATCGCCGGCGAAGACGTGATCATCATGAAAGACAACAAGCCGCTCGTCAGGCTCGTGCCGCTCGAGAAATCGAAACGCCCGCGCAAGCCGGGCTCTGCAAAGGGCCGCGTTCGGATCGCTCCGGGCTTTGAGGAGACGCCGCCGGACTTCAAGGACTACAGGTAGTGCGTCTCCTCCTCGATACCCACACGTTCCTTTGGTGGGTGGCAGACGCGCAGCAGATTTCCTCGACAGCCCGGAAGGCCATCGCACAACCTCAAAACGACTGCTGGGTGAGCGTCGCAAGTTTCTGGGAACTGGCCATCAAGGTGAGTCTCGGCAAGCTGGAAATTTCAGGAACGCTGGGGCGATTTCTTCCCGAGCAGCTCAGCCTGAATAGCTTCCGGGAACTGCCCATTGAGACACGCCACGCCGCCCGAGTGGCTCGACTCCCCTTTCACCACCGGGATCCCTTCGATCGGCTGCTGGTCGTGCAGGCCCTGGAGGAAGACCTGGGGGTTGTGTCGGCGGATCCGATATTCCGACGCTATGGGGTCAAGCGTATCTGGTAACGCGGAGACGAGAGGTCAGGAGAAATTCAACAGAAGATCAGGAGAAGTCCGAACAGGAGATCAGGAGAATAGGAGGTTATTGCACGCCCACGATCCTCAATTTGCATCCTGGTCGGCACTCAAACCATTCGTAGCGTCCGGCTTCAGCCGGACGTCGCTCAATCCAAACTCCTACTGACCTGCATGAAGCTAGATAGAGGGCAAGGCGATACCGATCGCGAGCCCCGCCCCGAGCGCAGCTAGTCGGAGTTTCTCCTTCTTCCCCTCAGTATTTGATTCCTTTCGCACCATTGTCCGACAGTCTGGGCCCAGCCTTGATACGGCGGTGGTGACAGGTCGCACCCGACGCGCCGCTAACAATCCTTTGTGCGATCAACAATTCCTGGCCTCATCAATCTCCCAAACAGATCACAAATCAGTAATCACCAATCGCCAACGATTCGCCAATCACGAATCATGAAATCGAGAATCTGCATCTGAGAACTGACAACTGACCACTGTCATTTATCTTCGGTTCATATATGTCCCGTTCATCCTCCCCAGGGAATACTCTCCACCGTGACATCACGGATCCTGCAGCTCGCACTCGTCCTGCTCCTCTCGTCGTCTGGAGCCGCGGCTCAGACGCTCGAAACGACGACGCAGAATGCTGACGTCGCGCCGCCGCGCAACTGGACCGAACTTGGTCCGATCACGTTCGGCGGCCTGTTGCAGGGCTGGTATTCGAGCGGCAATTCAGGATTTGACGATACGTTCCGCATCCGGCGCACGGAGCTCAAATTTACCGGTCACACGCCGGCTCGCGTCAACTGGACGGTGATGATTGACCCGGCCAAGGTGCTTCCGCCCAATGCCCACCCGCACAAGGCTGGAATAATGCTGCAGGATGCGTTCGTCACGTTCAATCTGCATGAACGCGTCAACGTCAACGTCGGACGGTTCAAGATTCCGCTCAGTCTCGAAGGCCTGCAGTCGTCGGCCGAGCTCGATACGGAACGCGCGATGTTCATGGTCGATCGCGCCCGCGGAGGGGCCTACGGAGACATCCGCGACATTGGCGTGATGGCGTACGGCCCGCTGACCAAGTCGCTCGACTATCAGGTTGGCTTCTTTGATGGGGCCGGCAGCACTCTGATACCAGCGGATCGTCATGATCCGAAGGCCATCGCAGGTCGCCTGGTGTATCGACCCGGCTTTCTACCGGGCCTGCAGGTTGGCGCATCCGGCGTCAGAGAGAACGCGGTGCCGGCAGCACATGGCCGCCGAACCCGCCTGGGGACAGAGCTGCTTTACGTGAAGGGTCTTGTGACGCTGCAAGGGGAATACATGACAGGCACGGACCTGTCGCTCGCACGGGAAGGCTACTACGCCCACTTCGCCTATCGGCTTGCACCAAGGTGGGAAGCGATCGTGCGGTACGACGCGTGGGACCCGGATACACATCAGGAACTCACGCCCGCCAGCGTGACCGAGCGCGATTACATTGCCGGGGTCAGCTACTTCATCGCCGGCAATCACGCGAAACTTCAGTTCAATTACGTGCACAAAACCTTCACCGACAACATCGTGGGGTCAGTCGACCTGGCCCAGCTGCGGCTGCAGACCTCCTGGTAAATCGCCTGGGCGTACTACACTCCGACGACGGTAAACCACAACGACACGACGGGGACCAGATTACCCTTCGAAGCCCATAGCGTGCCACTTCTGCGATTCCGGTGGCCGGAAAGCTTTCTGGTGACTCGCCGTGTGTGACGAACGTGGAACCCAGACCGCCACGGGAGAAGTTCAAACCACGAAGCGCACGAACAAGACGTCAAGAAATGTTCAGGAATCACCAACACGACGAACAAACCTTCAACGTCGTGTTCTTCGTGACTTCGTGGTTTGACCTTCTTCCTTAAGCTCGGCACGATGCTCGCGTCGACCGGTCAAACGCATGTGGGCATGAAAAGTCTCCCAGCTTGAATCGTGGTGCGCTAGACTGACGCGAAAACCATGACTCCTAGCCTTTATGAAGGTCGGCAGGTTCTGACCGACCGGCGTACTTTTCTGGCCGCCACGTTGGGTGTTGTAGCAACTGGTTCAGTTGCAGCGCAGGCGCCGCCCGCACAGCCACAGATTTCCTCAACCCCGAGCCCCCGCGACTGGTCGAGGTCCGAATCGATTCAGTACCCGGATCCTGATATCGTCGCGCTGGATCCCCGCTTTCGCAAATACATCATCTTCAATACGGTCATCAAACGGCTGCACATTGGCACGCTCTGGGCCGAGGGGCCCGCGTGGAACGGCGTCGGCCGATATCTCGTCTGGAGCGACATCCCCAACAACGTCCAGATGCGCTGGATCGAAGACGATGCGCGTGTGACGGTGTTGAGGAACCCGGCGGGATACAGCAATGGCAATACGTTTGATTATGAGGGGCGTCAGCTGTCGTGCGAGCACGGCGGACGACGCGTCGCGCGCTACGAACCGAATGGCACCGTCACCACCATTGCCGAGCGGTTCGATGGCAAGCGGCTCAACTCTCCGAATGACGTCGTCGTCCATCCAGATGGCGGGATCTGGTTCACGGATCCGTTTTACGGCATTCGGGGGAACTACGAAGGGTTCAAGGCCGAGCAGGAATCGAAGGAATCGGTGTATCGCGTGGACGGAAAAACGGGACGCATCGATAAAGTCACCGACGAAGTCGGTCAGCCCAACGGAGTCTGCTTTTCGCCGGACTATCGAAAGCTCTACGTTGCCGACACCGGCATGCCACGTGACATCAAGGTCTGGGATGTCGATGGCACTGCGCTCCGCAACGGCAAGCGCTTCATCACGCTCGACATTCCAGGTAGCGGTGCACCCACAGTCGCCGATGGCCTGCGCTGCGATGCGGATGGCAACATCTGGGCCGGGGCACGGCCGGGTGTGCAGGTCATTGCACCGGACGGCGCGCGCATTGGCATGATTCGCCTGCCGGAGACCTGCGCCAACGTGTGCTTCGGCGGGCCGCGGCGGAACCGCTTGTTCATGACCGCCAGCCAGTCGTTGTATGCGGTGTATGTGGAGACGGTCGGTGCGCACATTGCGTAGAACCACAGAGGACGCAGAGAAACCAAAGCAAAATTGATTTTGTGATCCCCTGGTAAAGAATCTGATCCGAGGTGCACGATGAAGAACCCCCGGAAATCGAGCCGGCGTCGGGTGCTGCAGATTGGCGCTGCGGCCGTAGGTGGCGTGCTGGCCAGGCCCGACAAGGTCTTTGGCCTGGAAACGCCGGGAAAACTGGGCGCACCGCTTGGTCCATACGGGGAACGCTCACCGTTCGAGAAGGCGGTCCGGTGGCGGCGCGACTCGAAGACCCCGGAGACCGGCTCGAGCTTCACGCCGCTTCAGGATTCGGTTGGCACGCTCACCCCGTCGGCGTTGCACTACGAACGTCACCACGGCGGCATTCCGACGATCGATCCTGCGAAGCATCGCCTGGTGATTCATGGCATGGTGGACAGGCCGCTGTCGTTCTCCGTGGCGGACATCAAGCGTCTGCCGTCAGTCACACGCATCCTGGTCATGGAATGTGGCGGCAACAGCGCCGGCGAGTGGGCAACTCGCACGGGACCCGACGTTCAGCGGAGCTACGGCCTGGTGAGCTGCAGTGAATGGACTGGCGTGCCGCTCTCGCTGCTACTCGAAGAAGCTGGGGTGCGAAAAACGGCGTCGTGGGTCATTGCCGAAGGCGCCGATGCATGTCGGATGCAGCGCAGCATTCCGCTCGCGAAAGCCATGCAGGACATCCTGGTTGCCTACGGGCAGAACGGTGAAGCGCTTCGTCCGGCGCAAGGCTACCCGCTTCGCCTCGTGATTCCCGGGTGGGAAGGCAACGCCAACGTCAAGTGGCTGCACAGCCTGAGACTGACCAACCAGGCGTACATGGCGCGCGACGAGACGTCGAAGTACTCGGACCTGATGCCCGACGGCAAGGCTCGCATCTTCACTTATCAAATGGAAGCCAAGTCCGTGATTACGTTCCCGTCCGGAGGGCAGACCCTGCCGGGCCCAGGCCTCTACGAGCTGACGGGTCTTGCGTGGTCTGGACGCGGACTGATCGAGCGTGTCGAAATCACAACCAACGGTGCCACCAGTTGGGTGAACGCTCAACTGCACGAGCCTCGGTTGCCCATGGCATTCACCCGCTTCCGTCTGCCGTGGCGCTTCGACGGTCGCGAAGCGGTCATTGCCTCGCGCGCGATCGACGAGACTGGCTACGTACAGCCAACACGCGAAGCGCTCATCGCGGCCCGCGGAACCAACTCGATCTATCACTTCAACGGGATCAAATTCTGGAGAGTGCAGGCCGACGGCACCGTGACCAATGTGGACGCGTAGCGTTTATGTGATGGTCGTCGTGCTGGTGAGTGCGATCTCGCTGGCAGCACAATCACCCAAATTTGGTGTGGGACGTCCAGCCACGCCGGATGACATTCGCGACTTGGGCTCCGCCGTCGGGCCCGATGGGACCGGTTTGCCGGAAGGTTCCGGAACGGTAGCCGCAGGGCGAGAAGTCTTTGCGGCGCAGTGTGCCAGGTGTCACGGTCCAAATGGCGAAGGCGGTGTTGGCGCGGTGCTCGTTGGCGGACAGGGCACGCTGGCCACGCCCAAGCCGCTCAAGACGGTTGGCAGCTTCTGGCCGTATGCCACGAGCGTGTGGGACTACGTCAATCGCGCAATGCCGTTCGACCAGCCAGGCTTGCTCAAACCGTCCGAGGTGTACTCCGTCGTTGCGTACATCTTGAATCTCAACGGCATCGTTGCCGAGAGCCAGGTGCTTGACGCGAAGAGCCTGCCCCGGGTGAGGATGCCGAACCGGGACGGCTTCGTGGCGGATCCGCGTCCGGATGTCGGTGGCCAGGTCCCAAAACGCTAAGGTGGAGTCTATCGACCTTCGTTAAGCAGCGCCATTCTCGCAAGCACATCTTCGTGCAGGACACGCATCAGGCGGCGTGTTTCCTCGTCGCCGTCCCGAATTAGAAGTCTGGTTTCCTCCTTGCTCGCCTGAATCAACTGCCGGATTTCGGCTTCGCTGACCTGGATCAGGCGCCGTATCGCCTCATCGCCCTCCCGAATCTCTTGCCGGATCTCAGAAAATCCGGCCTGCATCACCTCTCCAAGTTGCAGATTCTGCGATTCGAGCGCGTCGACTCGCGCCGGCAATTCTTCGAGGGATGTCACGCGCTGCTCCAAGGCTTCAACACGTCCAACCAGAATTTCATCGGGCATCTGCACTCCCCGCGACCGAACGGGTCTGTCAGCATTCGATCGACATGGCAGCCTGCTGCGAACCTCGTGCCGACCGGTAGTCGTTTTGGAGTCAGGACAACGGTAGCATCGTCGCCAGGTCCCCACAAGAGGGAGGGCGACACTATCGGTATATGATGCAGCCGCCGGAAAGAGAACTCGAGGAGGTCCCAGTGGCGCGCATCAAGGAAGGCAAGTCGATGACCGTGGTTGTGATCACCATCCTCTTCGCGTTGTCCAGCTCGGCAACGCTTGGTCAATCAGACAAGTGGTATCCGTCGCGGTGGGGAGCCAACGATCAGCGCGGCGCCGCGAACCGCATCACGCCCACCAAGGTGCTCGAAGCCAAGGGGATGATCTCGAAAGGCACGATCTACCAGCTGGGGCGCGTCTACGAGGCGGGCATGCCGCTCCCGGCCACGCGCCACTACAGTCTGCACATCCCGCAGGCTTACGTCATTCAAAGCAAGAACCAGGGGACCTACCACGACGAGGTCATCAGCGGCGAACTCGGGCAGATCGGCACCCAGTTCGACGGACTCGGTCACTTTGGCATCGGGGATCTTTTCTACAACGGCAACCGCCGTGCCGACTTCGCGCAACCCGGTGGACTTACGAAGCTTGGCATTGAGAACGTCGGCGCCATCTTCACGCGAGGCGTGCTGATCGACGTCCCACGCCTGAAAGGCGTCGCCCAGCTGGCGGCCGGCTACGAAATCGCCCCCGCGGACATCACCGGCGCGCTCAAGCGCCAGGGTGTCGAGATTCGACCCGGCGACGTCGTGCTGATCCACACTGGCTGGGGAGCTTTGTGGATGAAGGACAATGCGCGCTATCTGGCCAGCGCGCCCGGTCTCGGCCTTGCAGCCGCGCAGCTTCTGGCCGATCGAGAGGTCACAGTGGTCGGGGCCGACACGTCAGCGGTGGAAGTGAGCCCGAACCCGGATCGTTCGCTGGCCGCGCCGGTGCATCAGCTTCTCATCGCCCGCAACGGCATCTATCTCCACGAGAACGTCATCACCGAGGAGCTGGCGCGCGATGCCGCGTACGAATTCGCGTACGTCTTTGCGCCGCTGCGGCTGAAAGGGGCCACCGGTTCTCCCGGCAACCCCATTGCGATACGGTGAGAGTAGTTGTCAGTTGTCAGTTCTCAGTTGTCAGTTCTCACTTGTTGGCCGGGCGAACTGAGAACTGTTACTGAAAACTGACGACTAAAAACTGACAACGTCCTCAGAATCGCGCTCGAACTCCGAACACGAACGGGAGCGTCCAGCGGCCGCTCTTGTCGTTGATCGTCTCGAGACCTGTACCGATCAGGCCATCAATCTCGGACATGCCGCTGACGTAGCGGAACCCGAGTTGGCTGAATGCCCCAACACGCTCTGACATCTCAAAGAGCAGACCAACGTTCACGCCCAACGTAAAGGCAGAGCTCTTGTCGTAGAAATCAGTGGCGCGCTCGGCAAGATTTGCCTGAGGTGACACGAGCACCACATCGGTTTCATCGATGAATGCCAGGCCGATGGTGCCTTCACCGTAGCCCTGGAGACCCGGCCTGAACGTGGTGTACCGCCGGAGACCCACATCGATCCCGAACGACTGGTAGTCCTGGTATTGACCGTAGAGATTCCCGACGCCAATTTCACCCATCGTGGTCAGGTCGGCATCGAGTGACTGAAACGTAAACGTGACCCGGGCTTCCGTCACCTCGCTCAGCATGTAGCCTCCCCCGAAGCGGATGTGAAGCCCGGTGCCGTAGACGTCCTCGTAGGTATTCTTGGTGATTACCACCGCCTGGTTGTTGATCCGTCCGATGCCGCTCGAGTTGATGTTGCCGCTGATGCTGTTGTCCCACCCGATTGCGAACTCGCCGCTCCAGCGCGAATCGGGGCTCGACTGCGCATGCGCGGTTGCTGCAACGAACAGCACACACAGGGTGACCAGCAAGCGGAGGAACGTGTTCGAAGTCATCGATAGTGTCTCCTTTGAGTACAGAGGCTGCTGGCCGGTCAACCACTCCACATTGGCGTGTCAACCAAAGCCAAAGCTCGGCTGCGCGAATTTGCAAGATCGTCTCCACGGAGCTGCAGGTGCTGAGTGCCGGGCGCTAAGTGGCATCCGGCACAGCACTCGGCACCCCGCACCAGGCACAGCACTCGGCACCCAGCACCCAGCACCCGGATCGGTGCGATATGATGCGCTCGACTGACAGCGGTATGAAACGTGGACATCGGACCGTCTGGATCTTGACACTCATCGCGGGAAGCGTTGCGCTCGCCGCGCCTGCTGGACCGCGTTCCACGCAAATCAGTTCCGATCGCAAAGATTGGATTCAGCTCTTCAACGGGCGGGATCTCAGCGGATGGGTGGCAAAGGTCAAGGGCTTCGATCTGGGGCAGAACATCGGTCACACCTTTCGCGTGGAAGATGGCGTGCTCAGGGTGGCGTACGACGGATACGATCAGTTCGACGGACGGTTTGCGCACCTGTTCCATCGGCAGAGGTTCTCGCATTACATCATTGCCGCGGAGTACCGGTTCGTTGGCGATCAAGTACCTGGAGGACCGACGTGGGCCGTGCGCAACAACGGCCTGATGCTGCACAGCCAGTCACCGGAGTCGATGGGCAGAGATCAGGATTTTCCCATCTCGATCGAAGTACAGCTGCTCGGAGGCGGTGCCTTCGGTGAGCGTTCGACTGCCAACGTGTGTACACCGGGCACCGAGATTTTCGTGGGCGGCGTCATGGTGCGAGAACACTGCACCAACTCTGTTTCAGACACTTACCGGGGTAATCGCTGGGTAAGGGTCGAGGTCGAGATTCGCGGCGCAGAGCACGTCAGACACTCGGTCGAGGGACGCACGGTCCTCGAATACAACCGGCTGCAAATTGGCGGGGGCAACGTCAGCGGGTTCGACCCGGCCGCAAAAATGGATGGCGCAAGCCTTGGCGGAGGATACATTGCCATTCAGGGTGAAAGCCATCCGACCGAGTTTCGAAAAATCGAGCTGCTCAACCTTTCGGGATGCATGAACCCGCGCGACCCCAACCACCGGCCACATTTCATCCATCGCGATGATTCAGCTTGCAAGTTGCCGGGCTGAACCGTCAGGATCTGCTGCCATGTTGAACAAGTGTTCGGCCCTCACACCGCTCGTGGTCGTGGCGTCGGTCGTTGGCCTCTGTGCCACGCAGGTACCTACCGCGCAGGAGCCGGCCAAGCCGGATTCGCCCGAGGTCCAGAAACTGCTCGAGACGGCCAGGCAGAGTGCCGGGAGCCAATGGACCGACGCGTTCGACTTCATCTGTGCGCTCAACCCGAATCGCGCCAACAGACCTGACGATCCGGAAATCGAACCGACCCGGGTCTTCGACAATCTCTACGTCATCGGCCGATCAAGCACCGTCGTCTGGGCCGTTGTGACATCCGATGGGATCGTCTTGATCGACGCGGGGTACGGCGATCAGCTGGAAAGCGTGCTGCTGCCGGGCATGAAGAAGCTCGGCCTCGATCCGGCGCAGGTGAAGTACGTGATCGTGGGTCACGGTCACGGCGATCATTTCGGGGGCGCAGCATATTTTCAGCAGCGCGGCGCGCGCGTCGTGCTGGCCGGACCTGATTGGGATTTGGTTGAGAAGTCGCCGCCCGCCGCGGTGCAGCCGCCAAAACGCGATCTCCTGGCTGTCGAGGGACAAGCCATCACGGTTGGTGACGTCGCCTTCACGCCCGTGATGATCCCGGGACACACGGCCGGGTCGATGGGCGTCATCTTCCCCATCAAGGATGGGAAATCCACGCGCATGGCCGGACTCTTTGGGGGCAGCATTTTGATTCCAACCAAGATTCCTGATGAGGGGCTTCAGCAGTACATCAAGTCGGTCGAACACTGGGGCGATGTCACCAGACGGATGAACGTGGAGGTCGAGATTCAGAACCATCCGCTGTACGACGGCTTGCTGACGAAGCTGGAACGACTGAAGCAGCGGAAGGCCGGAGCGCCGAACCCATTCGTTGTGGGCCGCGACTCGTACCAGCGGTTCGTCAGCGTGATGGCAGACTGCATCAAGGTCCAGTTAGCGCGTCGTAAGACCGCGTGAGGACGACCGATGAACTCTTGTCAGGCCGCTGCGACAGGCACGAGGCGGGGCCCGATCGCAATCATGCTTGTCGCGGCTGTCGCACTGTGCGCCACCACGATCTCCGCGCAATGGCTTCGCCATCCGACATCGGGCGTGCCGCGGTTGCGCGACGGAAGGCCGAACCTGTCCGCACGCGCACCACGCACCGCCGACGGCAGGCCCGACTTTTCAGGGGTTTGGCAAAACGACGGCTACGACCCAACCCATGTCGAGGGAGTCGGTTCGCCTCCTCGCACGGTGTTCTTCGACCTCTCGTTCGGCCTCGGCGGGATTCCACCGTATCAGCCGTGGGCGGGAGAGCTGGCCGCACAGCGGAAGACGAACAACAGCAAGGACAACCCGGATGCGCGGTGCCTTCCGCTCGGGCCCCTGCAGATGCTCGCGCATCCACTTCCAAAGAAGATCATCCAGGCCTCTGGCCTGCTGGTGATCCTCCACGAGCGCAACATGGAGTTCCGGCAGATCTTCACTGATGGCCGGCCGTTGCCGCACGACCCGCAGCCGTCATGGTACGGCTATTCGTCTGGCAGATGGGAACGTGACACGCTGGTGGTTGAGACGGTCGGCTTTCACGATGGTCTCTGGGCCGACTTCAACGGCAGCCCGTTGACCGACCTTGCCAGGATGACGGAGCGCTTCCAACGTCCCAACTTCGGTACGCTCGAGATCCAGGTGACGATCGACGACCCGAAGGCCTACACCAGGCCGTGGACTGTCAAGGTCAACCAGCACATCGCGCTCGATACGGAC
>DATBJG010000144.1:0-6580 GCA_036556585.1 Vicinamibacterales bacterium
GACAGGATCCGTGTTGGGCATGCACGCAACAGCGGTAAATCCTCCTGCTACAGCGGCGGCGGTACCGGTCGCGACGGTTTCCTTGTGCTCCTGTCCCGGCTCACGAAGATGGACGTGCATGTCAATCAATCCAGGCACGACAACACATCCTGCTGGAACA
Organism: Vicinamibacterales bacterium; assembly: GCA_036556585.1. GTDB lineage: Bacteria > Acidobacteriota > Vicinamibacteria > Vicinamibacterales > JAMQPK01 > DATBJG01. Next base: position 161 of record DATBJG010000144.1, read on the forward strand.
TCGACCACGGTCGTCCCGGTCGCATCAACGGGAATGTCTCGATCGACCTGCACTATGCGATCGTCTTCGATGAGCACGTCATACTGGCCATCGATGAGGTTTGCGGGATCGACGACTCGTCCGCCTTTAAGCAGCCGCTTCATGCTCGGCTCCACCAGCTAGGAGATAGAGAACGGCCATCCTCACAGCCACCCCGTTGGCCACTTGTTCGAGGATGACCGAATACGGACCATCCGCGACTTCTGACGCAATCTCGACGCCCCTGTTCATGGGACCTGGATGCATGATGATCACGTCCGGATTCGCACGACGGACTCTGGCTTCGGTCATGCCAAACACAGAAAAATACTCGCGCAGTGATGGGAAGAACGCACCCTGCATGCGTTCGAGCTGCACGCGGAGCAGCATCACCACGTCGGCGCCCTCCGTCGCCTCGTCAACCGAGGTGGTCGCGGTCACGCCGAGTCGGTCGATGCCCGGCGGCATCAGCGTTGGCGGACCGCTGACCCAGACATCCGCGCCGAGTTTGGTGAGGAGCAACAGGTTGGATCGGAGCACCCGACTGTGCAGCAGATCGCCAATGATGGCCACTTTCAGGCCGCGAAGCCGCCCCTTTCGCTCACGAATCGTGAACGCATCCAGCAGTGCCTGAGTCGGATGCTCGTGCATACCGTCACCGGCGTTGATGATGCCGGCTCGGCAGATACGGGAGAGCATGTGACACGAACCGGACGCCGAATGCCGCAGCACGATCATGTCCGGCGCCATCGCTTCCAGATTCAGCGCCGTGTCAGCCAGCGTTTCCCCTTTCTGGATGCTCGAAGTGGATGCCGCAATGTTGAGCGTGTCGGCACTCAGGCGCTTTTCGGCAATCTCGAACGAAGTTCGCGTTCGAGTGCTTGCCTCGAAGAACAGATTCACAATCGTCTTGCCGCGCAGCGTCGGAACTTTCTTGATGGGCCGGAAGCCAATTTCTTTCATGGCTTCTGCGGTATCAAGAATCAGCAGGATTTCCTCGGGCGTCAGGTCGGCAATGCCAAGCAGATCCTTGTGCCGCAGCGTCCGGGCGACCACGTCGGTCGGTTCGGCGCCCGTCGGCTTCGCACCCATCGTGTCGGTTCCTCCCGGCGGCGACGTCAAGCGATTGGCGCTCATGGCTGGTGCTCCTCGACAACCACTTCATCGACACCATCGGCTTCGTGCAATCGAACCTGCACGCTCTCCTTGAGCGAGGTCGGCAGATTCTTTCCCACGTAGTCTGCTTTGATGGGCAGCTCGCGATGTCCCCGGTCCACGAGCACCACCAGCTGAATGGCCTTCGGACGCCCGAAGTCGATCAACGCGTCGAGTGCTGCCCTGATCGTGCGGCCGGTATAGAGCACATCGTCGACCAGCAGAATTTTTCGATCGTCAATCGAGAACGGGATCTCGGTCCTTCGGATGACGGGTTGCGGGCCGACCGGCGAACGCATCAGGTCGTCGCGATACAGCGTGATGTCCAGCGCCCCGGTCGGCACACTCTCCCCGGTAATCTCGACCAGACGCTGAGCGAGTCGACGCGCAAGCGTAACCCCTCGCGTGCGAATGCCCACGAGTGCCAGTTCGTCCACGCCCCGATTGCGCTCGACGATTTCGTGCGCAATCCGAGTGAGCGTCCGGCTGACACGATCGGCATCCATCACGACAGGCATTGCGTGCCTCGATGGAATAGACGAATGCCGCGAATACGATGTCGCTGGAAACGAAACCGCGCAGGGGGATGCGCGATCGGGCAGGTCTGACAGCAGATCAGCATGGCTCTTCTCGACCTCTCAGGGTCGATACTTAAAGAGGTGGTCAGTATAGCACACAGAACGTTTGGAACGTTCTTTAGTCGTACGATGGAATGAACGTGATTGGCCGTTCAGAGGTAAACGCGTCGAAGAACACGTCAGTCCGTGCCTGGCCGTCCATGTCCCTGGCAACCGGAAGACCGAGAAAATAGAGCATCGTCGGAACGACGTCGAGCACCGAGCCGCGATTCAGGCGCCCTTGTCGAACCGGCCCACCGTAGGCAATGAGAAATCCGTCGGGCGCGCGCTCGTGCGTCCCGCTCAACGACGGATTACCGACAAACCGCTCCAGCAATTGCTTGCCAGGGCTGAGCGGTTCCATTCCGAAGCCGGAAACAATGAGCAACAGATCGTTGGGACCAAGTGCCGCGGCCGCTCGTCCAATCATCGCGTCAAGATAGCTGTAGTACTGCTCGAGGACTCTTCCGTACCGACGCCGATCCTCGTCGGAGACATCGCCAAAGGTGCGCGGCATCGCGTACCTCAGGTACTGGTGACCCATGGCATCGAGACCGGGATACCGAACTGCCGTCACCTGAGCTGGCTGATCGTTCTGGAGAGTCGTCGCGACATGCTCGGATGCTCTGTCGAGGAGTATGGGATTTGTGGCCCCGCCGTTCTCGCCTTCATAAGCCGGCCACGGAACTGAGGCGCCCGCGAGCGACGAGGATGCCAGTGCCGGGGTTACGGCGTCGTATGCGCGTTGAACCACCGGCAACAGCTCCTCTGGATACACGATGGCGGGATCTCCGGCCAGCGCAATCCGCGAAGACGGCGCCGTCGTCCGCGCAAACTCATCGCTTACCAGATAGCCGCGCAGCGCATTGGCTGGAAACGTCAGTGGCCATCCCACGACCCCGGTTGAAATCCCGAAACTGCCGAGTATCTCCCAGAAGGGTGTCGAGAGGACAGCGGCCGAAGTATGCGGCTCCTCGGTGAGGAAGCCAAACCGCACGAGAGCTTGTGCGTAACAGTAGTCGGGGAGGAGCGCGATGTTGCGCTCGCCCCCACGAAATGCATACGTTGCCGCGGATCGAATGCCGTGTCTGAACGGAAGCTTGCCCGTCGCAATACTGGTCCACACCGGCGCCGGTTGTGTCGGCCGCAGCGTTGCCAGATGCATCACGGCCCCATCATCCAGAAGCTTGCCAAAATGCGGCAGCCGGCCTTGCGCCGCCACCGGAGCAATGAACTCGAGTGATGCACCATCCAGCAGGATCATCGAGAGCCGCGGAACTTCGTCTGACGTTGACTCGCCGATGGTCCCGCTCGTTGCCCGGACCGGACGTTGATCGTCGGCGGCCGGTCGCCGGGCCACAAACGGAAGACCCAGCGATGCCAGCGCAACAATCGTAAGCATCACGGCGGAGAGCTTTCTATCCCTACGACCGAAGGAAGAGCGGAGTCCAGCAAGGGCACCAAGCAGCGCCGCACATGCCGTAAGCGCGAGGGCCGCAGCCGTCATACGCTCGGCGCCCAGAGGACCGAGCGCGGCCTCGAATCCAAAACGATTGGTCCACATCAGCGCAGCACCGAGCGCTGATGCCCCCGCAAGGATCCATGCCAGAAGCCGGATGCTGAGCCATCCTGGAGAAAGCACTTCGGCAGCCAGTACCTGCCACACGACAATCAGCGCATAGAACAACGCTGCGGCATGGACACCGTAGAAGAGAGCCATGGTCAAGAACAGCGGGATGACGCCCTTCGGGTGCAATTCGAGAGCAGGATTCAGATGCAGCACCAGCACCGTCAGGTACGCCGCAATGACGAGGCCTCCCACAACGGCGTTGGTGAACATCCGCAGGTACCGCATGGCTAAGTCGTACGAGTATACTTCCCGGCAATGCCTTTGGACGTCGAAGCCGCGGTGATTGCCAATCGGCACCTGTCATCCGACTACAACGTGCTCGAGTTGGCGGCTCCCGAGATCGCCGCCCGGGTTGAACCCGGTCAATTTGTGATGGTCAAGCCGCGCGGCCAACAGGATCCACTGTTGCGACGCCCGTTTTCAGTCTTCGAGATTCTGCGGGATGGCAGTCGTGGCGTGATTGGACTGTCACTGCTGAGCAAGCGCATTGGCCTCAGCACCCGACGGTTGTACGATGCGCAGGCAGGGGACCACATTCGCTGCCTCGGACCCTTGGGCAAACCGTTTGTGCCCGTGACGCCGCCTACCGAAGCCTGGATGGTCGCCGGAGGCGTTGGTCTTGCCCCGTTTGCAACGCTGGCTGAGGCCCTGACGCAACGCGGCACACAGTCTCGCCTGTACTACGGTGGTCGTAGCGCTGCTGACCTTTTCTACCTCGACTGGTTCGAACGTCTGGGTGTCGAGCTGGTTCTCACGACCGAAGATGGCAGCCGGGGCCTGCACGGACGAGTGACGGTTCCGCTCGAACGCGATCTGGCAACAGGCCGCAACATCTGTCTGTATGCCTGTGGACCGGAACCCATGCTGGCGGCCGTGGCACGGCTGGCGGCAACCTCGAATCATCGAGTCCAGGTCTCAGTTGAACGAGTCATGGGTTGCGGACTGGGAGGCTGCTACAGTTGTGTGATCCCTGTCCGACACGGAAATCGCACGCATTTCGTGCGCTCGTGTGTGGCTGGACCGGTGTTCGAGGGTCAGATGATCGATTGGAGTACGACCTGAACTTATGGATCTGACATGCCGGCTCGGATCGTTGACCTTGAAGAACCCGCTCATCGCCGCAAGCGGATGCTTCGGCTACGGCACCGAGTACGCCGACATTGTCGACCTGTCCACACTGGGCGGAGTTGCCGTCAAAGGCCTGTTCCTGAGCGAGCGCGAAGGACACCCGCCGCCACGCATCATCGAAACACCGTCGGGGATGTTGAACGCCATCGGCCTGCAGGGCATCGGCGTGCACCGTTTCATCCAGGAGAAGATGCCGGAATTGCGCGAGCGCGGGGCGGTGGTACTGGTCAATATCTGTGGGACCACACTGGAGGAGTACGCCGAGCTCGCGCGCATCCTGTCGGACGTCGAGGGTGTGGCCGCACTCGAGCTGAATATTTCCTGCCCTAATATCAAAGAGGGCGGTATTACGTTTGGCTGCAGTCTCACCGGCACGTTTGACGTCGTGCACGCGGTACGTCAGGTCACGCAGCTTCCCGTCATTCCGAAACTGACGCCCAACGTGACAGACGTTGCCTCGTTTGCGCGAGCGTCCGAGGACGCGGGCGCCGACGCCGTATCGCTCGTCAACACGTTTCTCGCGATGGTGATTGACGTCGAAACACGACGGCCGAAGCTGTCGAATATTGTTGGAGGCCTGAGCGGCCCGGCCATCAGACCTATCGCCGTTCGTATGGTGTATGAGTGCCACCGTGCCGTGAGGATTCCAATCCTGGGAATGGGCGGAATCGCATCGGCGCGTGACGCGCTCGAGTTCATGATTGCCGGAGCGTCTGCCGTGCAGGTCGGGACCGCCAACTTCGAGGATCCCTTCATCTGGCCCAAGCTGTTGGCGGGAATCACCGAGTACATGGAGCGGCATCGAATCGCTCGGATTGCGGATCTGGTGGGCACGCTCGATGCGAGCCGCCGGGAAAAAGAATGGATCAGCTCCTAGTCGCACTCGACGTGGATACGGCCGCCGAAGCGCAACGTCTGACCGACCAGTTGGCCGGCGTTGCCGGAGGATTCAAGGTGGGCAGTCGTCTGTTCACCGCCGAAGGACCGCAATTTGTCCGGCGACTTACGGACCGCGGCATCCGTGTCTTTCTCGATCTCAAGTTTCACGACATCCCCAACACGGTTGCCGAGGCTGTTGCCGAGGCCACTCGACTGGGCGTTTGGATGATGACGATTCACAGCGCCGGTGGCACCGCCATGATGCGGGCAGCCGCTCAGGCAGCTCGCGACACGGCCTCGAAAGCGGGTCTCGCCACACCACGCGTTGTCGCGATTACCGTGCTGACCAGCCTCGATGCGGCAACGCTTCGGGATCTCGGAATCTCGCGTGAGGTACCCGCACAAGTCGAGGCAATGGCGGCGCTTGCCGAACAAGCTGGAATTGACGGGGTCGTCGCGTCTCCCCTTGAAATCGGAAGTCTGCGGCGACGTCACGGACCGCACTTTCTTATCGTGACACCAGGAATCCGTGGCCCCGAGAGCTCCGGCCGTGAGGATGACCAGGTACGCACGCTCAGTGCTGCTGAGGCCTTGCACGCTGGCGCCAGCTACCTCGTTGTCGGACGCCCCATCATTCGCGCGGCCAATCCCCGCCTAGCGGCAGAACGGATCCTCGGCGTTGCCAACAGTACGGCCAACCGCGCAACGTGACCCACCTGACAATCTATTCGCGACCTGGCTGCCATCTCTGTGACGAAATGAAGGCCGTCGTCTCGACGGTCGTGAACGACATGCCTGCGGGCACAATTGCGGTCGAACATGTCGATATTTCGACCGATGCCACCCTGAATCAGTTGTACGGCGCGGAAATCCCCGTGTTGCTCGTCGACGGACACAAGACGGCTAAGTATCGGATTACGGCAGAGGAGTTGAGACAGAGACTAGAACGTTCGGATCGTTCGGGACGTTCGGATCGTTCGGGACGTTCGGATC
>DATBJG010000145.1:0-20694 GCA_036556585.1 Vicinamibacterales bacterium
GATCGAGCTGGCCGCGCACAGAACCGACGCGTGGTCATCAAGATACTCGCCTAGCCGTTCCACCCGCAGGAGTTCGGGAGCCCCTTTCACGGCACCCTCAACTTGCCGACCCAGAAAGGGCCTCCCGACTCCTGTTTCCTCAATCAGACATCAGACATCAGAGATTGACGGCAGACCGCAGACGCGGACGTCAGGCGTCCGACGACTGTTGACTGCCCACCTGCCGTCTGCCTGCTACCTGCTACAGTCTGTCTTGCCACGCGAAACCGTGCAGTTTGCCGAAATTGCTAATGCCGCCCGCGGCTGGTACCGACAATCCTTCCGGAGGGCTGCATGTCATTGCCACTACGTGGGATCGCGTGTGCGGTTGCATCTGGGCTGTGTCTGCTCATGATTCCCGCGGAGGGCCAGGCTCAGGGGTTTGGCATCGGACCACGCTTCAGCTTCGTGAGCAGTGACCTGGATACGGATGGACGAAATCGATACACGGGCGGCATGCTGAGGCTCCGCACCTCGGAAAAATCGGCGATCGAGGTTTCGTTCGACTACCGGAACCACCTCAACGAAAGCTTGAAGGCGCAAATCAAAGACTTTCCCATTCAGGCTTCGTTTCTCTTCTACCCCGTCCGCAGAAATCTGGCGCCCTACATCGTTGGTGGCTTTGGATGGTACAAACACACCGTCGATCCTGTTGAAGGTGACCAGCTCCCCGAGTCGGTGTCGACCCGCAGGACCGGATACCACGCGGGTCTCGGCGCCGACGTCTGGATGGGCCGCCGCGCGACGCTGCACCTCGACTATCGATACACCTTCATTGGCTTTGGCGGCGACGAGTCCGACCCGGGTGTCCTTCCACTCCCCGGCCTCGGTGGCTTACAGGACAAGCTCAATCTTTCCCACGACGGGTCGATGTGGACCACGGGACTCACGATCTACTTCTGAAAAAGCGCAAAGCGCAACGTGTTGCCTGCTTTGCGCTTTGTACTTTGCACTTTCCACTTTCTTCAGTAGAGTCCCCGGCATGGCGATTCGAACCGAGCTCAGCCTGCGACTCCAGAACAGTCCTGGAGCCCTTTCACGTGTCTGTCAGGTGCTGGCCAATGAACGCGTCAATCTGGTCGCGTTGAGCCTTGATGGATCGGGCACCCTCCGGATGGTCGTCGATAACTATATTCACGCTGCGGCAACCTTGAGAGAGCAGCACTATCAGGTTGACGAACGCGACGTGCTGTACACGGTCGTGCCGAACCAGCCGGGGTCGCTGGCCAAAGCGGTCAAGCTGGTCTCGGATGCGGGCGTGAACCTCGACTACGCATACGCCACCGGTGTTGAAAACGATCGCATGGTTGGCGTCGTCATTGGCGTTCCCGATACCGTTCGCGCGTCGGCTGCTGCAGGCATTTAGTCTCGGCTCTCGGATTTCGGCTCTCGGCTCTCGGGATTGGGTCCTCAAATGACGCGCTTGGCGAGAGCCTAGAGTCGAGCCCCGAATTCCAATGCGCCTCCACATAGAAACCATGGATGCCGTGCTCGTCGAATTCGATCCTGACGGGCAGGTGCGCTTCGAACAGGGGGGCTGGTCGAAACCCACGCTCCAGGAAATCCGCGCCATCATTCACGCCGCACAGCACGACATCGATCAATTGACCGAGCTCGTCGACGTATTAGAGAACTCCACGCACAGCCGACAATAGCCGAGCCCCGAGATCCGAGCGCCGAGAGCCGAGATCCGTTCTTCTGTATTCTGTATTCTGAATTCTGTATTCTTTCTTTTATGAGAAGAATTCTCCGTCTTGCCATTCTCGTAATCCTCGTGACGACCGTGCCCCTCGGTGCGGTGACGCCACCCAAGGTCGCCTTCACGTACACGCGTCTTTCGAACGGCCTTCGAGTGGTGATTTCGGAAGATCACTCGGCGCCCGTTTTCTCAATTGCCGTCAACTACAACGTCGGCTCTCGTGACGAACGCAAAGGACGGACGGGCTTCGCGCATCTCTTCGAGCACATGATGTTCAAGGGAAGCGAGAACGTAGGTACGGGGGAGCATTTCGTTCTGGTGTTCAACAATGGCGGCGACATGAACGGGACGACCAACCAGGATCGAACCGTCTACTACGAGCGGCTCCCCGCCAACCAGCTCGATCTCGCGCTCTACCTCGAATCGGACCGGATGCGATCGCTGGCAGTCACGCAGGAAAATCTCGACAACCAGCGTCAGGCCGTGCAGGAGGAGCGGCGGCTGCGTGTTGACAATCAGCCGTACGGGCGGACCTACGAAACAATCCTCGAGCTTGCGTACGAGAACTTTGCGTATGAGCACTCGCCGATCGGGTCAATGGCTGACCTCAACGCCGCCACGCTGGACGATGTCAAAGCGTTCTTCAAAATGTACTACGCGCCCAACAATGCGGTCCTGAGCATTGTCGGAGACGTGAACCCGAAGGACACGCTGGCCAGAGTCCAGAAGTACTTCGGCACGATTCCGTCGCAGCCGACACCCCCTGTCGTGGACATGACCGAGCCTCCGCAGCGAGCCGAGAAACGAACGAACCTCGAGGATTCGCTGGCACGGTTGACCAGCATCGACATCGTCTACCACATGCCGCCGGCAATCACGCCAGATGCTGACGCCCTGTCTGTGCTGGCGTCGGTGCTCGCCGCCGGTCGGAGCTCGCGCATGTATCAGGCGCTCGTCCGTGAGAAGCAGCTGGCAGTGGCGGCTGGCGCCCAGTCAGACGATTCGCGCGGGCCGGGGCTTTTCTCGGTTGGCGTAACCGTCGCACCTGGCAAATCAGCGGCCGATACAGAAGCGGCTGTCTATGAAGAAATCGAGCGCGTCAAAACCGGAGCCATTGCGGCCTGGGAGCTGGAAAAAGCGCGTAACAACGCCAAGCGAGCCGTTGTGGGCACGTTGACGAGCTCGCTGCAGCGCGCGCTGCTCCTGTCGCAATACGCGCTCTTTCATGACAATCCCGAAATGATCAATACCAGGTATCAGCGGGTCGAAGCCATCTCGACGGCCGATCTGCAGCGTGTCGCGCGAGAGTACCTCACCGAGGCCAACCGCACTGTGGTGATCACCGTACCCAAACCACCGACGGCCCCGGCCAATCCGGGAGGTGCGCGATGAGATCGATGTTTGCGCTGGCTCTGGTCGTGTTTCTCTGCGCTGGCACCGTGTGGTCGCAACAGCAAGACCAGTCCACAAAGGGAGCGGTCATCAAGGGGCGCGCGCCTGTTTCTGAAGAGGTTCTCCGCGTCAAGCTTCCGCGAGCCGAAGAGGCAGATCTTTCGAACGGCGTTCACTTCATGGTGCTCGAAGATCATCGAGCTCCCACGATTTCCTTTCAGCTCATCATCCAGGGCGCCGGGGGCTATTACGACCCGCCCGATCTCCCGGGACTGGCGGACTTCACGGCCGCGCTCATGCGGGAGGGTACCAAGGGCCGGACGTCACAACAGATTGCCGAACAGCTCGACACGCTTGCGGCAACCGTTGGAATCGGGACGTCCATGGGATCGCAGGTTGCGACCCTTTCGGGTTCGAGTCTGACCGAAAACTTCGACCAGCTCCTGACGCTTGCGACCGACATCCTGCTCAACCCGACGTTCCCAGCAGACGAAATTGCCCGGTTCAAGACACGGCAACGAGCCGGGCTGATTCAACAGCGAAGCAATCCAGGATTTCTGGCGCGCGAGATGATCGCGCGTGTGCTGTATCGGGATCATCCTGCGAGTCGGGTCAGCACGACCTTGCCTGCCCTCGAACGCTTGAGTCAGGCCGATCTGGTCGAATTCCATCGCCGCACGTACGTGCCAGACCACGCGGTGATTGGCGTCTCTGGCGATATCACGATGGCCGATGCGCGGAAAAAATTCGAAAGCGTGTTGTCGGTTTGGAAGAAGACCGGAGCCCCGGCCCCCACGGTTAGCGATCCATCGGATGTCTCCGGTTCGAAGGTCTACTTGATCAACCGCGCAGGTTCCGTCCAGACGAGTCTGGTCGTCGGCACTCCTGGGATCACACGGCTCAGTCCCGATTACGACGTGGTGGCTGTCATGAATCACATCGTTGGGGGAGGGCCAACCGGTCGATTGTTCCTGAACCTCCGCGAGGACAAGGGATACACCTATGGCGCCTCCAGCGGCTTGAGCGCGCTCCGATACCGGGGAAGCTGGCAGGCGACGACGGACGTCCGGTCCGAGGTTACGGGTCCAGCACTCACGGAGCTGATGACCGAGATTGGTCGCCTTCGCGACCAACGCGTGCCGGATCGAGAGTTTCAAGCAGCCAAGCGCGCACTGGTCGCGAATTTCGCGCTCGACCTCGAATCGCCCGGTGGAATTCTCGGTGATCACCTGACACGGTGGCTCTACAACCTGCCGATCGACTATTGGGACAAGTACCCCGATCGCATCATGGCCGTGACTCAGGAGCAGGTTCAGGCGGTCGCCCGCAAGTACCTGGATGGCTCGCGGCTGCAGATCGTGGCCGTGGGCGATGGCGCTAAGGTAGCAGATTCGCTGAAGCCGTTTGGGCCGATCGAGTCCTACGACACGGAGGGGAAGAGGATCGGGGATTAGGGGTCGGGGATGAGGGATCGGGGGCTCGGGGATCGGAGTCTTGACAGACGTCCTCGAACCCCCAACCCCCACCCTCATTCAGCAACTACTCTCTCCGACGCCGCAACTGGCCGCGAACTTCTCCGCCCGGATTCACCTGCGAATGAATGTTGACGTAACTGTTCTCGCCGAGCACTGCCTGCAAGAAGTCCTCGAACGACCGAATTCCAATTTCCGGCCGCAGGATGATGTTGGATTCATCGCAGGAGATGGAGAAGTTGAAGTCATTCGATGCGGTGACGGGGACGACCGCATTGCACACGACCGGCCCGGCTACTCCATCAGCGCCGACATGAATATGACCTTGGGTGACGCCGCTTGGAAGATTGAACACCGTGCCTGTGCAGGTAATCGTGCGGCCACTGATATTGACGGAACACTCCGCGTTGCCCAGCGCCCCTGACGACACTTTGTTGGGGGCTTCGTTGCCGCCGTTCAGTTCGGCGTTCATTTGCAGCTGCTGAGCAGAGACCGGGGTGGCCGTCAGTGCCAGCGCTAGCGCGAAGCCGGCGGCCAGAATCACTCGTTTCGACATGGGACCCTACCTCCTGAAAGCAAAGGGTTGACCCCTTTGAGCCAAGCTCAGCGGCCACGCACGATTCGCGCCACCGCGCAAGGCGCCATTCTGTGCGCGTTCTGTGCCCGAGTCTTCACGGATTTTTACGCCCCACGAAAATCGCGGCAGTTTGCGTAAATCCCGCGACATCGCGCGAAGGCTTTTCGCCTTGCTTACGGTCCGGCGAGTTGTTTATGCTGTTTCGGCCTTATTTTTCAGCAATTTGCGGGAGGATCGGGGCCCAGACCGGTTGCCCCCTGGGCCGGTGGGTCCAGACGAGGTTCCGATCAGGAGGGCGGCCTGCCGTCTGCCTGCTGACGACTGCAGTCTGTAGGGCACCGCACGACGGCCCTTCTTGTTTCTATGCAACTCAACGGACGAGTCGCGCTCCTTACAGGCGCCAAGCGAATCGGGGCTGTCGTTGCCGAACAATTGGGCAAGCAGGGCGTCGATGTGGCTCTCAGCTATAACCGTTCGCAGGCAGAAGCCGAGCAGACGGCCACTCGCCTGAAAGCATTCGGGCGCCGCGCGATCACCGTGCAGGCAGACCTTTCCCGTGGGGCGGACTGCACAAAGCTGATCGAGCAGGTGGTCAACGCGCTCGGTCGGTTGGACATCCTTATCAATATGGCGTCGCTCTATGAGGGAAAACCCTTCGCGCAGCTGACCGAGCAGGATTGGGACCGCTACCTGGCGGTGGAGCTCAAGGCGGCATTTCTCTGCTCACAGGCAGCGCTCCCGCATTTGCGTGCGACGCAGGGCCGGATCATCAACTTCAGCGACTGGTTACCGGTGAGCGGGCGTCCGCGTTATCCCGGATTCCTTCTGTATTACGTCGGGAAGGGCGGCGTGAAGGCGCTGACCGAGGCGATGGCCCTGGAACTGGCGCCGGATCAGATTCTCGTGAACGCCATTGCGCCGGGACCCATTCTGGCCCCGCCTGACACGACTGCGGAGCAACACAAGGGGGTCGCGGATGCCACGCCTCTTGGTCGATGGGGCGGCGAGCTCGAGATTGCGAAGGCGATTCTCAATCTGCTCGACTCAGACTTCATCACAGGCGAGACGATCCGCGTCGACGGGGGCCGACATCTCAAGTAACCGCGGATCATTCAATACTTACGGGACGCGGATCGCAGGGGGATCATTCCGGTTCACGGGCAGCGGATCAGTTCAGGTGCCACCCGTGTTGATCCTCGTCTGAATCCATTCAAATCCGCGTTAATCCGCATCTCGTGATCAATGAGCCGATCCGCGTCCCGTATCAAGTGAGCCGAATTCGCGTCCCGTGACCACGTGAGATCCGCGGTCACGGTTTCAAATTCGCGAGTATGAACGCGAACATCGTCTTCCGCATGTGGTAGACGAGATGTGGATCGGTGACGGCGTGGCGGCTGCGTGGGTACAGCATCAACTCGAATGATTTGCCCGCACGCTGGAGTTCGTACGCAAACTGGAGCGTGTTCTGCACGTGCACGTTGTCGTCGATCGTGCCGTGCATCAGCATCAGCCGTCCGTGCAATCGGTCGGCAAAAAAGCGCGGAGAGCTTTCCCGGTAGCCCTCGGGGTTCTTTTGCGGGGTTTGCAGGAAGCGCTCGGTGTAAATCGTGTCGTAGTCCCGCCAGTCGCTGACGGTCCCACCCGCGATGCCCATCACGAAGCTCGTGCTATGGGTTAGTGCGTAACTGGTCAGAAAGCCGCCGTAGCTCCAACCATGAATCCCAATCCGCGCCCCGTCGATGTACGGCTGCTGCTTGAGCCACGCGAGTCCGTCTTCGATATCGCGCAGCTCCGACTCGCCGAGTCGTTTGAACGCCGGCCATGTTGACTCCGCGCCCTTGCCGCTTGCCGTCCTGTTGTCACACACCCAGACGATGATCCCGGATTGGGCCACCAGCTGCAGAAACATGTTCTCGCCGACCCAGGCATTGAGCACACGCTGCGAGTGAGGTCCACCGTAAACCCACTGGTAGACCGGATACTTCCGGTCGGGCCGGAAGTCGGGCGGCTTGATCATCATGGCTTCCATCACAAAGCCATCGCGCGTTTTGACCTGCAGGAACTCGGGCTTCGTCTGGCGAAACTCGTTGAGTGCGGCCACCCGGTTGCCGTCGAGGAGACGGAGTTCGCGACCATCGGCATGGTGCAAGCGCATTTGGGGAGGTGTGTGGACGTCGCTCCAGCGGTCGAGATAGAACGAAAACCCCTGACTGAACGTGGCGTTGTGCGTCCCCGCTGCTGTCGAAAGACGCTGGAATCCGCTGCCGTCGAGACCGACGCGATAGACGTCCTGACCGATGTAGCTGCGTTCGGTGCCCGAAAAGTAGATCCAGCCATTCTGCTCGTCTACGCCATGGACGATACGCACCTCCCACTTGCCGGAGGTGACAGGGCGCACGGCATTACCCTTTTCCTGATACAGATAGAGATGCCGCCAGCCACTCCGCTCGCTCAACCAGAGAAACGACCCGTTCTTCAACCAGATGGGATTCCCATCGTCATCTTGACAGCCGACGTTCCCGCAATTGACCCAGGCGTTGCTCGTCTCACGAAAGAGCGTCCGCGATTCACCATTCGCGCGATCAGCGGCATTGAGATCGAGCCAGCTTTGTTCACGGTCCTGAACCTGATACAGCACCGACCGGCTGTCGGGTTTCCATGCGACATTGACGATGAGAAAGTCGATACCGTCGTACTTGGCGGTGTCGGCCCAATTCACCGAGCCGCCGGTCGCGCTGGCAATGCCAAGCTTCACGATTGGGTTCGGATCGCCCGCCTTCGGATAGTCCCAGGTCTCGATTCCGAGCCGGTACGGCAGGTGATCGATGACCGTAAACTCCGGTACCGGTCGCTGGTCCAGTTGAAGAAATGCGATCGAGCGCGAATCGGGACTCCACCAGTAGCCGCGGGTGTTGCCCCTCCCGTAAAGTTCTTCTTCGTACACCCAGTCGAGGCGTCCATTTCGGAGCTGCGGCCCCCCGTCCGAAGTCAACGTCCGCTCACGCGTCGGATCGATCTCGACGACAAACAGATTGCCATCACGTACAAAGCTGACGAGCTTGCCATTGGGGCTATAGGAAGGAACCTCCTCTTCGCCACTCTGCGATGTCAGACGTGTCGCACGATCGGCTCCGAAGACGTACTGGTAAAGGTCGTCTTGAAGGGTGAACAGAGCGGCGGTTCTGTCCGGGTTGAATATCAGCGTGCGGGATCGACTGAGTCTTTCGGCTTCTCCAGATGTGATGGCCGGAAGTCTTGCCAGCGCGCTTTGCATTTGCGCGGCATCGAATAACGGCTCCGACGCGCCGGTCGCGGCGTTCACCTTCACCCAGTCAACGCCCCCAGCACCCGGCCGCGGCCAAAGGTAGTGTGTATCGTTTAGCCAGGTCAGCCCGGAAATCAGGCGACCGCCGAAATTGACCGAAGTGGAGGGGTGGTACAAGTCGTCGAGCGTGAGTGTTCTGTCCTGGGCACGGGCGGCCGTGGGCCCGATGGTGATGAGCAATGCCAGGACGACCGAGACGCGTCGGTTCAAGTAAGACATGGGAGTATGTTAATCCCGAACGAGCAGTCGCAAGGTGGGGACCGACCCATTGATCCAGGGACGAGTGGGCAGCCGGACTGAGGAACGGATGACAACTGAAAACTGACAACTGACAACTGAGAACTGACAACTGAAGTAGTGTAGTCAGCCAATGGCGATACTGACGTTTCTTGGAGCAGCCCGAACGGTAACCGGGTCCAAGTATCTCGTCGATGTGGGCGCGGGTCGGGCCCTGGTGGATTGCGGTCTTTTCCAGGGACTCAAGCACCTTCGCGAGCTGAACTGGCAGGCGCTCCCGGTTGAGGCCACCGCGATCAACGCGGTTGTTCTGACCCACGCCCATCTCGATCATTGCGGCTACCTACCGCGGTTGGTTGCGCAGGGGTTCCGAGGACGGGTGTTCTGCACTCCTGGCACGGCCGATTTGTGTCGACTGATTCTTCCGGACTCGGCTCGATTGCAGGAAGAAGATGCCCGTCAGGCCAATCGTCATGGATACGGCAAGCACACGCCGAGCCTGCCGCTCTACACCGAGCCGGATGCGTTTCGGGCGGTGTCGCAGCTCCAACCGGTTGGCTTCAATCGCCCGATCGAAATCCTGCCCGGTATGGTCATCGAGTTCGTCAGCGCTGGTCACCTCCTCGGGTCGGCGTTTGTCAAGATGACGCTGGCCGGTCCGCCTTCGCAGCACATCCTCTTTGGTGGCGACTTGGGCCGGTACAACCGGCCCGTTCTACCCGACCCATCGCCGCCGCCCGAGGCCGAAATTCTCCTGTGCGAATCTACCTACGGCGATCGCACGCACGTTGCAGACGACGATGGGGAAGCGCTCGCGAGGGTGGTGCGGGACACGATCAATCGGCGCGGGCGGGTGGTCATTCCAAGCTTTGCCGTCGGGCGTGTCGAAGAAATCCTGTACTGGCTCAAACGGCTTGAAGACGCGAATCGAATTCCCCAGGTGCCGGTGTTTCTCGACAGCCCCATGGCTGTTGAAGCACTGAAGTTCTATCGGTCTCGCGGTCAAGAGCTGGATGAAGAGATGCTCGATGCCAAGCGCGTCGTGTCGGCCTTCACCGTTGCACGCTTGACTTCTGTTTCCTCACCTCAACAGTCCAAGGAGGTCACTGCCTCCCAGACGCCGGCCATCATTATTTCGTCGAGCGGGATGGCAACCGGCGGGCGCGTCTTGCACCACTTGAAGCAAACGTTGCCATATGAGAAAAACACGGTGCTGTTTGTAGGGTTCCAGGCAGAAGGGACTCGGGGACGAGCGCTCGTGGACGGGGCGACCGAGGTGAAAATTCACGGCTCGTGGGTGCCCGTGAGCGCGCACATTGCGCGTATTGACTCCATGTCGGCGCACGCAGATTCTGCGGAAATTCTTCAATGGCTCGGCGGCTTCTCAAAGCCGCCCCGGCTGACATACCTGGTGCACGGTGAACCCGGGCCTATGGATGCGCTCAGGAGCTCAATCGAACGCCTCGCTGGCTGGACCGTCCGCACGCCGGCGTTGGGTGAGCAAGTCCCTCTGTGAACGGCTGTGTGGACCTGAGCCCGGAGTGTGACGTGCTAAGCTGAGGAGCGAGGCAGGATGTATGTTGAGGGTGCAATCAAAGAGGCTCACACTGGCCATGATGTTTGCGACGTTTCTCGGTTGTTCCGGTTCGGAACCCGCTCCGACTAGTGAAGCCACGGCGAGTCCGGCCGCAACGCAGGCCGAACGCAAACATTTGCTCGAGCGCGTTGACGATGCGGCCGTGGTTCAGCTCTATGCGGATGACTTTGCTTCGCTGCCGCTGAAGGAAAAGACGCTCATCTGGCATTTGTCTCAGGCGGCCATTGCGGGTCGCGACATCTATTACGACCAGCGCCACGCCCACAACCTCGACATGCGTGACACGCTCGAGGCCATCATTTCGAACCCGTCGGGCGTGGACGCGCAAACGCTGTCAGAGATCCAGCGCTACACCAAACTCTTCTGGCTCAATAGCGGCCCGTACAACAATCTCACCGCACGCAAGTTCGTGCTCAAGTGCAGTCCCGAAGCGTTCCAGGCGGCGGCAAAAGCTGCTGCGGCCTCGGGTGCGCAGTTCCCGACCCGTTCAGGTGAAACGCTCGACACCTTGTTGGCCCGGCTGCAGCCGATGTTCTTCGATCCCAACGTCGATCCCTCGGTGACCAACAAGACGCCAGGATCCGGCAAGGACATCCTGGAAGCCAGCGCGAACAACCTTTATGTCGGCGTGAATCTCAAGGAGCTCGACGGCTTCAACGAACGGTACCCGCTCAACTCCAGGCTCGTCGATCGCAACGGCAAACTCGTTGAAGAGGTCTATCGGTTGAACGGCAGGTACGGGCCTCAAATCGCCGAAATCATCAAACACCTGGAAGCGGCGATTCCGTTCGCCAACGAACCGATGGTGGCCGCGATCAAAGCGCTCATCAAGGTCTACAGGACGGGTGAAACCGAAGACCGGCGGGCGTACGACATTGCGTGGGTGCAGGACAAGTCGTCACCGGTCGACACCATCAACTATTTCACCGAAGTCTACATGGATGCCCGCGGGATCAAGGGCGCGTGGGAAGCGCTCGTCTTCTACGTCAACCGTCACAAGACCGAGGACATTCAGAAGCTGGCCCGCGAAGCTCAGTGGTTCGAAGATCGCATGCCGTGGGATCCGAAATATCGTAAGGAAGGCGTACAGGGCATTACGGCCAACGCCATTGACGTCGTCATTGAGACTGGCGATTCGGGGCCGGTCACCCCGGTTGGGATCAATCTGCCAAACGATCAGGGGGTTCGTGAAAAGTACGGCAGCAAGTCGGTGTCTCTGTCGAACGTCAATGAGGGCTATGACAAGTCGGCGGCCCCTGAGTTCCGCAGCGAATTTTCCTGGACGCCGGAGGAAGCGGCCCGTTCTGAGAAATGGGGCAGTTTTTCAGGGGAATTGACCACCAACATGCACGAGGTCATTGGCCATGCGTCCGGCAAAGTCGCGGAGCGTCTCAAAGGCCGACCTCAGGAGGTGTTGAAGGAGCAGTTTTCCGCGCTGGAAGAAGCCAGGGCGGACCTCGTTGGTCTCTACTTCCTTCCGGATCCCAAGGTCGTGGAACTCGGCCTTGTCTCAGCCGCTGATCACGAAGAGGTCATCAAGGCGGAGTACGAGGCCTACAGTCGCAACGCCATCGTGCAGCTCCGCCGAATCCGCGAGGGAACTCAGATTGAAGAAGACCACATGCGGAACCGGCAGATGATCGTGAAGTGGCTGATGGCCAACAGCAAGGCCATCGAAGAACGCAAGCGCGACGGGAAGACATACTACGTCATGGTCGACGCCAAAGCGTTCCGCGACGGTGTGGGCAGGCTGCTCGCAGAAGTGCAGCGCATCAAGGGTGAGGGGGACTATCAGGCCGCAAAGCAGCTGTTTGAAACTTATGGTGTGCACTTCGATCCGGCCCTGCGTGACGAGGTCGTGGCAAGAGTCGATCGTCTCAAGCTGCCGTCGTACTCGGGCTTTGTCATGCCAAAGCTGGAACCTGTCCGGGGCGCGGACGGCGCCATCACCGATGTCAAGATCTCGTATCCTCTGGATCTGACCAAGCAGATGCTCGAATACTCGGCGCTGACCCGTGCGACCCGGCAGGTGCCGCCGCCGGCGACGCGTACGACCAATTAAAGCCCAAAGCCGAATTCGTGAAAGTACAGCTGTTCTCGTCGCGGCTACCTGGCAGCCTGACTCAGAACCGGATGGCGCAGGCGCGCGAGCGGCGGCGCTCCTACATCGACCTGACCGAATCGAATCCCACCCGCGCCGGGCTGACCTATCCTGCCGAACTTCTTGCGCCACTTGCTTCGGCCGACGGCCTTCGCTATGAGCCGGCGCCGGTCGGACTGCAGGTCACGCGCGAGGCCATTTCGGGTGACTACCGGCGACGCAATGTGCTCGTTCCACCCCATCGCATTGTCGTCACGGCCAGTACGAGCGAGGCATACTCCCTGCTCTTCAAACTTCTGTGCGATGCAGGTGACAACGTCCTGATCCCGCAGCCCAGCTATCCGTTGTTCGAGCACCTGACACGTCTCGATGCCGTCGAGGTGGTTCCGTACGAGCTCGAGTATCACGGTGCCTGGCAAATCAACCTCGACAGTGTCGCTCGCGGCATGACGGAGCGCACCCGCGCCGTACTTGTCGTCAGTCCCAACAATCCAACCGGGTCCGTGGCAAGTGCACGAGAGCTGTCGGCCGTTGGGAAATTGTGTGCGCAGAAGGGCGCGGCGCTGATTGGTGACGAAGTATTTGCCGACTACCCGCTCGATGGAAACGGCCTCCCTGGCCCAAGCGTTCTGGCCGGTTCCGAAACGCTGACGTTTGGTCTCGGCGGACTTTCGAAAACCATTGGCCTGCCACAGGTCAAGTTGGGGTGGATGGGCGTGACCGGGCCGGAGGATCTCGTGCGCCCGGCGCTCGAGCGCCTGGAAGTGATCGGGGATACATATTTGTCGGTGTCCACACCGGTACAACTGGCCGCGCCACAGTTGTTGGCCGGTGGAGCCGTCATCCGTGAGCAGATCTGCGCACGAATTCGTACAAATCTCGGACATCTCCGTACGGTTGCAGCCCAGCACTCCTCGTGCACGCTGCTGAACGTCGAAGCAGGCTGGTATGCTGTGATTCAGGTGCCGGCGACGATGGGAGAGGAAGCCAGGGTGCTCGAGTTGCTTGAGCGTGACGGTGTACTCGTGCACCCCGGATATTTTTTCGACTTTCCGCGTGAAGCCTTTCTTGTCCTGAGCTTGCTGCCCGAGTCCGGTCAGTTTCGCGACGGCGTCCAACGTCTCTTCTTTCGCATCGATGAAGGGACGAAATAAGGACCATGACCTCCACTCGATCGGCTGGAATTCTGATTCCGCTTTCGTCGATGCCGTCCACCGAGAGTTGGGGTATCGGCGAATTCAGTGATATCCCTCGAATAGCGGACTGGTTGAACGACGCTGGGCTCGGCGTCCTGCAGCTCCTGCCGCTCAATGAGACGGCTCGCGACGAGTTCTCACCGTACTCCCCGCTGACGGCGATGGCCTTCGATCCCCAGTTCATCAGCATGCGAGATGTTGTGGATTTCGCGGCAATTGGGGGTGTCGGTGCCCTCGATTCGGCAGTCTGCCGGCGATTGACCGATGCTCGTGCCGCCTCGCGTGTGGATTTCGCCTGCGTGCGCGATATCAAGGAACACGCTTTGAGACGGTCGTTCGATCGATTCCTGGACGATGAATGGCGCGCATCGAGTCCAAGGGCCCAGGCCCTTCAGCAATACATTGCCCAGCAGTCGTGGTGGATCGAGGACTACGCGCTGTTCAGAGCCATCCGCGCGACAGAACAGGACCGGGGATCCCAGAACTGGCCCGATCCGCTTCGATTTGCAGACCCGTGTGCGCTTGCAACCGCACGGATCACCCTCGAGCGCGAGATCCTCTTTCATCAGTACGTCCAGTGGATCGCCGAAGGGCAGTGGCAGGCCGCGCGACGGGCCTCCAGGCCGCTCGCAATCCTGGGCGACTTTCCGTTCCTCGTCACCGGCGATAGTGCCGATGTCTGGAAGCGCCAGGACGAGTTTCTGCTCGACGCGACAGTCGGTGCACCTCCGGATGCGTTCAGTGAAACCGGTCAGGACTGGGGTTTGCCGCCCTGCAACTGGGTAGTCATGGCCTTACGCGGTGACGAGTGGATCCGACAACGAGCGCGGCGGATGGCTGCGCTCTTCGACGGATACCGCGTGGACCATCTCGTCGGGTTCTATCGGACTTACATACGTCCGGTGGTCGGCAAACCGTATTTTCTGCCTGGCACCCAACCCGAGCAGCTCGAGCAAGGCGAACGTCTGATGCGAATCTTTCTCGAATCGGGCGCCTACGTGGTCGTGGAGGATCTGGGGAACGTTCCGACCTTCGTCCGTGAGTCCATCGCACGGCTCGGCCTGCCAGGCTACCGCGTGTTGAGATGGGCACGCGACTGGAATTTGCCTGGCGCGCCATTTCAGGATCCTGCGGACTATCCAAGCGCCTCCGTTGCCATGACCGGGACGCACGATACCGACACGCTCGCTGAGTGGTGGGAATCAACGACACCGGAGGAGCGGGCCAACCTCGCATCTCTGCCGAGTCTTGCAGACCTGGCCGGTGCGCGGCCCGATTTCACGCCTGTCGAACTGACGGACTCTAACCGTGACACGCTCATCGAGGCGGTGTACGCCTCAGGGTCTGACCTGTTGATTCTCCCCATCCAGGACGTTTTTGGATGGCGCGAGCGGATCAATGAGCCGGGCACGGTCACCGATTCGAACTGGACCTTCAAGCTGCCGTGGCCGGTTGATCAACTCCGCTCCCAGTCCGAGGCCTTGAAGTGCGCGGGGCGCCTGCGCAAATGGGCGGACCAGTACGGACGGCTGAACTCGATAAACGGGGTCAGACCCCATTCATCTGGATGAAGGGTTCGACAGCGTTTGCGGCTTGGGTAACGGTTTGCGCGGGAGCAGGTCGTCGCGGTTTGCGGTGTGGTAGACGAACGACGCGATGATTGCCGCGTTTTGCATCAGGTCCGACTTCTGAAGCCGTTCGAACAGATCCAGGTTTGAATGGTGCGTGCGTGTGGAGTATTCGATCGGATCCTGAATGAACTGAAACCCCGGAAGTCCCACGGCATCGAACGACGTGTGATCCGTGCCTCGCGTTCCCCGAATCGCCAGGGTTTTCATCCCAACGGTGGCAAACGGTGCCATCCACTTCTGAAAGATAGTCGCGATGGCCTCGTTGCCCTCCAGGTAGACGCCCCGGATGGACCCGGTTCCGTTATCGAGGTTGTAGTACGCCGATAACCGACCGTGCTCCGGCTTGAGGTCCATGGTTCGCCGATCGGCAAAGTGCTCCTTCACGTAGGCAGCCGAACCGAGAAGCCCTTGCTCTTCGCCAGTCCATAGTCCAATTCGAACGGTCCTGCGCAGCGGCAGTTGGGTTGCCTTGAGAATCCGCATCACCTCCAGCATCACTGCCGAACCAGCAGCGTTGTCGGTTGCGCCCGTGCCGGTATGCCAGGAGTCGAAGTGTGCGCCGATCATCACGAGCTCGGAAGCCTTGTCGGTGCCCGGAATCTCACCCACGACTGTGAAGGAGTTCAGGTCCTCCTCGTGAAACCGGTTCCGAACGTCCAGCTCGAGCGACACGGGGATCTGCTTCTGAAGGGTCCGCGCGATGCGGCCGTAGTGCTCGACTGACAACACGACCTGCGTGGGCACTGGGATCTCGGGGGACTGGCGGAGGTTACCACCAAGAACGAACACGGCATTCCCGCTTCCGCGGCTCGGCTCGAGCACGGCCGCGACACCCTCGTCCACGAAGAACTGCAACCGCTGCCGCGTGAAAATCTGGCCGGGCGTCGAGCCGCCCCCGCGTCCAGCCGGACGAGTCGCGGGCTGTCTGGCCAGCGCCTCGAGCTCCCGATCGGTGAGTCTGCGCCCGAGCGGGTCGAGTGACACAGCCGGCACGTCGCCGGGTGCCACCATCAGGACGAACTTGCCACGCAGCTTGCCACGCCAGAGATCGAAGTCGCGTTCGGAAACGATTGGCGCGAGGACGGCGTCGCCCGTGATGGGACCGTTTGTACCGGGTGTAAACGCCTTGGGGTATCCAATCAGCGGGTAGGGCTGCGGCGCAATCACGTGCGCTGTGAACCGTTCGTTCGACCAGCCTCTGCCAAACGGACCCCATGGCTCCAGACCGGGGGAACTGATTCCCCATTCACGCATTTTCCCAACAGCGTAGCTCGCGGCATTTTTCAGATTTGGAGATCCCGTCAGCCGGGGGCCATACACATCGGTGAGGTAACTCAGCACGTCCATGAGCTGAGACCGCTGCAGCGCTTCCTCTTTAATCGCATTGACTGCGGCGAGATCCGGCTGGTCCTGGCTTTGCGCCTGCACAAGGATGCCCGCAAGCGTCAAAGCGATGACAAGCGCGAACAATCCTGTGCGGCGAGGTGTCATCCAAACCTCAGGGACGTGACGAAGCTCACAACAGTCCTGAATGTGAAGGGGGGTTCGATGAAAGAACTGTATCACACGCTTTCAAAGGACCCCGTTGGCTTTACAGATTTCGCCGAGCCGCCGACGTTACTGTAAGTGGAACGGTGTCCGAGCGACGATCTTGATCCTGGCCTGCAGGGCGGCCGTTACTGCAAATGGCCGCGCCAATGACACTTGTCGCCAACGATTCACACCGCTGCACGACAGTTGCGAAACGGTACGGTTCGCGCATGCTCACGGGGGTCTAAGAGGCTCCCAAATGGATTCAGCTGTCGCCCGCGCCGCTTCTCCGGCAGCTGTCCTCTTTGAGGACGGGCTGGGTGTCCGGCGTCACATTCTCGACCAGGCTACCAACGAAACGCTGGAAATGCTTTGCCTTCGGGGCGAGCTGACAGCGGTTCCATCCTTTGAGTTCGCACTCCGCGAACGGGTCAGCCGACTGGCCAACTTTCGTCATGCCTACTATGGACGCGTTCGCCGCGTCGATCGGCTGACGGATCAGGCGGCAACACTCGCGCTCGTCTCGGAGTGCACGCTCGGCGCCAGGCTCTCAGAAATCCTGATGGTGGCCGAACGGCGGCGTCTGGCGCTCGACATCAATGCTGCGCTCTGCCTGATTCGCCAGCTGGTGCCGGCCGTTGCGATGCTTCATCAAAACGCGCGCGACGTGGCCCACGGTGCTCTGGGTCCGGAACGTATTGTCGTGACGCCTCACGCGCGCCTGGTCATTGTCGACTATGTGCTCGGAGCCGCGCTCGAACAGCTCCGGTTCTCGCACGAGCGGTACTGGAAAGAATTCCGCATCGCGCTTCCGCGATCCGCAGGGCTCCCGAGATTCGACCATCGGGCCGACGTCACGCAGATTGGCATCGTCGCGCTGTCCCTGATTCTTGGCAGACCTCTCAAAGACGACGAGTATCCGGCTCGAATTGGAGAGGTTGTCGCGTCTGCGACGGCCATGTCGGCGCTCGGGGGTCGCGAGCCTGTGACGCCCGCGCTTCGGTCGTGGCTGGCGCGCGCACTTCAGATCGATCTTCGCAACTCGTTTACGTCGGCACTCGAAGCGCAGACGGCGCTCGATGAGGTGCTGTCGGACGACAGTGGGTACATCGCGGCACCGGTTGCGCTCGAAGCGTTCCTCGCGCGGTACCATGCCTGCGCCGAGCTGCCAACCGAACCACTGGCTCCTGTGCCAGATTCCTCGAGCTATCTCTCAAATATTCAGACGGCGCCAAAGGAGCCCCGCAGGCCGGAACCAGTCCCGGTGGCTGCGCCCGAGCCGAGGCCTGTCCCGCGCGAACCCTGGCCGCCGTATGAGGCCAAGCGTGGACATGACACGCAGAAGGAACAGGATCCTCAGCCCGTTCTGGAAGTGAAGCCCGTTCAGGAATCGCGTCCGATTTCGGATGTCCGCAAGACGCAGACTCCGGATTTTCGGCCCGCGTATGAGGCAGGGCCGACCGACTCCTTCGGGCTGCTCGGGGCTGAGACGACCGTCGCGCCGATGGCCGATTCAGTCACCCCGTCGGGGAGGCCATCGATCGAGTCGCTGCTCGCGCAGTCGCGGGCTCGCCATGAATCGCCTGATCCCTTTGAGGCCTTTCCGCCGATTGTGCCGCTGTCGATACCGCCAGAGGCCGAGCAACAGCCACGGCGTCGAACGCTGCCGCACAACTGGAAGCGACTTGCGGCAATGGCGGCCGTCGTGCTCGTGCTGGTCGGCGGAGGATGGTTCGCGACTCAGTACTTCACGTCCCCCGCTCCCATCGGAGCCAGCGTCGGAACGTTGAACGTCGACTCGAATCCGCCGGGTGCGCAGGTCGTCGTCGATGGTGAAGTGCGCGGGACAACGCCAGTCAACCTGACGCTCAAGGCCGGAGCCCACACGCTGGAGCTGCGCGGTGCCGGAGAGCCCCGCGTGATTCCGCTGATGGTGGCCGCCGGCTCGCAGGTGTCGCAATACATCGAACTGCCGAAGTCGGGACCCTCACCGGGACAATTGCAGATTCGCTCCGAGCCAGCGGGTGCGCGCATCAGCATTGATGGACAGCCACGCGGTGTGTCGCCGATGACCATCGGGGATCTGGAACCAGGCGAACACGACGTGCTTCTCGAAAGCGACCTTGGGTCCGTGCGACAGAAGGTGACCATTCAGGCGGGAGCAACAGCTTCGCTCGTCGTGCCGCTCACCGCTCCGACTGGCGCACCTCTCTCCGGGTGGTTGTCGGTGTCCGCCCCGGTTGAAGTGCAGCTCCTCGAGGCGGGCCGTCTGCTGGGCACGAGTCGCAGCGACCGGATCATGGTGGCCGCCGGTCGTCACGACATTGAAATCGTCAACGAGACGCTGGCGTATCGAGCCATTCGAACGGTTCAAGTCGCGCCCGGGCGTGTTGCCACCATCTCCATCGAAATGCCGAAGGGCACGATCGCGCTCAACGCAATCCCCTGGGCAGAGGTCTGGGTTGATGGCGAGCGTGTTGGAGAGACGCCAATTGGCAATCTCCCCATTTCCATCGGACCTCACGAGATTGTGTTCCGACATCCGGAACTTGGTGAACAACGACATGCAGCGACCGTCACCGCAGGTGGACCGGCGCGGCTCAGCGTGGATTTGAGGAAGAAATGAACCGACAGGCTCGACGTCGGATGGCGTGGTTTCTGACCGCAGGTCTTCTTCTCTTGGGCGCTGTTCCCGTGGGCGCCCAGGAATCGCTCAATGCAGCCCGTGACCTCTATGCCGCTGCGGCCTATGAGGACGCGCTTGACGTGCTGAACCGGCTGCGTGGGCGCGATCGGTCGGAAAACGACAGCCGGACGATCGAGCAGTATCGCGCGTTTTGTCTGCTGGCCCTGGGACGTGGGGAAGAAGCCGAACGCGCCATCGAAGCGGTTGTCGCCGCGGAGCCGTTCTATTCCCCCTCGACAACCGAGGTCTCACCGCGAATCCGCTCTGCGTTCACCGACGTCAGGCGTCGCATGTTGCCGCTGATCGTGCAGCAGAAGTACGCGCAGGCGAAGGCATCCTTTGATCGGAAGGAGTTCGACTCTGCGTCCGATCAATTCAAGAGGGTGCTCGACATCTTCAACGATCCCGATCTGGGGTCGGCCGCGAATCGTGCGCCGCTCTCGGATCTGTTGACACTGAGTGTGGGCTTTCATGAGTTGGCCGTGTCGGCCGCCACGCCACCACCGCCGCCGACACCGCCTGCGCCACCGCCGCCCGTGGTCGTGCCACCTCCGTCGCCGGTGGCCGGACAAATCTACGGTTCTTCTGACGGGACGGTCGTTCCGCCGATTGCAATACGCCAGACGCTGCCACCCCACACGCGGCCGCGGTCGGACGCCGCGAAGGGTCTTCTCGAGGTCGTGATTGACGAACGTGGAGAAGTCGAATCGGCCGTCATGCGCCTGCCGGTCGATCCGTCGTACGACCGCACGGCGGTGAATGCCGCCAAATCGTGGCGCTATACCCCGGCCACGCTCAGCGGGGTTCCAGTGAAGTTCCGCAAGGTCATTCAAATCTCGCTCGAGCCGCAACGGTAGAACATTTCACCATTTTGCGATTCGTGATTGGTGAATCGTTGGTGATTTGTCGTTGGCGAGTCGTGCTGTATTGGCGATTCGACCGTCGATAAATCGCGAATCACCAGATCACGCAATCCCGAATCCCGAATCCCCAATCCCGAATCCCGGTTCTGTATAATTCTCGACATGGCGAGCCTTATTCCGTTCCGGGCGTTGCGCCCGGTGCCCGCGACGGCTGCGCGTGTTGCTGCGGTGCCGTACGACGTCGTGACCACGGAAGAAGCACGCGTCCTGTCAGCCGATAACCCGCTCAGCTTTCTCCACGTCTCGCGGGCAGAGATCGATCTCCCGCCAGGATCCGACCCCTACGCTC
>DATBJG010000146.1:0-2937 GCA_036556585.1 Vicinamibacterales bacterium
TGTTCGAGCAGGAATGCGTGCGGTACTGCCTGCTGCGCGACGCGGATCGCCTCGATCGCCGCACGGGCGACATCGATCTGCTGGTCGATCGGAATGACCTTGCTCGCCTGGAGCGAGTGCTCGAGCCGCTTGGGTTCGTCAAACCTCGTGCCTGGGGATATGCCGCCCACCGCTTTTTCCTCTCATACGACAGCGCGTCCGATGCCTGGCTCAAGCTCGATGTCGTCGACCAGCTCGCGTTTGGAAACGCGCAGGTGTTTGGTGCCTCGCTCACCGAACACTGCCTGAATCACCGGCGGCGTCATGGGGTGGCCTTCATCCCCTCGCCTGAAGTCGAGCTCGTTGCTCTTCTGTTTCATTGCGTGCTCGAGAAACGGCGTTTCGATCCTGCGAGAAGAGAGCGCTGCAGAACGTTGTGCGAAGAGATCACCAACCACACCATGCTCTCCGGCCTGTTGACCACGTACTGGTCGCCAGCCATGACGGCACAGCGTCTCATTCGGATGATTCGGGAGAATGATTGGGACGCTTTGCTGAAGGACGGCCCGGCTACTGCCGCCGAACGGGGCCTCGTCGGACGAGTTGGTTCCAGGCTCGCGAGGGTTGGGCGAGCAGTGCTTCGAAGGCTCAACCGCCGGCTCCCGAGCTACCGGCATCGTGGCCTGACAGTGGCGCTGCTCGCTCCAGACGGGGGTGGGAAGTCGACGCTCGTGCAGGGCATACACGCATCGTTCCACGTCCCGGTCCGGTCGCTCTACATGGGTCTTTATAAGCGGGACTCCTCCGATACCACGCCACAGCGGAGGGCTCCCGGACTCGGCTTTGTGACACGCCTCGTCCGGCAATGGGCTCGCTATCTCGTCGCGTGCAACCACCAGGTGCACGGCCGATTCGTGCTCTTCGACCGCTATTCGTACGACGCCATGCTTCCGCCGCGCGCACCGCTCGCCTGGCACAGCCGCGTGCGGCGATGGCTGCTGGCCCGATCCTGCCCTGCCCCGAATCTCATCGTCGTCCTGGATGCACCCGGGGAGGTCCTTTACAACCGTAAACACGAGCATTCGGTAGAGCTTCTCGAGCAGCAGCGACAGACGTACCTGCGGCTGGCGGCTCGGCCCGGCAGTCTTGTCGTTGACGCGACACGAGACGCCGAATCGGTGCGCCGAGAAGTGACGAGTTTCATCTGGAACGCGTACGCATCGCACACACCTGGAGGGAGGTCGCATGAATCCCGCGTCGGGACACGCCACGCGCTACCACGGTCCAGTTAAATCACGCGCGCGGTTTGTGCCCGTGTGTCTGCTGGCGATTGTGGCCGCCGGATTTTCGAGTGACAAGCAGGTCAGCGGGGCTGCGATCAATCGGGATCTGGATCGACAGGCACCCCGCTTCGCGCAGTCGGAAAGTGTGCTCGATCACGTCGACGCCCAGGCGGTGTTCGTTCGCGGCAGTCATGCCTTTGTTGCGGTTGGTCCGCAAGTGGTGATTGTCGACATTTCTGATCGGATGAGGCCGACGGTAGTTGGTCACAGCAAAGCGTTCTCCGATAGCGTCCAGGACGTCATGGTTGTTGACGATCTGGCCTACGTTGCGGCCGGCGACAGCGGGCTGTCGGTTATCGACGTGTCCGACGCCTCGGCCCCGACGGTGAAGGGTACGTATGATTCGCCAGGCGCGGCGAGCGGCATTCATGTTGATGGAGGGCGGGCATATCTCGCGGATAGCTGGGGAGGGCTGCAGATCGTCGATGTGTCTGACCCCCGGGCGCCATCAGCTCTTGGGCAGGTTCGAATACCTCGGGCTCTGGCGGTTCAAGTTGTCGGCCACCTCGCGTATGTTGCCGCCGAGGAAGGCGGACTGCGCGTCATTGACGTGTCGGACGCGACGGCTCCAGTCGAGGTCGGGTCCTATTCCGCCGGGGGCGATGTCAACGGTGTTGCGGTGATGAAGAACGTTGCCTATCTCGCCGCCGGTGGCGGCGGCCTGGAGATCGTTGACGTGACCAGACCGACCGAGCTCCAACGGGTGAGTGGGTACACGGAGCCCTATGGCAAGAGGCTTCACGTGGTAAACGGTTACGTGTTTCTCGCGACGGAGCGATCAGGGCTCTGGATCATCGATATCTCCAGTCCGGCAGATCCCGTCGCTGTCAGCCGCTTCGACACCATCCATTCGGCTAACGACGTATACGTCGACGGCCCGTACGCGTTTGTTGCGACTGGCCGCTCGGGTCTCCGGGTGATCGACACGTCCAATCCGGAGACACCCGTCGCGCTCAACTAGTAACGGACGCCGCAGAAGGCCGCGGCCTCATCAGCAACGGACAACACAGTGGATTTCAGATTCCTGCGCGGAAGTGTCCCGCACTTCATCATCATCACCGTTTTGGGATGCCTTCTGGGCGCCAGCGACGTTGTCCAGGCACAGCCTGTCGATGCGGGATTCCGCGGCCCGGCCTTTTCGAGCGGGATCGGTGGTGACGAGGAGGTCACGGCCGAGAAGCCAGAGAGCAAACTGTGGTGGAACGATGGCAGCTGGTGGGCCGGCTTGTGGAGTTCGGCTGCCAGCACCTATCGCATCTATCGCCTCGACATGGCAACCCAGCAGTGGGTCGATACCCTCACCGCACTGGATTCGCGTCCGGGGACGAAGATGGACGTGTTCTGGGACGACAAGCCGGCCATTCCGACGGAACGCAAGCTTTACGTGGCATCTCATCATTGGACGACGAGCGGTGGCACGGGCACCTCCAGTCAACGGGGACGGCTCTACCGGTACAGCTACGACTGGGCTGCCAAGACGTACAACCTGGATACCGGATTTCCGGCTGACATCAACACGGCGAAAACGGAGTCGCTGACGATTGCGAAAGACTCGACCGGACAGTTGTGGGCCACCTGGGTCCAGAATCAGCAAGTGATGGTGAGTCACACGTTG
>DATBJG010000147.1:0-9514 GCA_036556585.1 Vicinamibacterales bacterium
AAACCCCAACCCGAATCCCGAACCCCGAATCCCGAATCCCGAATCCCGAGCAGGAACCCCTTTTGTAACGTGTCAGCAGGCGTGTCCGTTAACGCGCTGAAGTCAAGGACTTTCGGCGGTAGGCTGGCAAATGTTGCAATCAGAGCCCGGCGACGCATCGCAGAAACTGCACCACCTGCTGGCGGCGGGCGCTCGCGTGCGGGTGCGCGGAGCAGTCTGGCAAGTCAACCACGTGCACCCGTTCGATTCGTGCACCATCGTCCATCTGACAGGTATTGGGCGAGAGAACGCCGGCCAACCCACCACCCTGATCGATCCGTTCGACCGCCTGCAGCCAGAACACGTTCCTGCCACGCTGCGAGTCGTGAGAAAGACGGAATGGGGTCGCGGGTTCAAAGAGCTCTTGGCGCTGGACCACCCATTCGATGGATTGCGCGCCGCTGCATTCGCTCGAATTGAGCTCTTGCCGTTTCAACTGGAACCTGCGCTCGCTCTTGGTCGGGGATTGACCAGTCGCGTCCTCCTGGCGGATGAGGTGGGTTTGGGCAAAACGATTCAGGCCGGATTGCTCCTCGCCGAGCTTCGCGAGCGTGGTCTCGCAGAACGGACGCTTCTTCTCGCACCCGCGGGACTTCGCCAGCAATGGAAGGAGGAGCTCCACACCCGATTTGGCATTGCCGCCACGGTTGTCGACTCGCTTCTGCTGCGCCGCCGGGGCTCGTTGTTGCCAGCCGGCACCAATCCGTGGTTGCTCGACGAAGTCGCTATTGCTTCGATCGATCTCGTCAAGCGAACCGAAGCGCTCAGGAGCATGGCATCCATCGTTTGGGATCTGATCGTTCTGGATGAGGCCCACGTGGTCGCACACGCGCCACTGCGACATGCGGCGTTACGACAACTCGCGGCGCGAGCCCGTCGCGTGGTGCTCATCAGCGCGACGCCGCACGCCGGTGATTCCAGCGCCTTCGCGGCGCTCTGTCGGCTTGGCGCAGGAGACGATCAGCCGCTGATCATGTTCAGGCGTTCTCGCACCGAGGTTGGTCTTCCACTGAATCGTCGGGCACGAACGATCATGGTGAATCTCGGATCACATGAGCGGCAGCTCCATCGCGTTCTGCGTGCGTATGCGCTGCTCGTCTGCCGGGAGAACGACTCCAATCGATCACACCCGCGGGCTCGTAGCGTCCTGGCCATGACCGTACTCACGAAACGTGCCCTCTCGAGTCCGGTCTCACTTCGGATGTCAGTTCAGCGGCGCATTCAATCACTCGCCACCGACGAGGAGCCACCGGTCGATTTTCAACCCTCGCTGCCATTCTCGGATGATGAACAAGACGACAGGGATCGCGAACCCCTCGAGATACTGAGGGTTCCCGGCCTTGCTGATCGAGCGCGGGAGCTGACGATTCTGCACGATATCGAGCTGGCTGCTCGCGAGGTCCCGATCGGTCGCAAAGTTCATGTACTCATGCGCTTCCTGGAGCGCGTGAAGGAACCCGTCGTGGTGTTCACCGAGTATCGCGATACCTTGCAGCACGTGGCGCACACGATTGGCCCAACAGCCGGGATCTCAATCATTCACGGTGGACTCGGTGAGGCGGAAAGGCTGAAGGCTCTGACCCGGTTTGCAACCGGTGAAAACCGTGTTCTGCTCGCGACGGACGCCGCGGCTGAGGGCCTGAATCTTCATCATCGCTGCCGGCTCGTCATCAACCTCGAGCTCCCCTGGAACCCGATGCGGCTGGAGCAACGCATCGGACGCGTGGATCGGCTGGGGCAGCAACGCACAGTCCACGCGATCAACCTCGTCGCGCGCGACACTTCCGAGGAAGCGATCTTGGGGCGACTCGCCGATCGGCTGGCGCACATCCAACACGCCATCGGTCGTGTGAACAATCCACTCGGGGCCGTTGACGAAGTGGTGAACGCCATGTTGAACCACGGTGGCGACACAGACGAGATTCAACGGGAGGCTGTCCCACAACTGGATCTGCGTGCTGTGGCGATTGAGGAGACAAGAAGGCTCACGGCGGTTCGGCGTCTTGCTCGGCAGCCGACAAATGTGGCCCCGGAGATCGTGAGGGTCACAACTGTCGCTCGCGCACACGTCAAGGGGCTCGCGCTCTCCTCGTCCCTCATCTGCCTCGCGCGTCTGCGTCTGGTGGGTGGTGATGGTGAGCTCGTAGAACAGCTGGTCGTCCCGCTGGTAGTTCCAGTCTCATTCTCACCTGCACGCGGTCATGTCTTCCGTCGGCCGAAAACCTTGAAGTCCGCTGTCCGGCTGGCTCTCGACCAGGTCTGGACCGAAATGGAGATGCGCGCACTCGCGGTTGCCAGGGCGCGTCGCGACACAATCATTTCAACCTATCAGGCATTCGTTGAGGCACGCCGTGTAAGAGAGCTGTCCCTCGTCCGGAATATCGAAACGGACGCCCGAACCAGTTCGCCTTTCCAACCGGGATTGTTCGACTCTCGCATCCTGCGTGATCGTGCGGTGGCTCTTCAGTCGCGTGCGGCCTCGCTTGGCAACGAGTTCGCACAGGTGAGAACAATCGACCGATCACACGACGTCGTCATTGCTGAACCGACGGAGCTGGCGCTCGTGCTCGTTGTCGCCTGAGCCTGCCGCCCCATGCTGCCTGGCGTCACTGGAACGCTCCTCTCTCAATTCTTTGCCGAAGCAATTCTCTTCTCGACGTTTGCCGGCCATCTTGGCGAAGCAACCAGCACCCAGGCACGCGCCGAAATGGCGAGGTGGTGGCAGAAGGCGGAACGAGTTCTGGGTCCCACGTCCAGTGTGCGCACGCTTTGGGACAACGGCGTTGTCCCCGCACTCACGCTCCTGGGGTGGGATATCCAAGCATCTTCAACACCAGTGGAGGACAAGCTCAGGGGAGTGTTCAGGACTCCCGGAGCCACGCTTGTGACATATGGAGCATCGTGGGAGGAAAACCTCGATCAGGTTTGGCGGGAGGTCAGGGGCGACCCCCATCTGGCGAGTCGATGGTGCCTATGCGTCAACGGGCGTCACATGCGTCTCATCGATGCCACGCGTGTCTACACAGATTGCCACCTCGAATTCGACCTGGAGATCGTCTCGCTCGAGCCTCGCAGCTTCGCAGTTTTCTGGGCCGTACTTCACGCACGCGCATTCAATCG
This sequence comes from Vicinamibacterales bacterium, assembly GCA_036556585.1. Classification (GTDB taxonomy): domain Bacteria; phylum Acidobacteriota; class Vicinamibacteria; order Vicinamibacterales; family JAMQPK01; genus DATBJG01. The sequence goes on from DATBJG010000147.1 coordinate 3,160, forward strand.
ATCGTCCCCTACCGATTCGACATCACTGATCGACCGACTCGCAGCCCTCTCCGCCGCCCATGCCACGGGCGTTTGCGGTTCGCTGCGGCACGGAGTACTCGAAGCGGTTCGGGAGATGCTCGCGTCGTTGCTCACAACACCGCATCGGGCACGACGAAGTCGTCCACCCTCGCCGACAGCACTGTCGGCGGCGTTCGAGGGTTCGCTCACTGCGGTCTACCGGGTGCTGTTTCTGCTCTTCGCGGAGGCCCGCGGTCTCGTGCCAAGCTGGCACCCGGTTTATCGCGACAACTACACCATCGAAGCGCTGCGCACGGCTGTCGAAGGTGTCTCAAAGCCTCGCGCGCTGTGGGAGACATTGCAGGCCATCGCCAGACTGGCACGCGATGGTTGCGTCGCAGGAGACCTGCGCGTCACACCATTCAACGGTCGTCTGTTCGCGCCAATGGCCGTCATTGACGAATCGCCAGCCCGGGAAGACTCGGTGCGGCGGGCTCTGCTGGTTTTGTCGACAACCGACGGTAACCGTTCCGGGCGTCAACGTATCGACTATCGGGATCTTGGAGTTGAGCAACTTGGAGCCGTTTACGAAAGCGTGCTCGACTACGAACCGGCATGGACGCCAGATTCGAATCCGCCCGTGCAATTGCAACGGAGCGGACGCGAACGGAAAGCGACGGGCACGTTCTATACGCCGAAATCGCTTACCGAGTATCTCGTTCGGCGTACTCTGCACCCGCTGATTAGAAATGCGACGCCCGAGGCGGTCCTTTCGTTGCGTATTCTGGATCCGGCCATGGGAAGCGGGGCGTTTCTCGTCGCCGCATGCCGCTACTTGTCTCGCGCATATGAAGCGGCTCTGGTGAACTCGGGAGCCTGCGCAGCAACGGATGTCTCAGATGTCGACCGCGCCACCTTCCGGCGGATGGTGGCTCAACGTTGTCTATTCGGCGTCGACCGCAATCCGATGGCTGTGCAGCTTGCGCGCCTGTCGCTCTGGCTGGCCACCCTCGCCGCCGATCGGCCACTCACCTTCCTCGATCATCACCTGCGTATCGGCGACAGTGTCGTTGGAGCGACTCCAGCTGACCTTGCTCGTCGAGCCCCACCCCGATCGGCCATCACACGTTCGCATGGGCGATCGTGGTCTCTTCCGTTCTTTGATGACGCAGCGTTTGGTGAGGATTTGCGCACGATTCTGCCAGATCGAATTCGCATTGCCATGGAACCGGGCGATACGCTGTCGGACGTTCGTGAGAAGGAGCTGCTGCTCGATCGATCATCCAGTCTTCGCGGGGCGATTGCTCGATGGCGCGAGGTGGCCGATCTCTGGTGTGGATGCTGGTTCTGGCCGGACGATACAGCCCTGTCGCCGCAGATATTTGCGGCTCTCAGCGATCATCAGTTGCACGGCCACTCTCCATTGCCAAGCCCGGTGGTCCACCAGCTCTTGTCCATCTCACGTCAGGCTTCCCATCAAGAGCGGTTCTTTCACTGGGTTTTCGAATTCCCGGAAGCCTTTGTCGGCGTCGATGGTGAACCGCTCGGCGACCCGGGATTTGATGCCGTCGTAGGGAATCCGCCATGGGACATGCTGCGATCAGATCCGGGCGTCTCGAGCAACCGACGGACAGCTGGTCAGCGGACACGATTCATCAAGGACGCGGGAACCTATCGGGCGCAATCAGACGGCCACATCAACCTTTACCAGGTCTTCCTGGAGCGCGCGATGCAGCTGACCAGGCGTGGGGGTCGGCTTGGCATCGTGTTGCCGTCCGGTGTGATGACCGATCAGGGATCTTCACGAGTGCGACGTCTGCTCATCAATCACTGTCAGACAGATTCGCTCGTGGTCTTCGAAAACCGCGACCGAATCTTTCCAATTCACCGAAGCGTCAAGTTCGTCCTGCTCACGTCAACGATGGGCGGGAACTCCTCGGATATTGCCTGCCGGATGGGCGAGCGAGACCCCGCGGCACTCGAGACGATTGGTGACGACCGAACGGCGGCTTTTCCGGTTCGGCTCTCGGCTGGATTCATCGAGCGCATCTCTGGTCCAGACCTGGCAATCCCCGAAATCCGCTCAAGTGCGGACGTGGCCGTGCTGGAAGGAATTTGCGAGCGCTATCAGCCGCTCGGGGCGCGTGACGGATGGCACGCGGTGTTCGGCCGCGAACTCAATGCGACAGACGACTCCAGGCATTTCACGGAGACAGGGTCTGGGATTCACGTGATCGAAGGCAAACAAATCGATCCTTTCCGTGTTCACCTCGAGCGATCGCGCCATTGGATATCCGAAGCGGTCCTTGCCACGCAGTTCCGGAAGCGGACGAACTGGCATCGCCCGAGGCTTGCCTACCGTGAAGTGGCGGGCGCCACCAATCGCCTCACCCTTATCGCGGCAATCGTCCCGGCAGGTGTCGTAACCACCCATACGGTGTATTGCCTGAAAACACCGCTGACGTTCGCTGAGCAGGCATTTCTCTGCGGCATCCTCAACAGCTTCGTGGCAAACTACCTCATCCGTCTCTTTGTCACGACGCACGTGACCGCAGCAACGATGCTGCGGCTGCGCGTGCCGTATCTCGGCCCTGGCGATCCTCTGTTCCAGGAAATCGCATCCCTGGCGATCAGGTTATCGAAGCGTAGTGAAATCGACAGCGCTGTCCAGGCAGAGTTTCAAAGCGCTGCAGCCAAAGCTTACGAGCTGAACGACCAGGAGTTTCGTCACATCCTCGCGACATTTCCTCTTGTAGACCCGGCGGATCGCGAGGCCGCGCTGCGACACTTTGTGGACTTTAGGCTTTAGGCTTTGGGCCCACCTCGGACTTCCCGCAACCGCGATCATGGCGGGGCTGGAGTTTCAAAGCCGAAGTGTGAACCGGTCTGAGCACCCAGCACCCAGCACCCAGCACCTAGCACCCAGCACCCAGCACCCAGCACCCCGTACGGTGTACGTGTTGCATGCTAGAATTCGTCCCATGGCGGCACGCTTGACCAGCATCATCGTGACGGTGATCGTCGCAGCGACGATCATTGCCGGGATTATTGCGGGCGCTCAGCGCGACGACAGCGCCATCGATCTCATCGTGCTCAACGGCAAGGTGTATACGGCGGCCGACAAAGGGCGCATCGAAGAGGCGGTTGCCGTCCGCGGCAACCAGATCGTCCGCGTTGGCAGCAACCGCGAGATTAAACGGCTGCGCCGTCCGCAGACACGTGTCATTGACGCCCACGGCGGCAGCGTTCTACCCGGCTTCAACGATGCACGCGCGCACCTCGCGGGCGCGATTCAGCCCTCGGACGAGGTCAACCTGTACCTTACCGAGAACGTCGAGCACGTGCAGCAAACCATCCGAGCGTATGCCGACGCGAACCAGCGGCAACCGTGGATTGTGGGCCGCGGCTGGACGTACTCCGCGTTTCCGGGTGGCTTGCCCACGCGTCAACAGCTCGACGCGGTGGTCAAGGATCGACCCGCTTACTTTGTGAGCCGCGACGGACGCACCGGCTGGGCCAACTCGAAGGCGCTCAAGCTGGCAGGCATCTCGCGGCGCACGCCGGCGCCGACAAACGGCACGATTGTCACCGACCCGGCAACAGGCGAACCAACCGGCGCGCTCAAGAACGACGCGCGTGAGCTCGTCGAACGATTGCTCGCGCCGCTGTCGCAGGAAGATCAGCTGCACGCGCTCCGCGCCCGGCTGCTCGAAGCCCGCCAGGCCGGGATCACGAGCATCCAGTCCGCCGGCGACGAACCGGCCGATCTCGAGCTCTACAACGAACTGCGACAGGAAGGCGACCTGACCGTTCGCGTGTACGGAGTGGTCGCGGTGAATGAAGAACCCACTGCCGCGGAGCTGGAGGAGCTCGACCGGCTTCGTACCCAATATCCGGACGATCCGCTGTTGAAAGCCGGAGCCGTAGCCTTATCGATTGACGGATCCGTGGAATCCCAGACGGCCTCGCTGCTCGAACCCTACGCGGGTCGAAAGCTCGAGGGACGAGCGCGCTACACCGTCGAGGAACTTCGCCGGACGATCAGAGCGCTTGACGAGCGCGGGTGGCAGATTGTGATGGAAGCGGCCGGAGACGGCGCCGTGCGACTGGCGCTCGACGCCTACTCGCGCGCACTGCCAGAGCCCCCTGCCCCTGGTCGCGACCGACGCCATCGTCTTGCCGGCATCGACGCGATCGATTCCGCCGACCTCGCAAGATTCGAGGACCTCGATCTCGTGGCCCAGCAGGCGCCAACCCGAGCGGTGCTTCTTGGCCTTTCAAAAGACTGGTCCGTCCATCTCGGCCCCGAGCGCGCAAATAGTGGATGGCCATGGCACAGTCTGGCCGAGCGAGGTGTGACGATTGTTTTTGGCAGTGACTCACCTGCCGCGCCGCTGGACCCGATGCTCGGCCTTCATGCTGCGGCCACTCGTGTCAGTCCTACAGCGCCAGATGCGCCGCCACTCGACCCCACCGAGCGGCTGCCAGTGGCGTCTGCCATTGACGCGTACACCCGGGACGCCGCATATGCCTCGTTCGACGAGCTGCGCAAGGGCGTGCTCGCACCCGGCATGCTTGCGGACATTGTCGTCCTGTCAACCGACATCCTGGCGCTTCCACCGGACCAGTTGCTCGACGGGCAGGTGGATGTGACAATCTTCGACGGCAAGGTTGTGTTCGAACGGCAGACCTCCCTGTCTACGAATTAGTGTCCGACGTGTCAGAAACAGAAAAGGGGTCGGGAGTCTTTTCCCCGGACGGAAACGTTCGGAAAAGACTCCCGACCCCTTTTCTGGCGATCGCGGTGGCTTTGGCCGCGCTCGTTGGCTGTAACGACCAGCCCGGTACCCAGACTGCCACCTCAGAGACGAAAGCCGAGGCGACAAACGAAACGGATTGGTTCGTGGACCGCGCCGCGGAAAGCGGACTCGACTTCGTGCACTTCAATGGTATGTCCGGCAAGTTCTACATGGCCGAGGTCCTCGCGCCCGGCGTCGGCCTGCTCGATTACGACAACGACGGTGACCTCGACGTGTACCTTGTTCAGGGACAGATGCTCGGAACGGGTACGCCAACATTCCCCCCCAAGGGCTCGCAGCCGCCAACCGATCGTCTCTATCGCAACGATCTGCAGGTTCGTCCCGATGGCACCCGCACGCTGCGATTCACGGATGTCACAAAAGAGACCGGCATCACCGCACAAGGCTACGGGATGGGCGTTGCGGCCGGGGACTTCAACAACGACGGATGGGTAGACATCTACCTCACGAAGTTCGGCCCCAACCAGATGTTTCGCAACAACGGCAATGGCACGTTCACGGACGTCTCGAAGGAAAGCGGCACGAACGATGACTCGTGGAGCGTCTCGGCATCATTCGTGGATTTCGACCGCGATGGCTGGCTCGATCTGTATGTCGGCAAGTACCTTCGTTACAGCCTCGGCACCCACACCGACTGCTTCAGCTCGTCGGGCGCGCTGGACTACTGCACCCCAAAGAGCTACCAGGCGCTTCCCGGACGTCTTTACCATAACCAGCGCAACGGGACGTTTGCCGATGTCACCGCCCGATCGCGCGTGGCAAGCGAGTTCGGCCCCGCGCTTGGTGTGACGACGGCCGACTTCGATGGTGATGGATGGATTGACATCTACGTCGCCAACGACGGCAAGGAAAACCAGCTCTGGATCAACCAACGGAACGGCACGTTCCGGAACGACGCGCTGCTGGCTGGCGCCGCATTGCCCGTTGACGGGAAGGCCGAAGGCAGCATGGGGGTCGACGCTGGAGATTTCGACAACGATGGCGACGAAGATCTATTCATGACCGAGCTGACGTTCGAAGGCAGCAATCTGTACGTCAACGACGGCTCGGGGAGCTTCGAGGACCGGAGCGCGCATTCTGAGCTTGGCCCGCGCAGCATTGCTTTTACGGGGTTTGGTACATCGTGGTTTGACTTTGACAACGATGGATGGCTGGACCTGCTCACCGTCAACGGCGACGTGCAGACCATCCAGGCGCTGGCTCAGGCCAAGGATCCTTTTCCTTTGCACCAGCGGAAGCAGCTGTTCAGAAATCTCGGCAACGGACGATTCGAGGACGTTGGCGATCGGGCGGGAGGCGTATTCAAGCTTTCAGAAGTCGGGCGCGGAGCTGCGTTTGGCGACATCGATAACGACGGGGATCTCGACGTCCTCGTTGGTAACAACAATGGGCCGACCCGTCTGCTCATCAACACAATCGGCAGCCGCAAACACTGGGTCGGACTGAGAGTTGTCGGCGGGTCTAAAGACCCGCCGCTACAAAAGCTGTCTGGAACGCTCAAACCCAACGGTAGAGGCGGGTCTTTAGACCCGCCT
>DATBJG010000148.1:0-4149 GCA_036556585.1 Vicinamibacterales bacterium
CGGCGGGTCTAAAGACCCGCCGCTACAGAGAAGGCCCGCCATCGGGAGAGGCTGGTCTTTAGACCCGCTGTCGATTGACCGCGCCGTTGATCATCGCGTGCGCGTTCCACCGGAATCAGGGCGTTCGGGACGTTCAGGGCGGTCCGGTCGCTGCGGTCGATCAACTGGTGTAACGGTTTCTGGACGACTGGTTGTCGGTTCCGGTCGTGTTGCCGCCGGACGCTCGACAGGGACCGGGCGCGTGTCGCGGAAGAGCGGTTCAGAACGCCCCGTCCGTGCGATGGCATCCCGAAGCGCGAGCAGGCTCGCGCGACCCTCCCGGTAGTCCCGTTCCCGGCGCTTGATTTCACGCCCCAGATCGAGCATCTCGAACGAGCGAAATCCCTGCCGTACGGCTTCGGCCATGACGGCTGTGCCGTCCGATACCGGCAGCCCTGCCGCCTTGATGAACGACAGCCCCTTGGCCGCGCCCGCCAGTCCCTCGGCAGATACGGGAGATTTTCCTGCTGATTCCGTCTGCCGCTTGATGTCGGCCACTTCGTTTGGCGTCAATCCAGCACCGAGCGCATCGGCCAGCAGGATCACCTGCGATTCACGACCCGAAGCTGACGAATCGATCTGCAGCTCGCGAATCAACCGGTCGGCCGTTTCCAGGTGTGCGGTCATCTGACGGATGACGCCGGTAATCCGTGCCGGGTCGTAGCCCTTGGCAACCCCCTCGCGAATCTTGTTCGTGAGTGGCTGCACAGGCAGCCCTTTTGCCGCCGCCTCATCGACGTGACGGAGGAGCGCGTCCACATCGTCCGGACGTCCGCCGCGCTCGACCCGCAGGCGCACGAGCGCGTCACGCTCCGAGGAAGAAATGGTCTGGGCCGCGCAAATCGTCGGGAACGCCACCCATATCGCGAGCAGCGTACCGGCAACGCGTCGGGCCAGCTCAAGGCGCACTTGGCCTGACAACCACAACCCCATTTTTCACTCCAAACCCGTCGTCCACGAAGTCTTCGGCGACCTCGGGACTGATCCACTGAATCCCGTCAACCACATACATGAACAAATACTCACCAGGCGGCAACGGAACGACAACGCTCCATACACCTGATGACTGATCTCGCGTGAGCGCATGCGACGAGGTCGACCACTGATTGAAACTTCCAGTGAGGGTCACACTGTGCGCGCTCGAGTGCACAAGGACGAATCGGACGCCGTCGCGTGTGACGACCGGAGCGGTTGGCACGAGGGCGGCCGCACACGACGCGCTGACACCCGCCACGAGGGCTGCTGCAATTAACACAGGCGAACGGCTGCGTGACGGCGGGTCTAAAGACCCGCCGCTACGATTAATGGTGTAACGATTGATAGTACGTTTCATAGAGACGATTCGATCGGCGGTCGGACATCGAGCACCGCATTTCGCGACCCAAACCCGTCATCGCTCTGTTCGAGCGCAAAGGGATCCGCAATCCACTCCTTCCCATCGACCACGAACATGTACTCGTAACGCCCTGGCACGAGAGGAAGCGTGACCGTCCACGCACCGCCCGACAATTGCTCGAGAGGCGTTCGGGTGGGATCCCATCCGTTGAAGTCACCAGCCACCTCGACAGTTCTCGCACCAGGCTGAAGAACGACAAGCCGAATCAGCACCGCCGTCGTGGCAGGCGCGGGTGGTGTCATCGCACCTGGCCTATCGATGGGCAATCCGGGCAGTACTCTCGTCGTGACACCAGCAACCGCCAGCAAAGCGATGCCCGCGGCCACCATGGCGCCGGCAAAATTCCACCTGAATACGCGCGGCATCCAGAGCACCTCGGTCGCCCGACGCACGACGAACGTCTTCGGCTCTGGCGCGGTCCGGTCGATCACTCCCGCAACAAAACCCTCTGGTACGGCCGGTCGCGCCAGTCGATCGACCTTGACCAACAGGTGCTCGAGATCGATCAGCTGTTCGCGCAGCGCCTGGTCACGCCCGATGCGCGTGAGCAGATCTATTCGCTCTTCACCGGACAGTTCCTGATCAATGAACCGCTGAATGAGCCGCTGCGGGCCCGTCATCTCAGCTTCGTGGTTTTCCACCGGTTCACCCCGTCCAGATGTGCCAACGATTGGCAGAGGAGATTGCGTGCTTTGTACACGCGCATTTTGAGCGTATTGCGATGCACGCCCAGGATGGCGCTCATCTCGTCGTAGGTCAGACCTTCCACGTGTCTCAACACGAACGACTCGCGGTAGAGAGGTGGAAGCGCCCGGATATTCCGATCGAGCTCACAGGCCAGCTCGTCCTGCTCGAGCGTGCAGTGTGGCGTCTCATGATCGGCGGGTTCCCACCGTGTCTCACCGTCATCGTCGGTAACATCGAGCGAGATCGTCTCTCCACGACGCGCGCGCAGGACATCAGTGCACTTGTTGAGCGCGATGCGGTAGAGCCAGGTTGAAAACTTCGCATCGAACTGGAACTGCGAAAGTGCCTTGTACGCCGCCACGAACGTCTCCTGAGCGACGTCCTCCGCGTCTGGCGTCGGGCCGAGCATCCGGGTCGTCACACCAATGATGGACGAGGCGTGACGCGAGACCAGGGTGCCAAAGGCCTCCCGATCTCCTTGTTGTGACGCTCGAACGAGCGCCGCGTCGTCGGCCGCCTCACCCGGTGCCATTCCCTGACTAGAACCTTCGGCTCGCCCCGAAGGTGACCCCGAGGTCCGGAGCACCACTCGAGAGACCGAACTCCCCTGAAACCTGGATGCGCCACCCACTGGTGCTCTTGACGGTGACAGCAGCCAGGATCTCCCGTGCGTTGTCGAGTCCCGGAACGATGGTGCTGTATTCCTCGAAAAACACACTGAGGTTGACGACCCCATTGGCCAGGTCCTGCGCGATGCCGAAGTCGTACCACCACGTGTTGATGAATGTGGCTCCGACCGGCTTGCCGATAATGGTGTAACCACCATCGACCATGGTCATGAAGCCACCGCCGAGCAGGCGACTCACCTCGAAACCAACTCCTTCGTCATGCTGACCGGTACCAAGACCGATGTCGGCTTCGGCTGTTGGCAGCTTCACTTGCGCACGGACGGCAACCGTGGGCAGCCATCCGCGTTCGTCAAGAAGGTAGTAACGCCCACGCACAACAATGTCGCCCATACCGCAACTGGTGATGGACTCGGCAATGGCACCGGAGCCCGGTCGAAGAGAGCTGTCAACGGCGGGTCGAGTTGCCCCGGAACTCGATTCCGTACGACCCGTTGTCGCTGCACCTCCCGAACGCCTCGTGGTGGTGTCACTCGAGCGTGAATCTGGGTTACCGGATACTGATTCGCGCGGATTGTTCGATGGTCTGCTGTTGCCATCCACTTCCTTGCGAACTGGAGCGCCGCCGACTACGGTGACCGCACCATTTCCTCTGATGCACGTGAACGGAAATGCGAGCGTGAGGTCACCATCTCGAAAGAGGCGCCTGGCAAACAGCGGTGTGTGAAACACCTCGGTCCGAGTGTCTGTTCCGTAGTGTCCGCTCGAGAAACTCGAAGTCGTCCCCACCTGCCATTGCTCGTCGGCTGCTCGACCGGCGACGGGTGTCGCGAGCAGCAGCAGCGCCGACCACATGATGCGTGTCGATATCTTCAAATCATTCCTCCGCGCGGCAGATTGCGCGGATCAAGTGGAGGACCTCATCCATCTGATCCACGCAATCCGCGTCCCTTCTTCAGCCACGGGCTGCACGCGCCGGACGTTCACCTCGATCCGGTCGATCCGGCCGATCTGGACGCTCGGGCCGATCCGGGCGATCAGGTCGATCGGGACGATGTGGACGGTCGGGTCGCTCGCGACGATGTGGACGATCGGGTCTATGCGGACGCCGATCGACACGCCGGTCATGCCGCCGGTCCCGCCGATCGTCGCGAGGTGCGGTCTTCTCCACGGATGCCGAACCGGTTGTCGCCTGCGCGAATGCGACGGCGTGATCCATCATCGCGAGGCATCCAACAGCCAGCAGCGTTGAGACAATTCCCAGTCGCTTCATCACTCCTCCTCGTCTATCGGTTTGGCCGCCGTTCGCCCGCACGCCCTTGACGAACACTGGAATGCAGGGCTGAGCGGGTGTCGGCAGAACCTGTCGGCCAGGTGCAGGGCCGAGCCGTGTCCGTCATC
>DATBJG010000149.1:0-10143 GCA_036556585.1 Vicinamibacterales bacterium
GGACCGATCAGGACGACGCGTGCCACTCCGCCATTGACGGGTGGGTTCAGGGAGGCAGCCAGGTCAACGGGTTCTTTGGTCCAGGACCGAACGCGCCCGAGACCGGCGATTACTCGCTCAATCCCCAGCGAGTCCAGCAGGTCAAGTGGCAGTCGCCAGCCACCAGCCGCCTCCTGCTCGAGGCCGGATTCGGCATTTATGCTTCCCGATGGGGCTATGAAGAACGCCCTGGCAATCCGACACGCAACCTCGTCCGCGTGCAGGAGCAATTCGGTAGTCTGCCGAACTTGAAATACCGTTCCTCGAACTGGCCGAATGGACGGATTGGCGCACACACCTGGAACGCGTCGGCGAGTTATGTGACCGGCGCTCACAATATGAAGTTCGGTTACCAGGGCGCCTTCCACAGGGACATTGACAACCTGTTTACGATCATCAGCAACGATCAGCGCCTCAGCTATCGGTTCGGCAACACCATCCCGAACCAGCTCACGATGGATGCCGGACCGTGGCGGCGCCAGGTGCGGACGGAGTACATGGCCTTTTACGCGCAGGAACAATGGACGCGCGACCGGCTGACACTCCAGGGGGCACTACGGTATGACCGGGCCTGGAGTTACTTCCCTGAACAGACCGTCGGTCCGGACCGGTTCATTCCGAACGCCATTACTTTCCCCACGACGAAAGGCATTGACACCTACAACGACATTTCACCCCGGGTCGGAGCTGCGTACGATCTGTTCGGGAACGGCAGAACATCGGTGAAGTTCAATATTGGAAGGTATCTCGCTCCTGCCACCAATGATGGCCGCTACGTGCTGCTCAACCCGGCGCAGCTGATGGTCACGCAGACTAATCGCGCGTGGACGGACGGGAATGGGAATTACTCTCCGGATTGCGACTTGATGAACCCCGCTGACCAAAACAATCTGACGTCGGGCGGTGACCGCTGTGGCCCCTGGACCGATCAGAACTTCGGGAAGGCTCGACCGGCAACGGCATATGATCCGGAATTGGTCACTGGATGGGGCGTTCGGCCAGCCGACTGGCAGCTGGGCGCAGCGGTGCAGCACGAGCTCATGCCTCGCATCTCTCTGGAGGTGTCGTACATTCGGCGCTGGTGGCACGGGTTCCAGAACCGAGACGTCACCGACAACCTTCTGCGCACCGCAGCCGACTACGACAAATTCAGCGTCGTTGCGCCGGCAGATCCGCGCTTGCCGGACGGCGGCGGTTATGTCGTGGAGGGGATCTACGATCAGAACACCAGCAGGATCCCGTTTGGAGTGAGCGAGAACATCATTCAGGCGGCCGAAGCCATCGGAAATTTTGACCGCTACTTTGATGGATTCGGAGTGACGGTCTCCGCCCGGCTGCGCAACGGTTTGACACTCCAGGGCGGGACCTCCACGGGACGGCTTGTCGAGGATATCTGCGACGTCAGAGACCAGGTCCCGGAAACGAATCTGATCAATCTTGCCACGCCGACATACCCGTGGTGTCGTCAGACTGAGCCGATGCTGACGCAGGTCAAGGCACTCGGCAGCTACACTATCCCAAAGATAGACGTGCTGGTTGCCGGGACGTTCTCGAGCAGGCCAGGGGTGGCACTCCAGGCGAACCGTGTCTATACGAGCCAAGAGGTGGCTCAGTGGCTTGGTCGCCCCCTCGCAGGTGGCACAGCCAATATTACGGTCAACGTGCTCGAACCGAACACAATGTTCGGCGATCGTATCGACCAGCTCGATTTCCGCATTGCCAAGATCCTCCGTTTTGGCAGAACCCGGACCAACGTGGCTCTGGATTTGGTGAACGCGTTGAATTCGCATGATGTGCTGAGCTATAACCCGTTGCTCAACGCCACGTGGCCCACACCCACGGCCGTCCTCACCGCCCGTCTCATGCGCATCAGCGCACAAATCGACTTCTAGAATTCCTGGCGGGGGCCGCTGGCCGGCCCCCGCCGTTCCTTCAGGACAGTTCACCACGTCGGCGGCCACAATGGGGACGAAACAGCGGTGTCGGCGACAAACGGCTGAGCTGTTAGCCTCACTGGCAGTCGCCGCTTCAGCCCTTGCTCTGCTGGTCGCGCCCGTTGCACGCGCTCAATCGCCTCCCGAGACCAAACAAGACTTCGTTGCCGGCCTGATGGAGTTTGCAGCGGCGGCGACAGGTACATTTGGCGATGAAGGCATCCAGCTGTTGTCTGCAATCTCCTCGATGGAGAACGGGCTCATCAAGTGGGACGCGCAGGTCTGGGTTTATGAAACGCTGATCGCCTCCAAAGTTGGATCTGCGGATCAGCAGGTGGCTGCGGACATGCGGACCGTCCTCGGCGCCTTGTTCCTGGAACGAGGCCGATTGGACGAAACGCTTCGCGAATTCGAGCGTGCAGCTCAGCTCGATCCTCAACGTGTTGACATCCGCATGTTTCAGGCGCTGGCGTATGCCACGGCGGAACACCACCTCGACGCCGCACGAACGCTCGATGCGGCGTCGCAGCTCGACCCGGCAGATCCGATCAAGCCCTATCAGATGGCTCTGCAGCTTGCCAAAGCGGGCCGATCGCAGGAGGCAAGCGACGCCCTCGGCCGGGTCCTGCGCATCACAGAGGGGCACGAGTGGAGAGAGGCAACGGGCACGGCCCGACGTACGCCGTTCGTTGAAGCGACGCTTGTTGAAAATGTGGCGTCAGGCGTCATCGTCTTCGTGCCGGCGCCGTACGCCGAAGGCTTCGCACTCATCCGACAGCGCAAGTACGAACAGGCGCTGGACCGACTGCGCGCCGCGTCCGCGGTCGATCCGCTCAACGCCGACCCGGCCGCATCGTCACCACGGATGGCGCAAGGTATTGCGGCACTACGACAGGGACAGTTCAAAGCCGCCATCGATCACTTGCGGGCTGGCGTTGAGCTCATGCCGGACTCCGCGGAGGCGCACCGGATTCTCGGAACGGCGTTCTGGGCCGACCAGGCATTTGACGCCAGCATCAGGGAACTCGAGGACGCTGTTCGACTGAACCCTGGTGATGAACGGTCGCGGATAACCCTTGCGGACGTTCTGATTGAGGCCGGTCAAGCGCCCAAAGCCCTCGACACGCTACGGAACGCGAGTGCCGCGATTCCGCAATCCGGGCTCGTGCGTTACAGGTTGGGCCGCTTGTATCAGAGCCTGCAACGAGATGCGGAAGCCCTGCATGAGTTCGATGACGCACTCCGCCTGGGTCCTGTCACCGGAGTGAGCAGCCTCCTTGCAACAATCGGCTATCTGCATCTCAACACGATGAACTTCGATGGTGCCATTGAGGCTTACAGGCAGAGGATCGAGGCCGATCCCAACAGTGCGCAGGCGCACCGCCAGCTGGGTGATGCGTATCGCAAGCAGGGGCGTCACGACGAGGCGTTCGCGGAGTTCGTAGTCGCACTTACGATCGATCCCGAAAGTGCTGATGCTCATGCGGCGTTAGGACAGCTTTACGTGGCCTCGGGCCGACCTGAAAAGGCGGTGATCGCGCTGCAGCGCGCGGTCGCGCTGAATCCTGCTCACAACGAAGCCCGCTACGCGCTCGGCACCACTCTCGTTCGTCTGGGCCGGGTTGAAGAGGGCCAGAAAGAGCTTCAGGTGTTCCAGCAGCTGCAGGCTGACGCCATAAAGAAAGAGCGCGAGAGCTACGAAGTCAATTTGATCCGACTCGAAGCCACGCTTCGCGGTCAGGAGGGCAAGCACGCCGAGGCAGCAGCGCTGTGGCAAAAAGTCGTCGATCAGGAACCCAATCAGGCGTCGAACTATCTGGGTCTCGCCCAGGCGCTCGGTCGAGCCGAACGGTACGACGCCGCCGTTGAAGCCTACCTGCAGGTGTTGAAGCGGGAGGATCGTGCGGACGTGCATCGACAGTTGTCAGAGCTGTACTCAAAACTTGGACGGACGGCGGAAGCAGAGAGTGAACGTGCTCGATACGAGCAACTCAGAGAACAGCGGTTTCGCGAGCCTGGGGACAATCGTTGAAAGCTCCCTCGCGCTCCTCCATCGTTATCATGGTGCTGTTGCTCGCCGTAACGAGCGCGGCCGCGGCGCGGCAACGCCGCGACAGCGCCTCGAAGTCTGGCACTGCGGAGCCACCGGTCACCTTCGAGAATATCGGACCTCGCGTGGGGCTCGACTTCGAACATCGGAACGGTGCCAGCCCCGACAAGTTTCTCGCCGAGACGATGGGCTCCGGCGGACTCTTCTTCGATTACAACAACGACAACCGCGCAGACGCATTTCTGGTGGATGGAGGGTCGATTGCCGACCGCCAGGCTGCCGGCCGGGCGCGTCATCGCTTGTACCGAAACCGTCAGGATGGCACATTCGAGGACGTGACGGCGGCCTCTGGTATTCGCCATCGTGAGTACGGAATGGGGGCGTGCGCTGCCGACTACGACAATGACGGATGGACAGATCTGTACGTCACAAATTTCGGCTCGAACATTCTGTATCGCAACAAAGGAGACGGCAGCTTTGCCGACGTCACATCGTCTTCAGGTGTTGGCTTGTCGTCCTGGAGTACCAGCTGCGCTTTTGTCGACATCGAGCGTGACGGTGATCTCGATCTATTCGTGACCAACTACGTTGATGCCCGGGTCGACAACAACAAGTTCTGCGGCAAGCCCACTGAGCGCATTCGGATCTACTGCCATCCGCTCAACTATCAGGGGCGCGCGAACGTGCTGTATCGCAACGACGGAAAGGGTGGCTTTGCCGATGTCAGTGCCGACTCCGGCATCGCCAAATACAAGGGCAACGGCCTGGGGGTCGCCATCGGCGATTACGACGATGACGGATCGCCCGATGTCTTCGTTGCGAATGATGCCGTTCCAAACTTCCTCTTCCACAATGAGGGCAATGGCAAGTTTCGCGAGGTGGCCCTCCTCGCTGGGGTCGCTGTCGCCAGCGATGGCAAGGCCCGCGCTGGCATGGGGACCGACTTCGGTGATTACGACGGGGACGGACGCCTGGATCTCTTCGTCACGAACCATGAGTTCGAAACGCACACGCTGTTTCGCAACCTGGGCAACGGACTGTTTGCGGACGTCACGGCCGAAAGCGGCATTGGACCGTCGACGTTGCCTCTGGTCGGCTTCGGCACGGTGTTCTTCGATCACGACAACGACGGCGCCCTGGACATCGTCATCGTCAACGGCCATGTCGTGGACAACACGGCGATGTTTCGATCGGGCTCCACCCACGCGCAGCGAAAACTGCTCCTTCGCAATCAGGGCAACCGCCGTTTTGTCGAAATAGGCGCCCTGTCAGGATCAGGGTTCGCCCTGCAGAAAGTCGGGCGCACGGCGGTCGCCGCCGACGTAGACACCGATGGCGATCTGGATTTGCTCGTCACCAACAACGGTCAGACGCCGGACTTGCTTCGCAACGACGGGGGCAACCGCGGGAATGCGCTTGTCGTCCGCACCATTGGCCGCAAGAGCAATCGGGACGGGATCGGGACAAGGCTTCGGCTGACGAGCGGGACGATGACACAAGTGCGTGAGGTCAAGTCGGGGTCCAGCTATCTGGGTCAGAACGATCTACGCCCGCACTTCGGCCTTGGACGAGTCGACAAAATCGATCGGCTCGAGCTGCGCTGGCCGAGCGGCCAGATGGAAACCGTTCGCGATGTGCCGGTGAATCACGTGATTACGGTCGTCGAGGGTCAGGGGGTTACCGAGCGAACCCGGTTCGTGCGGTGACCGTGCGGTGGGATGTCGACCTGATCGACCGGGGCCAGACAACTACGGCAACCGATTCTCCCTTTCGGTTTGCTGCAGTCAGGGCACCGTGAAGATACATCGACATCCCTTCGGACGGTCACCGCTGAAATCAAGTTGGCTGATGCCTGAAAGCTGATGGCTGAAAGCTGATGGCTCACTCGATGGCTACGTCACGTCGGTCGTTTCGTGCGGCTGTCGCTGTGCCGATTGAGCACCACCCAGATGGCCACGGCCGGTTTATTACCGACAGTCCAGAGGCGGTGAGGCATTTGTGCGTCCCACGTAATCGCGTCGCCCGGGCCGAGTTCAAACGTCTCGAAGCCGATCTTGAGGCCCAGTCTGCCGCTAATCATGTAGGCGTACTCGGTCCCTCCGTGGCGGATCAACGAGTCTTCGGGACACGACTGAGCGCCAACCTCATACACCACATACAGAAACTCGACTTCCTTGTCCGGCGTCGGTGTGAGGCGCTCCCATCGAACGCCTCCGGCCAGTCGAATAACCTTCCGGCTGTTGTGGCGCTGAACCGGATCGAGGGCCAGTCGTGTCGACTCTTCACGGTCACGCTCTCGAGCGGCCGGCCGTCCTTTGGCTTCGCGAAAGAGATCATCGACCACGAGTCCGAGTTCGTTGGCCATCGAATAAAGCGTCCCCACCGATGGCATGACCCGTCCACGCTCGACCTGGGAGATGAGACTGGGCGACACACCGACGTACCGCGCCAGGCCACGGACGGTCATCCCTTTTCGCTCTCGCGCCTGGCGGAGCTTGTTCCCGAGCCCGTCCGAGAAATCTCGAGATTGCGCCGCGCCCGCCGCAGCCTCCGCAGGGCGAGGTTTCACCTTCATATGCCCGAGACGCTACACAATGTGGTCACGCAAACGCAACCGCGACAGCAAAAACGGGCCGCTGTGTATTGACACTGAACGTAACGGCAAGGTAACGTTTCCAAACACTGCACACACCCATGCATCACGTCCTGCGCGCCCAGGAAATACGACTCGAGCGAGCCTACGTTGACAACAGCGTGCGGTTCGCGCGACGTTCGCTTGTCGACAGCTCCGTGGGCTCAGTCCACATGGGGCTCGGAGCCTGCGCGCTCGAGCGTGACGGCAGTGTCGACATCCACGTCCACTCGTTCGAAGAAAGCTTTTTCGTACTCGAAGGAGACCCGACCCTCATCCTCGAGTCGCAAGGGCATCGGCTCAAGCCGGGCGCGTGCGGCCTCATCCCGGTCGGCGTTCCACATGGCTGGCTGGGCCCGACAACCGGTATCGCGCGCTGGATCGACATGCTCGCGCCGCAACCCCGGGCCAACGATGCCGACGACACCTTCTTCATCGATCGTCCCGACCACATCGAGGTCTCGGATCTGGATGTCCGCGATCCGCGGTCCCGCCATCTGTTTCGCATCGCGCATCACGAGATCGTCCTGGACAATCTCAAGCTCGGGGCCGGCGTGAACGACCCGACTGTCTCGGCCAGCATGGCGACGGCCCTTCTGGCTTACAGTGGCATTGCGGTCAAAATGCTGGTCGATCAACGTCTTGGCGCAGAACTTTCCACGATGTTCATGGTCGAGTACCAGCCGGGCGGCGTCGCACACCCGCACGATCATCCACTCGAAGAGTCCTACTTCATTCTGGATGGAGAGGTGGAGGCCGTCGCAGACGACGAGCGGTACATTCTCCGACCGGGCGATCTGTTCTGGACGGGGGTCGGGTGCCTCCACGCGTTCTACAACACGAGCGGCCGAACCGTCCGCTGGCTCGAAACCCAGTCACCGCAACTGCCCGGCCGGTATGGCTATCGGTTCAAACGAGACTGGGACTACCTCAAAAACAAGCTGGCGCAGAGTTCGGTATTGGCGATTCGCGACGTCTGATTGGTGAATCGTTGATGATTGGCGATTGGTGAGTGGCGATTTATTTTCCGATTCAGCCGTCGACAAATCAGCAACAAATCGGAAATCACCAGTCGCCAATCACCAACGATTCACGAATCACAAATCGTCAAATCGCAATTGTTGATTACCTGGCAGAACAGGGTGTCGGATTCCATCCAACCTGATTCGGGAGTCTCTTGAACTGGACGGTTCTGATATACGGCAGGTTCAAATATTGCGGATCCTCGAGAAACGCCGTCACTGCGAGATACTCCGTACCATCATCGTCATCAGTCACACGCACGAAGTACTCGGTTAACACGGCATTCTCGCTGTACGGAACGCCGTTCTTGCGCACGTAACCCGCTCGCAGACCCTTCGTAACCACTTTCAGCTGGCCGACGCCCTGCTGCGCACGGCCGACAGCCCCGCCAGGGCGCTCCCACTGGGCGATCGAGTGTCCCTGCCAGCTCGGCTCACCTGCGGCCGGAGCGGATCCGCCCACGTAGATGCGGCGCGTCTGAGTTCCTGTGTCGGTATCAATCCGAAGCGTCGTGTCGTTCTCCCACGTGATATGGAGGCGACCGGGCAGTCGCATGATGCCAACGGCGCCGTATCCCTTGCACTGCTCACCTGCCGCTTCGTCTTTGGTCGGATCCCACGTCTCGGCAACCCGGCGCCCTTCGGCGTTCAGCGGCAGGAAGTCGACATTGCCCTTCGGCGGCGTCAGCATTCGGTAGCGCCAATCGTCCGTGATGAGCGAGACCCAATAACCCGTGAGATCGATTAGAGGGCCAGTACTTGCCGGTGCCGCAGCGCCGCGCCCGCCTCGTTGTGCGTTCGTTTCAGACGTGAGCAATAGTGCCAGCACGAGGGTCGCGCCAACAACTAGCAGCCCGTGCGCTGGTAAACCGCGCCAGTGCATCTCTTCAACCCTTCGTACGTAGGCCGGACCTTCAGGTCCAGCTCCCGCAGGTTGGCGGGCCTGAAGGCCCGCCCTACTTCAGGCTTCGATACACCGCCTCGACAAACATGGCGCCCGTCCATGACGGATTCCGACCAAATCGAGGATCGTAGTCTTTGGTCAGCCTTGCCGCCTTCACCTGATCGAGAGTCTTCCCTTCGGCAATGGCAGCCCTGACGCGGTCGCGGATGATCGTGATCATGTCGCGGTAATACGCCACGTCGGCCGAGTCAGACAGCCTTCCATGGCCAGGCACGATCATCGTGCCCCCCTCCGTCTGGTACTCCGGGACGGCCAGTTCGAGGATTTTGTTCAAACCGGCCAGGATCCCCTGAATACTGCCCCCGTGCTCGAGATCGATGACGGGGTACTTGGTCATGTCGAAGATGTCGCCAGCGCTGATGACGTCGGAGCCACGAAAGAACACCAGCGTGTCGCCGTCGGTGTGCGCCGCCGGCTGGTGGTAGATCACGACGCCTTCGCCATTGAAGAAGTTCATCCTGAATTCCTGACCGTAGAACGTTTCCGTCGGCAGACCGCCGGCTGACGCCGCAAAGAGGCTGGCCCCCTCCCCTTTGCCCTTACTGGCCGCGTTCATGCCGAGCAGCACGTTCTCGTGGGCGATGATCATCGCATTCTCGCGGGCAAGCGCGCCGCCGAGACCGGGCCCACCGCCAAAGAGCCTGCCGGCCTCAGCCATTTTTGCGTTACCGCCGGTGTGATCCGCATGCAAATGCGTGTTGATGATGTAGCTGATCGGCTTTGGCGGGGCCGGCGAGGCGATGGTCGCCAGAAATGAAGGGGCGGTGAGCCCCGCACAACCGGCTCCCGCACATGGCTTGGCCGGCGCCGACGAAGAATTGACTCGTGCGGCAAGCTCGTTGAGGACTGCAATGACCTTGTCGGTCATTTGCGCCGTACCCGTGTCCACGACAAGCACGCCGTCCCTGCCCACCGACGCTGTAATGTTGCCTCCGGCGCCTACGAGCATGTACACGTTGCCCCGTATCGGCAGAACGTGCACCCCTGCCGGCGGGTCTGAAGCCCCGCCGCTACTGCTGGGCAACGCCCCTTGAGTCGCAACAGCTGCCATCGAGCCGCCGACACCGACGGCGACGCTCATCGCGACGACAAACACTCGCAGACTGTTCATGAGGTGTACGGTTTAAAATTCGTCCACTACGAAGGCACGAAGAACTGAAACCACGACGGGCACGAAGAACACCAAGGGAATTCTCCCTGATTTTTCATTTCATGCTCTTCGTCGTCGTGATCTTCGTGTACTTCGTGGTTCAAATCGTGACCTTCGTGTGCTTGGTGGTTGGTAACCCGAGGTGTACGGCTTGACAATTCGTCCACTACGAAGGCACAAAGAATTTACACCACGACGGCACCAAGAACATCAAGGGAATTCTCCTGATTTTTCATGCTCTTCGTCGTGATCGTCGCGTGCCCTTCGTGGTTCAAAATCGTGATCTTCGTGCCCTTCGTGGTTTGAAATCGCGATCTCCCTGTGCTTCGTGGTTTGAAATCGTCGTGCGCTT
>DATBJG010000150.1:0-19568 GCA_036556585.1 Vicinamibacterales bacterium
CGTCGTCGTGTGAAGCGGACCCATCGTCGTGTGAAGCGGACCCATCGTCGTGTGAAGCCAGACCTTACGTTTCACCGGGCGCTATCTTGTCCTCGTAGCGTCCGGCTTTAGCCGGACGTGCGGCGAGAATCCAATCTACCGCCTCGGCCAAGGAGCGAACGCGCACGTCCGGCTCGTTGGGAAGCGCTTCATCGTAGTCGTAGTCGATCAGAATTGTCGCACGACACCCGGCCCGGCGGCCGGCCTCCACGTCCCGCCATCGGTCCCCCACGATCGTGCTCGCTCCCACATCGTACGTTGGCGGCTCGAGCAGGAGGCCCGGCGCGGGCTTTCGACACGAGCACTGGTCTGCCTTGTCGTGGTAGCAGACGCGAATCTCATCGAGAGGAAGCGCCGCCGATAGTTGAAGGTGCATGGCCTCGACAACCTCGCGGCTGACCTGCCCGCGTGCCACATCAGGCTGATTGGTCACGACAACCAACGCGTAACCGGCGTCCTTCAGACGTGCCAGGGCTTCAGGAACGTCAGGAAGAATCTCGAAGTCTTCGAGTCGCAAGGGTGCGGACGGCCGTCGATGACCAACGGTCGCCCTGTTGAGCACGCCGTCACGGTCGAGGAACACGGCGGCGCGCTTCACCGCATCGACTCCCATTTTGTCGTGGCCTTTTTCAGACGCGGATGGGAGACGAGGAGGTGCCAGACGACCGCTTGAAAGGCCTCAGTGTGCGGCGTGACGGTCTCGGGATTGACGGTGGGCACAATCACACATGCCTCGGCCACCGTGCCCGTATAGCCGCCGTCACGGCCGACAATGCCCACGATGGTCGCACCTACTTCTTTGGCGTATTTCAGTGCCCGGACCACGTTGGTGCTGATGTTCTTTTCGGCGCTTCCGCCGCCGACCGACAAAACGAAGATGCCGTCCTCGGCGCGGAGCCGGCTGCCGGACAACCATGTCACGAAAACGGTATCCCAGCCCTCGTCATTGACCCGCGCCGTGAGCTCCGAGACGTTATCGGTAGGTGCGTACGCTTCGAAGCCGGCCAGCTTTCGAAAATCGTTCACGGCATGCGAGCAGTTACCTGCTCCACCGCCTACGCCGAGAAAAAAGAGTCGGCCGCCGCGCTCGCGGACCCGGGCCAGAGCGTCAGCCACTCGCTCAATGGTCTCCGGATCGAGAGCTTCGATGATGCGGGACGCTTCCTGAAGATGCTGGCGAGCGTAGGACATAAGAGCAGTCGTCAGTCGTCAGTCGTTAGTCGTCAGTCGTCAGTCGACGGTCAACAGTTGGCGGTCGACAGCCGTCAGTCGACCGTTTCCGGCTTTCTCGCTTCCACGTTCTCGGTTCTCAGTTCCAAATATCGTCGGGTTTCTTCCAGACCTTCCGGCGAGCCGATTTCGTAGAAGCGCTCCGACACTTCGAATGCCGCCAGCTCCTCGTCGGCAAGCAGACGTTGATAGACGAGGGCGAGGTCGAACGGGTGATCGGGTGGGAACGTCGCCAGCGCGCGGGACGTAAGGACGCCAAGCCCGTAGTCGATGTGCCGCATGTCCGGAGTCTGGTGCGTCTTGTCGTACCGCAGCAGCCGACCATTTTCGAGGAGCGCATTGCTGCGATCCCATCGGTCGTCGTTGCGCAACACCGTCATCAGGCCCGCGCGGCGGCTGGCGAGAAAGGCCCGTTCGACAGCGCGCAGGTCACATGTCAGCAGCGAGTCCCCATAGAGAACGAAGAACGGCTCCCCAATCACCGGAAGCGCGCGCTTCAAGGCGCCTCCGGTCCCAAGAAGCGGCTCGCCATCGAAGGCGTACGCGATCGAAAGGCTCCACCGTCGGCCATCACCAAGTGCCTCGCGGATCATTTCGCCGCGATACCCCACGCAAAACACGACCTGAGTAATTCCCTGTCCGCGAAGCCAGTCGAGCTGATGTTCGGCAAACGGTCGGCCAGCGACCTCGACAAGTGCTTTGGGCACTGCCTCGGTTACAGGATGGAGTCTGGTTGCCAGCCCACCTGCGAGGACGGCCACCGGCAAGGTCACGCGAACAAAACCTTCGTGCCCTCGAAATCGAACCTGAAGCGAATCTCTTCGAGACCCGCTGCAGCCATCGCCGATCTGAGGCGCCGATGGTCCTCGGTGTAGAACATCAGGAAACCCCCGCCGCCAGCGCCCACCAGCTTACCGCCAATCGCGCCGTTCTCGCGGCCGAGGTCGTACCATTTGTCGATCTGCGGATTGCTGAGGCCACCCGATCGACGTTTCTTCTGTTCCCAGTGATCGTGCATCAGCTTGCCAAACGCCATCGTGTCGCCCTTTTCGAGCGCCTCGCGGCTGCGCGTGCCAAGCTCTTTGACATCGTGAAGATTTCGCAGCATGTCGCGGTCGTGTGCCGCGGTGCGCCGATCCTGATCGGCAAGGATGCTGCCGGCATTGCGTGAGAAGCCGGTAAAAAACAGCAGCAGGTTGTCCTCGAGATTGAACATGGTATCCATCGACACCTTGAGCGGCTCGGCTTCGACGCGACCGTCTCTGCCAAACGTGAAGCAGGTCAATCCTCCATACGCAGCGATGTATTGATCCTGCTTCCCGACCGGCTCTTTCAAACGTTCGATTTCAATCTCGCAGGCAATCTCGGCCAGCTCGCTCGGATGAAGTAACCGTCGCCGATGCGCGTAGAGCGCCTTGAGGAGTGCTGTCGTAAAGCTTCCCGAGGAACCGAGCCCTGTTCCGGCGGGAATGTCGGCAAGCGTGGTGATTTCAACCTGCGGCGTTTTGAACCCGACGAGCTTGATGGCCTCACGAATGATCGGATGGTGAACGTCGTCCGGTGTGGCTACCTGCTCGAGCTTCGAGTATTTCAAATAGATTCCCGGCGTGAATGGCCGCATCACCGTGACATAGACGTACTTGTCAATGGCGGCTGCGATCAGAAACCCGCCGTGCTCGCGATAGTACGAGGGCAGGTCGGTCCCGCCACCGCCGAGCGTGATTCGAAGCGGGCTGCGCGTGATGATCACGTTTTGCGTCCCTGATAGACCTCTTCGGTGACTGAGAGCGCGGCACGGGCGGCGCCAAGACCGGCAGATGGTTCTCGCCCGACACGCACATCCTCCAGCAACTCGGCAAACTCCAGCGACCAGGAAACGTCGTGACCCGGGTACTCGCGAACCGTGGTTTCGGGAGGGCCCATCTGGGGCAACATCCGGTAATGCGTCAGCCGTTCGATGCCGTAGCTGCCACCCAACCCATCAATCGAAATCTTTCCCTGGCGCCCGTAAATTTCGAGGGAGAAGAGGTTTTTCCATTCCGTGCAGCTCACATGGAGGAACGCCGTCTGTCCACCTGAAGTTCGCAAGGTGAGGAACGCGTTGTCGTCAACCGGCATATCCCAGAAGTACGTGGTCGCGATCCCGTGAACTTCGGTAAACGGCCCGCCAAGAAGCCAGCTGGCCAAATCGATCAGGTGCACGCCCTGATCGATGAGCTCTCCTCCCCCCGCCTTCTCTGGATCGGCTCGCCACTCCCGTTCGTATCCAACGCGGCCACCGTGCCCGTAACGGCCTCTCACAAACATCAACGGCCCGAGCTCGCCCGCGTCCACGAGCGCCCGCGCCTCCCGCAACGCCGGGTGATAGCGGTGGTTGAACCCAACCCTCACACGACGGTCGTGCTGTCGTGCGGCGTCAATCAACTGGTCCAGTTCGGCCACCGTCCGCGCCCCCGGCTTTTCAACCAGCACATGCTTACCAGCCTTGACCGCCGCCACACTGACAGGTGTCAACCAGTCGTTCGTTGTTGCAACGAGCACGACGTCCACGTCCGGGCGGACAATGACATCCTCCCAGCACGCAACGGCCGTCGCGCCGGGGTTTTTTGCGGCGAGCTCGATGGCACGCGCGGGCACCGCATCCGCGCACGCCACAAGTCGTGCGTTGGCGAGCGCCGCGGCGCGCTTTTCGCCAATCCGCCCGCATCCGACGATGGCAATTCCGGGAGCGGGATTCAGCGGTCCCCCCAGGTGAAGCCCCGATCTTTTGGGACAATCCGCCGCAAAGTATAGACGTCGCTGACGTCGAGATCGGCGCGGCGAGTCGCAAGGTGTTCCCATGGGTCCCAGACAGCGCTCAGCAATCGGCCAGTAATGCCATCGCTCGCCGGCGATCCGAGATAAACGGCCAGCGACGCACCACGCTCGAGTGGTGTGCCGCCCTGGTTCTTGGTCGTCACCATGCGATCGTAGAATTCCTGACCCACCGCGTCCGGACCCGCAGCGAGGACCTCGTCGAGCAGGCGCGTGTTGAGCGCTCCAGGCGCGATGGTGTTCACATCGACACCAAACGCTTTCAATTCGAGCGCGAGCGACTCGGCAAACCGTACGATGGCAGCTTTCGAGGCGGCGTAGGCGCTGATGTTCGGGAGTGGGTTTGTCGCGCCGCCTCCCGAGAGCTGAACGATCTTCCCGTATCGGTGTTGCTTGAAGTGTGGGACGAGCGCTCGGGAAGGCAGAACCGACCCATGAACATTGATCTCCATCGCCCGGACCCAGGCAGCCCACTCGACCTGCTCGGTGGGTCCGATCGGACCATAAACGCCGGCGTTGTTGACGAGAACGTGCACCTGCGGAAAAAGCTCGAATGCCTTCGCGACAAGTCTGGACACATCCTCGGGACGGGAAACGTCAGCACGCTCTGCGTGAACGACCTGATTGACCCCTGCCTTGACGGCAAGCGACTTTCGAGCTTCCGCAAGGTCCCTTTCGCTTCGCGCACAAAGCAGGACGCTGGCGCCCGCCTCAACATAGGCTTCAGCAATCGCGAGTCCGAGTCCCTGACTGGCCCCGGTAACGATGGCGTTGCGGCCTGCGAGAACAGTCATACCGACGGTTGACCGACCGCAACCACTCGGAAGCGTGAGTCATTGCCGAGCGTCGCACCCAGAAACCGGTTCGCGTCGAGCACCAGTAAGTCGGGTGCCAGAGTGGCGAGACGATCGACGTCAACTTGCCTGTACAACGGCCAATCGGTTGCCACCACAAGGGCATGCGCCTCCGTTGCCGCGTCGAGCGGATCCTGATGACGCGTGACCGGAAGATCCTCGGGCAAACCCGTGGCCGCGGGATCGTGCACGTGAACTCTCGCCCCACGGCCGACGAGCCATCGGCACAGTTCAATTGAAGACGACCGCCGAATCGTATCGGTGCCGGGTTTATAGGTGAGGCCCCAGATGGCAATCTTCCGGCCTGCGAGACTCCCCACGTCCGATTCAAGCCGGCGACGGGCCCAGAGGCTGTGCTGGGCATTGCTGGCCACGACGCCATCCAGGAGCGGGGTGGGGAGCTCGAGCTCGTTCCCCAGGGCACGCAGAAACGCGACGTCGCGTGCGAGCGTCCCACCGGCAAATGCACTGCCCGGTGACACGTACGCGTACGGTCCAATCCGGCGTTCGGTCCGGAGCCCTCGCTCAACCTGCTTTGCATCGGCTCCGGCCAGCTCGCACAACGCGGCCAGCTCATTGGCAAGCGTGACCGAGGTCGCGAGAAATGCGTTGACCGCGTGCTTGGTCATTTCAGCCGACTCGATCGACATCCATTCGATACGTGCCGTGATGGGCTCGAGCAGTGTGCCGACACGTTGACGGGCGTGGTCGTTCCTCACGCCAACGACAACGCGGTCGGGCATGGTGAACACCTCGATCGCATTCCCGAGTCTCAAATTTTCTGGACAGCAGGCAAACGACACCGTACGACCGTCGGCCACCTTTGCCCACGCGTCTTCCAGCTTGCGAACTGTTCCAACCGGAAGCTGCGAGGACAGCACGACGACCGCCCCGTCGGCCAGGTGAGGAAACATCGCCCGCGCCTGCTTCTCAACATACCCACGATCCGCCCGGTCTTCTTCATCGACAGGAGTATCGAACGCTACCCAAACAATGTCCGCGGTCTTCACGGCCCCCGGCAGTTCCTTGGTGAATTCGAGGTGCCCGGACTGGAGCCCTCGTGCGATGAGCTCAGACAGGCCCGGCTCCGCGACGGGCGGCCGGCCGCCGGCAAGCGCATCGACGGTTGCCGGATCGGGATCGAAGGCTTTGACCGAGTGTCGTGCTCCAGCCAGACAAGCTGCCGTGACCGACCCCAGATGCCACAGTCCCAGGACCGCAACGTTCATGCACGCGTCTCGAGCAATGTGGGATTCGTTTGCAAGTAGTCGAGCGTCCGCACCACGGCATCCTTGATTGATAGCCTGGGACGCCACCCGAGCGAACGGATGGCTGCGGTATCAAGATAGATGAACGGATTATCGCCGATCCAGCCACGATCGCCGCCGGTGTACTCCAGCACAGGCGACACACCCAATCGCTCACTGATCCACCCAATCGAGTCGTTCACCTGACAGAACTCCTCAGTACCCAGGTTGAAGATATTGACCTTCTCGTTGGCCCGAGACATGGCAAGCAGCATCGCGTCGAGACAATCCTGGATGTAAAGATAGGATTTTCGTTGCCGGCCATCTCCGAGGACGCGCAAGCGCGTGGGATCGGCCCTCAGGCTCTTGTAGAAGTCGAACACGTGCCCGTGGGTGTAGCGCTCACCCAATATCGATACAAATCGAAAAATCCACGCCTGAAAGCCAAAGCCTTCCGAGTACGCCTGAATCAGACCCTCGCCCGCAAGCTTTGAGGCACCGTAGAGGGATGTCTGGACTGGGAACGGCGCGTGTTCCGGAGTCGGAATGACGGCGGCCTCGCCGTAGATCGATCCCGTCGACGCAAAGGCAATGCGCCGCAGACTGTTGGCACGCATGGCCTCCAGGACATTGAACGTGGCAATCGTGTTCTGCTCGAGATCACGCCGCGGATGATTGGTGCCAAACCTGACGTCGGCATTGGCCGCCAGGTGAAACACGGTGTCGCTCCCGCGCATGGCTGCGGTCAGGGTCGGGGGGTCGAGGGTGTCACCGCGGACGAGTTGGAACGAGGGCTTCCGCGAAGCACTTTCGAGAAACCGTTCCTGGCCCGTCGACAAATTGTCGAATGCGACGACCGCGTGGCCCTCTTCAAGGAGCCGGTCGACCAGAGTGCTCCCGATGAAACCAGCTCCTCCCGTCACAAAGGCGCGCATAGTTTGGTCATCGACGGCGGGTCTAAAGACCCGCCGCTACAACTACCACGAATCACGTAGAGGCGGGTCCTTTGACTCGCCGCTGCAACGACCACGAATCACGTAGAGGCGGGTCCTTTGACTCGCCGCTACCACTACCACGAATCACGTAGAGGCGGGTATTTAGACCCGCCGGCCGATTTAGCGTCCCCCACCGCCGCCACCCCCACCACCGCCGCCGGACGAGCCCCCACCGCCACCGCCGCTGGATGATCCGGGCGGGCTGGATGAGGATGCAATCTGCGAGCTCAAACTATGGCCCACGGCGTGACTGAGACTGCCAAGATCCGAAACACCGCCACCGTGATACCAGGAGATTCCGGCCGTGGCCGCAGCTGCCGCAGCCGCCCCTGCAGCTGCCGTGAACTTCTCCGTCCAGGCATCCTCGACTTCGAGTGCCACGGCAAACGGAAGGAGCGCCTCATATCGCTTGGCGTCCAGCACAGGGGGACGCGTTTCGGGTGTCGTCGAAGCGGACGGACCGGGGATTCTCTCCAGCTCGTCGCGTTCGGCGACCGACAGATACAATTTCAATCCCTCGATGTGATCGAGCAGGTTCCGGCCGTCCTTGGTTGGCGCGCGCACGAGACGCGCGAAAAGCGCGACCGTCACCCCCATTGCCACGAGCACCAGAACAATCAGGCCAACGCCGGCACCGCCGGCCAGAAAGAATGCGAGCGCCGCGCTGCCACCCGCAATTGCCAGAGCGATGATCACACTCCGCGCGTTGCGCTGGAAATACCGCGGATGCAGCGTGCTCTCGAGCGCACGCGTGTGCGCCAGTCGCGCGCCCGATAGTGCCGTCGCATTGGATTTCTTGAGGTCGATACGCACTTTGCCGTCGGGGAACAGCAGCGCGAACAGCGTACGTTGCCCGGGAGCCGTCGTTTCTGGCGAACCTGAACCCGTGCGCTCCAACGACCACCCATCTTTGAACCATCCGTCCTCGCGATGAATACGCAGGTAACCTGCGACAGCCATGGCGAGGACCTCAGCGGAAAAGCACCTGGTGTCGTAGCCCATGCGTCGCACGTACCGTAAGTCGGCGGGCGTGCGCCCCTCAGGGGGCTCGTACTGCGGGATGATGGCCCCTCCACGTGGATCACGGCCCACTTCATTCCACCGGCGCACGCAGAACATCAAGAGGCCAGCGAAACCCGCCAATGCGACGAGGACCCCGCGGTTATCCACCAGCAACCACCACAGACGTTGCGTTTGACCGGGCTCGGGGATGAGGCCTTTCGGAAAGCTGAGAACAATGGTGAAGCCTTCATACGGAGCCAGAGGCGCGGTCAAACGCCAGCGTGCGAGTCCAGGTGCGGGAAGCTCGGTTGCATACGCCCGACCTTGCGCACCTTGAGGCCCCGTATAGGCTTCCGCGCGCAGTTGCTGCACCGGCACAGGGGTGGGCAGTCGAACCTCGACACTCCCATTGTCGATCGGGAAAATCCAGCCTGTGCCAATGGCGTTCCAGTACAACTCGTCGTGGTCGGCAAAGAATCCAATCTGGCGAGTGGTGCGGTAGGTCAACGTGAAGGTATAGTCGGCCGGCACACGCAGAAAGTCGTCATTGCCCGTGTTGATGCGGATACCGTTGGCGACCGACTCGGTAAAGTGCGGCTCAGGCTCCCCGTTGCGGCGGACGTCCAGCAGCTCGAACCCGACCACGACCCGGTTCCCGTAGCGATCTGTGTAGCGAGTTGGAAAGTCGCGAAAGATCCCGCGCCGTATCTGGTTGCCTTCGGCCCGTACGGCAATTCGCTCGGTGACGTCAATGCTGCCGTCAGCTCGCACTTCAACACCGATATCGTACGAGCGAATGCGCTCATCGGCGGCCACCGCGACCGGCACGAGCGCGCTTCCCAGCACTAACAGCACGGGGCCCAAACGCTTCATCGCGAAAGCTCCACAGGCACGGCCGGCCGGTCTTCGGTGCCTGCCTGAAAGAACTCCGCTGCGCCAAACCCGCATACCCGGGCTATCAGCAGGTCAGGCACACGCTGGATGCTGTTGTGATAGTCGCGCACTGATCCGTTGTAGAAGCGGCGGGCGTACTGCAGATGGTCTTCGACCTCAACCAGATCGCGCTGAAGCTGCAGAAACGTTTCGTTCGCCTTCAGATTGGGGTACGCCTCTTGAAGAACCATGATCCGGGCCAGTTCCTGCTCCAATGCAGATTCGACTTCTCCAAGCCTCGAAGGGCTCTTGAGAGCCGCCGCCTGCGCTCGCAACTCCGTCACCTTTTCCAGGGTGCTGCGTTCATGGGCTGCGTACCCCTTGACCGCGGCTACAAGCTGAGGCACCAGATCGTGACGCCGTTTGAGTTGCACGTCGATGTCGGCCCAGGCCGACCGCATCTGATTGCGCAGTCGTATCAGCCGATTGAAGACGATCACGGCCCAGAGGACGACCGCGAGGCCGATCAAGAACCAGACTGTCGTCATCGCGATGTCGTCCTCGCCGCACGAGACGCCGGTTTCATCGTCCAGCCTCCGCTGTAAATCTATTCATGAGGCGGGTTTGATTGCAAACGCGGATCTGGAACACGGACGCGGATCAGCGCGGATTCCACGGATCACGAGACGCGGAGTGCGCTTGATCCGAATCGGTGGACACCTTCCAAGAGAGGGATACGATGTCCACCAGGGCCGAGAAACGACCTCGACGGACTCGACGCAGCTTCACCGATGATCTGGGTCTGACCGAGTCGTCGCTGCGGTCCTGGGTCGAACACGCCCGTGCCAACCGGACGAACGGCCGGACGGGCCTGACGACGGCCGAGCGCGAGGAGCTCGCCCGCCTCCGGAAGGAGAACCGGCTTCTGCGGGAAGAGCGGGAGATCCTCCGAAAAGCGGCGGCCTTCTTCGCGACCGAGCGGCGGTGAGGGTCCAGTTCATCGCGGGCAATTGCTCCGACAACGCGGTGAGGGAAGCATTCTTCTCCTCGCTGAAGAGTGAGCTCGCGGATCGATTCGACAGCGGCGGCGAGGCGAAGAGGGCGTGGTTCGACTACCTCGAGGTGTTCGATAACCAGCGACGCCGGCATTCGACGCGCGGGCAGATCAGCCCGGCCGAATTTGAAACCCGCGCGAATGCCCGGCGCGTGGATCCCGTGGAACACTGCCAAGAACGCAGTTTCCCACCGGCTCCACACGCATCACCTTTCGCTTCAGGAGAAGAACGACACAACCACGGCGATCAACTTACGGCAACCGTCCACTGAATCGGATCATGGCCTTGGTCCGCGTCATCGGTCTCGCGATCCCGCCTCATCCGCCTCCGTCTCCCCTCAGGAGTGCACCGACACCGGCTCGTCTTGATCTTCCCGTTGCCGCAGCGGGGCCACTTGTTGTTCCCGATTCACCGACGGCGTTTTTCTGCCGCTGGCGTCGACGCGACCACGAATCAGCGCGCCTTCCCACATCTGGAGGTGCGCGGCCTTGATGTCACCCTCGACTACCCCCGTCGATCGAACATCGACCTTCTCAGTGGCGGTCACGTTCCCGGTGACGGCGCCGCTGATCGTGATGGTCTTGGCCACAAGGTTCGCCTTGATCTTCGCACCGGGACCAATCGTCAGCCCGTGCTGTCCCAGCTCGATCGTGCCCTCGACCTGCCCGTCGATGGTCAAATCCTGATTGCTGATCACCTTGCCCTGCACGACCAGCGACTTCCCAATCCAGGCCGCCAGCCGCCGCTCCTCGACTACTCGCGTGCCCTGATGGGGACTCGTCCGCGGATCGCGTGGCTCCGGCTCGCCCCATGCGTCTGTCTTCGCCATTGATTGGTCCTCCAGATTTTCAACGTCCCGAAAGCCCGCGAGACCGCGGCCAATCCAGACGACTGCGCCAAGCTGCACGCAAACGTTCAGCCAGCAGGACCTGACGGCTGGATGGGCATGGCGCGTGGATTGGTGACTTGCGGGGGTCACAGGATTGTAATCAACCGAACCGCCTTGATCATGAGACCATCTGTACCCGCACGCACACGAGCGCGTGCGAGCACCCGGTCCTGCACAGGATTGCACTCATGCGCACCGTCATCCGCCCACATGTTTTCGTCCTTGTGTTCGCTCTACTTCCGGTTTCTGCGCGAGCTCAGACCGGGCCCAGCGAGGTCGAGTGGTTCGCCGCTGGCTCGCTCGCGATGACCATCTCGAATTCCGGCGAAGAGTTCCCCGCCAATCCAAGCATCCTTCGTCCTGGGATCGGCGGATCGGCTTTCGCGGCAGTCGTTGCGACGGGCGCGTTCGTCACGCCACATCTTGGCTTTGCCGGCGAGCTGACCCTGCCGGGCGAGTTCCACGTCCAGCAGACATGGAGCCGCGATGCGACCACCTGGGATAGCGATCATCGGGACCGCAGCCTTGTTGGTCTGGTGCTCGTACGAACCGGAGGCCGACGGGTTCAACTCACCGGCGCATTTGGAGCCGGGAATGTCTGGTCGCACACCGAGACAACCCAACGTTCACGGCCCTTCGGTCGGCCGCCAACCGATCCGCCTCAGTTCACGTTTACCAGCACGCAAGCGATCACCGATCTCACGTTGGTTGCCGGCGCTGAAGTCAACACCCGTCTCTCGGCGCATCTTTCACTGGTTCCAGCGTTTCGGCTGTTGTTCGTTCCGCGCGATGAGGACAATTCGTTCGACGGCCAGCTCGCGACATACCTTTTCAATATCGGCATCGGTATTCGTGTGTGGTTTTGACAGAAGAGAGCTGCCACATGCCCCAGCCAATCACCCAGGTCGACGCGTTCACCTCAACGCCATTTGCCGGCAATCCGGCGGCCGTCTGTATCTTGAACGAGCCGCGCGACGAAGTGTGGATGCAGCACGTCGCGCGCGAGATGAACCTGGCCGAAACGGCATTCCTTTGCCCCCATCCAGACGGCTTTGACTTGCGGTGGTTTACGCCAACGGTTGAAATCGACCTGTGTGGCCATGCCACGCTCGCAAGCGCCCATGTCTTGTGGGAAACCGAACAGCTCGCTCTGACGGAAACCGCGCGCTTTCACACACGGAGCGGACTTCTCACAGCGGTCCGCCGCGACGACTGGATCGAGCTCAATTTCCCGGCGACGCCCGACAAGCCCATCGATCCCCCACCCGGACTGATAGAGGCGCTGGGAGTGACGCCCCTGTACGTCGGGAAGAGTGCATTCGACTATCTGGTGCAGGTGGACAGTGAGGATGCGGTTCTCGGAGTTCAACCTGACTTCGGACGTCTTCGTCAAATGTCTACACGAGGTGTCATCGTCACCAGCCAGGCGCGCAACAACGAGTGTGACTTCGTGTCACGGTTTTTCGCACCCGGGGCCGGAATCGACGAGGATCCGGTGACCGGCTCCGCGCACTGCTGTCTGGCACCGTTCTGGAACCGTCTTCTTTGGAAGGAGGACTTCGTTGCCAGGCAGTTGTCCGCACGCGGCGGCCTCCTCAAAGTTCGACTCGACGGCAACCGCGTCTTGCTGGCGGGTCAGGCTGTCACTGTGCTGAGAGGCGAGTTGCTCGCGTGATCGGTTGGTCCTGTCCGACATCCATACAGACGGACGGACATCTGCACCGCAACCGGTCACGTACTCGGCCCGCCGCGCGCGAGCACTCGACGCGCTAACTCGAGCGTTGCCAGCACTCTAGGCCTTGTGATGGTGCCGGGGCACTCGCTTTGCTCCTTCCTCCACGACGCCCTGCCGCAACGTCATGGAGGAAAACGAGATGTCAAAACGATTTCTCGCATCGGTGGCGCTCTGCTCATGGCTCATGTTTCCTGCAGCGGCAGCCGCTCAGGAACGACGAGTGCCCCACGCCGGCCAAACAGCGCTGGGGGTGGACATCGGGGCATTCGTCCCTTCCGACGATCAGTTCGATGAGGCGCTTCTCGTCAACGCACTATTCGAGTACTACCTCACGCCGCGCGTGAGTCTGCGCACGAGTTTCGGTTTGACCGATCCCGGTTACCGCAGCGAATCGGTCGATTCACTACGGCAGGTTCCTCTCAGACTCGATGTGAACTACAACTGGGAGGGCGGCAGGTGGCATCCCTTCGTCGGGGCGGGCGTCGGTGCGTACTTTCTTCAGCTCAAGGACAACGATCAGCCCTTCGGCAATTCGGAAACGAAAGCCGGCTTCAATCTGGGCGGTGGCGTGGAGTACTTCTTCAACCGTACAGTCGCCTTCAAAGGAGAGGGACGTTACCACATCATTGGCAACGCCCAAGGTGGCCAAGACCCATCAGGCCTGGCACTCACGGGTGGACTGAAGATGTACTTCTGACTATGAGGGGGTTAGGAAAGGTCAGGAGGACTTCCTCCTTTTCTACCCCCTCATCCCGTACAATTGGGCGATGGACCGTCACACTATCCTCGAAGTTTTCTCAGATTACGTTTGACCCTGGTGCTACCTCAGTACCGGGCGTATTGAGAAGCTGAAGCGGAACTTTGCCATCGACGTCCGGCTGGTGCACTTCCCTCTCCACCCGGAAACGCCAGCTGAGGGACTTCTGCTGAGCGACCTTTTCGCGGGACGTGACCTGGGGCCGATTCATGCGCGCCTCGAGCGTCTTCTGGATGCGGAAGGGTTACCCCACGTCGCGCGAACCCACACGTACAACAGTCGGCTCGCACAGGAGCTCGGGAAATGGGCCGATTCGAAAGGCGTCGAATCCATTCACGACGCGATCTATGCCGCGTACTTTGCGCAGGCCCGAAATATTGGCGACAGCACGGTTCTCATTGATGTCGCTCAGTCAGTGGGACTGCCGGCAGACGAAGCTCGCGACGTGCTCCAGAAGCGAACGTTCAAGGATGCCGTCGATGCCGACTGGACAAAATCTCGCCGCGAGAGCGTGACCGGTGTGCCCACCTTTGCGAGTGGTCACGCTCGCGTCGTGGGTGCACAGCCCTACGAAGTCCTGGAACAATTGATGCGTCATGCCGGGGCACGGCCACTCTCCAACGCCTCCTCCAGTTGAGACCAACCTGTTCAAAGTACTCGGCTGGCTCGGCCCGTTGAGTTACCATCCGTAGTCAAGGAGGTTCACGATGAAGTTTCCGTTGCACCGAGTGGTGTTGCTCCTCGCCCCGATTCTGGTGTTTGTGGCTCCCATCGTCTGGGGGAGTCAGCAAACGCCACCGGCGGCGCCCGCCGCGACGACCTTCACCGGCAACGTCACGCGTCCAGAAAGTAAGGACCTGACGATTGGCCGCGTGCAGTTCGAGCCGGGAGCACGCACGTATTGGCACAGCCATCCGAACGGCCAGTTGATCCTCGCCGAAAAGGGTCAGGGACGCGTGCAAAAGCAGGGGGAGGCGATGAAGGAGCTTCGCACGGGCGAGCCCTGGTATACGGCTGCGAACGTGCTGCATTGGCACGGTGCGGCTCCGGATCAGTCCATGACGCAGGTGACCGTCGGTTTTGGCGGCATGACGAACTGGCGCCAGGAAGTGACGCAAGCGGAATATGCCGGCAAAGGAACTCGCTAGCCGCGTCTTACGATGAACATCACGCGGCGTTTCATTGCAGCTGGTTTCGGCGGAGCTCTGACGTGTGTCCTGGCGGTCACTTCAGGAGACGCTAATCAGGATCCGCCACTACGTGATCCCGATAACGCGCTCGTCTTCGACACAAACTCCAAGCAGCGCATCCGGGTCGTGACCATCGCGACGGGCCTTGTCCATCCCTGGAGCATCGCGTTCCTGTCCGACCGGCGAACAATGCTCGTGGCTGAACGGGCCGGACGGTTGCGGGTCATCCGGGACAACGTCCTCGATCCTGAGCCGGCGTGGGTTGCCGAGCCTGTCGCTGACGCCAAAGAAGGCGACCTCCTCCATTCAGTGGCGGTGCACCCTCAGAACGGCCTGGTTTATCTTTCCTATCCGAAATGGGGCGAGCTCGGCAACACGATGGCGTTGGCCCGAGGACGATTTGACGGGAGAGTCCTCACTGACGTCCGCGAGATCTTCGTCGCCGATGCGTGGGAAACGTCAGGCAACCTTGCCGGCCGTGTCATGTTCGGTCCTGACGCCACGCTGTATCTGACGGTTGGGGATCGTGACAGGTTGTGCTGCGTCGGAACCGAGGACAACAGCCTGCGGATGAAAGCGCAGGATCTGGGCAACCACGTCGGCAAGACCCTGCGGCTTCGAGACGATGGCAGCGTGCCGCCCGACAATCCGTTTGTTGGCCGGCCGGGCGCCAAGCCCGAGATCTTCACCTACGGACACCGGAACGGGTACGGGCTGGCGTTTCACCCGGAGACAGGCGCGTTATGGCAGGCGGAGATCGGACCGCTTGGCGGAGACGAGATCAACATTCTCATGCCTGGCAGAAACTACGGGTGGCCTCTCGTATCGCTCGGTCGAAATTACACGGGGACGCTCGTCTCAGAAGAACCGTGGTCCCGACCGGGAATGGAGAACCCCCGGATTTTCTGGGTTCCGTCCATCAGCCCTTCGAGCATCCTGTTTTATACCGGCGACCGATTCCCGCTCTGGAAAGGGAGCCTCTTTGTCGGTGCGCTCAATGGCAAGCAGCTTCAGCGCATCTCGTTCAATCAACCCGTACAGGCCGAACGTCGCGAATCTTTGCTGACGCAGTTGAACGTGCGAATTCGCGACGTGCAACAGGGACCCGATGGCTTTGTGTACGTGGCCACAGAGTTGCGATCGGCCGGCGTCGACCCCGACGGAACCATTCTGCGCATCGAGCCCGCACGATAAGCGGTGCGAGGAGAAGCGACATGCGCTTTCGGTCCGCATCCATCTTGTTGCTGATCGTTGGCTTCGTGCTCACATCGGCAACATCGGCTCGTGCGCAGATCGATCTGGCCGGCGAATGGGCTGGCACCTTCCATGAAGATCTCCCCCACCGCGGCGGCATGCGGCTGGCCGATTATACGGGTTTGCCGTTCAACGAAGCCGGCTGGCGCAAAGGGCACAGCTGGGACGAGGCGGCCCGGTCCCTTCCGGAGCGTCAGTGCATACCTCACGTTGCGACCTACGCGTTGCGAGGCCCGGCGACCATTCGTTTTCAAAAGGTGATCGACCCGGTGACCGGGCAGCTGCAAGCGTACAGCCTTCATGGCAGCTACGGTCGCCCTCGCACCATCTGGATGGATGGCCGTCCGCATCCGTCGGCGCTCGCGCCACACACTTGGGGAGGTTTTTCAACGGGAGCCTGGGAGCGAAACACGCTCGTGGTCTCCACAACACATATCAAGACAGGGTGGCTGCAGCGCAACGGCGCACCCACCAGCGACCTTGCGACGATGAGGGAGCACTTCACCCGCTATGGTGACTATCTCTTGGTGGTCACGTTTATCAACGACCCGGTCTTTCTGGCCGAACCGTTCATTCGAACCACCAACTTCGTGCTCAGTTTGTCCTCGAACGCGAACGCCTGGGGCAACTGCGGGCCGGCTCAGATCGTTGACGAACTGGGAGGTCGTCCCAAGCATTCGGTGCCGCACTATCTGCCAGACCAGACTGACCACATTAGGGAATTCCTGACGTATAGCGGCGTTCCCGCGGAGGCCGCCCGAGGCGGCATGGACACGACCTATCCCGAATTTGCCTCCAGGCTGCAGCGAGGGACCCTGGAATTCGATCCGAGGAACCGTGCGCCTCGGGAAAGAATCCCCATCATAGAGAGTGGGGTCGACGCGGACCGCAACCGACCCGTCGACGAAATCGAGGTTCTACCTGTTCAGGGCAACGTCTATGTGCTGGCCGGCGCCGGCGCCAACATAGCGGTCCAAATCGGCGAAGATGGCGTCCTGCTCGTGGATTCAGGGTCGGGCATGCTGAACGACAAGGTCATTGCAGCCATCCGCCAGTTGTCGGACAAGCCCATCCGCTTCATCCTGAATACGCATGCGCACGCCGACCACATGGGGGGTAATGAAGTGCTCGCCAAGGCCGGCAGCACGCGCGGAGGTGGCCGGCCGTCTGACAGCCCGGGTCCAGGCGCGCTGGTGCTCGCCCACGAAGCAGTCCTCTTCGCGGTCGGAAAACCAGCGGGACGCCAGCCGGCCATGCCGGTAGGCGCCTGGCCAACCGAAGGCTATCCCGGCGAATCAAAAGAAGTGTTTTCGAACGGTGAAGCCCTTCAGCTCATCCACCCGGTGTCGGCGGCGCACACCGACGGCGACAGCATTGTCTTCTTCAGACGCTCCGATGTCGTGGTGACGGGAGATCTCTTCGTGACGACGAGCTACCCGGTGTTTGATGTGGACAAGGGAGGCAGTCTCAACGGTGTCATTGCAAGCCTCAACCGCATCATCGACATCACGATTCCCAAAGACTGGCAAGAAGGGGGGACCATGGTCATTCCCGGCCACGGTCGTGTGGCGGACGAAGCCGATGTCGTCGAGTACCGCGACATGGTCACAATTCTCCGCGATCGCATCCAGTATCTAATCAAGAAAGGAATGACGCTGGAACAGGTGAAAGCAGCCCGGCCAACGTTTGAATACGACGGACGGTACGGCGCAGCAACGGGGCCATGGACCACCGACATGTTTGTCGAGGCGGCGTACAAGGACTTGAGTCGAAAATGAGATGCCTCCTCCTTGCCGCTTGGCTGGCGATCACTTCCATGGCCACGGCGGCACAGCAGCCATTACCCAAGGTCCCGCCGACTCCACGGGCTGCAGCTCCGTTCGATCTCACTGGTCACTGGGTCTCCGTCGTAACCGAGGACTGGCGCTGGCGGATGGTGACGCCGCGCAAGGGTGACTATTCAAGCGTGCCGCTCAGTGCTGAAGGACGCAGGATCGCCGACACGTGGGATCCGGCGAGGTCGGCCGAGGACGGATGCAAGCCGTACGGGGCGGCGGCAATCATGCGCGTGCCAGGGCGGCTTCGCATCACATGGGACAACGACACCACGTTGAGAATCGACACCGACGCTGGTCAGCAAACGCGGCTCCTGCACTTCGACAAGCGGCAATCACCAGCGGGCCGAACGTGGCAGGGCTATTCGGCAGCCGAGTGGGACCTGGTTACCGCCCGGGGCGGTCTGGGTGTGAGTCTTGCTACCGCACCGCCACGGATGGGTGCGTTGAGGGTCATCACCACAAACCTTCGCGCAGGATTCCTGCGTAAGAACGGCGTGCCCTACAGTGAGGAGGCGGTCGTTACCGAATACTTCGATCGGTTGTCGGCCTACGGAACCGATTGGCTGACGGTTTTCACGATCGTCGAAGATCCCCGCTATCTCTCTCAACAATTCATTACCAGCACTCATTTCAAACGTGAGCCTGACGCGGCGAAATGGATGCCGACGCCCTGCGAACGGGGCTCCGTCACCGACGGCGCGCAGTAAGCTCCCGCACCGAACGCACTGTCGTCGAGAATCTGATTCAGAGGTTCGTGGAAGTGCAGCCCGCGAAACGCTGACTGTCTCGAAACAGCGCACTTTTTTCTCAGTTCTCACCCGTTCGGGCACAGCCCGATTGTCGAAATTTGATGCAATCCTTGCCTGGTTGTATTTGCGCACATCAGCCGGCCTGAAATCCTTTTTGGCACTCAGTCGCGACAACTCATGCTGTGACATTAGGTTGAGCCCCCGGTCCGGGTATTGCAGTTCCTCTGCCGTCAGACAGCGGGGTGAGCCGAATGCTCAATTGCAGAGGCAGAATGCGTGCACGATTCTCAAGGTTGGCGATCATCCTTACGCTCGTCTGCGTCGTCAGCTGCAGCGAGAATCCTCTTCCGACCGGGCCGACGGCACCTTCGCCGCAACCGACGCCTTCGCCGACTCCCACGCCAGCGCCAACCGAATTCACGTTGACCGGACGAGTGACCGAGTCGGTGCCGACGACACACACAGGCATTGGTGGCGCCGTCGTGAAAATAGCTGACAGCGCTCGAATGGCTGTGACCAATTCAGTTGGCTTCTACACGATCGCCGGGCTTCCTTCGACCGACTTCACCATCAACGTGAGTGCCGACGGTTATGTCGCGACGTCGCAGCGGGTGACCGCGATGGGAAACACCAAGACAGACGTTCAACTGCGGCCGATCCCGGAAACGCTTACCCATACTTCATCGAGCACCATCAGCGGATCCGATGGGACGTGCAGCGACGGTGTGTCCCAGAAGCCATGTCGGATTCTTGCGATTCCGGTACACAACACCGGCCCCATCGAAGCCACGCTCACATGGGAGTCGATCAGTCCGGCGGACCTCGACCTGTCGATTTTCAAAACCGGATCGACGACTCCACTAGGCCGCTCTGCGCTCGTCGGAACCATGTCGGAGGAGGTCACGGCAAACGTGACCGTGGGCGGCACCTATGAAATCCGCGTGACGCAGTCTTCCGGCATAGACCCCGTGACGTATACCGTGAACATCAAGTACCCCAACTGAAGAATTGCAGAATTGCAGGATTGCAGGATTGCAGAATTGAAGG
>DATBJG010000151.1:0-14799 GCA_036556585.1 Vicinamibacterales bacterium
CAGCGCGTTGTCGGCGCCCGTACCCGTAGCGACCGCAATGAACTGGCGTCCGGACCGCGTCCGGTACGTCATCGGGTTTGCCGTATTTGCGTACGGCGTTTTCGTTCGCCACATTTCCTTACCGGTCTTCGTATCGAAGGCGTAGAAGTAACCATCCCCGCCACCAATGAAGACGAGACCACCCCTGGTCACCATCGCTCCGCCGCGATTGTTCGGCGATCCAAGTCGATCCGGGAGCGCGACTCCTTTGAGGAGCGGATGGTTTCGGAGCGTGGAGCTCCCTTCGCCCAACGGCACCTTCCACGCGATCTCTCCTTTATTGAGATCGATGGCGGCGAGCACCGCGTAGGGCGGTGAGACCAGTGGCAGGCCTCCCGGCAAAGTAGCCGTCTCCCCGCCGCGTGCGAACACGTTGGAATACTCGACCTCGACGAGAGGATCGCTCCCGTCGTTCTTCGCGACCCGGTTCAGACCCACGGAGTGGCTCGCGCGCACGAACAGGTACCCGGTCTCAGGATCAAACGCGGCCCCGCCCCAGTTGGCTCCGCCGCCTTGACCCGGCCGCTGCAACGTCCCCTTCAGCGACGGGGGTGTGAAGATTGGGCCGATGACGAACTTCTGCATCTGCTCGCGCGCCAGCGCCTGGATTTCGGGTGTCAGGTTGTTGGCATCCTCGAGCGAGACGCCCTGTCCGACAAACGGCGGTGGCTTGGTGGGGAAAGGCTGCGTCGGATACGGTTTTTCACCCGGCACATCGGTGCCGGTGGGTACCGCGCGCTCGACAATCGGCCAGACGGGCCTGCCCGTCACGCGATCGAAAACGAACGTATCACCGCGCTTTGTCACCTGGGCGACCGCGTCGATTCGCTGACCCTCAACCGTAATAGTGACAAGGTTCGGCGGTGCCGGAATGTCCCAGTCCCACAGCCCGTGGTGCACCGTCTGGAAATGCCATTTCATCGTGCCGGTCGCGGCGTCGAGGCACACGAGCGACTCGGCAAACAGGTTGGCTCCCGGCCGCTGACCGCCATAGTAGTCACTACTGGGTGTCGAGGTGGGTAAGTAGATCAGCCCGCGCGCCTGGTCGAGCGCCATTGGCGCCCAGACGTTGGCGTGACCGTTTCGTCGCCACGATTCGTTTTCCCACGTCTCGGCTCCAGCATCTTTGGGTGACTGTGGAATCACGGAGAAGTGCCAGACGCGTTTGCCGGTGCGAGCGTTGAACGCCTGGACGTAGCCCATCGGATCGGGCAGCTGGACGCGGTCCGGCACCTGGCTGCCGACGATGATCAGGTCGCGATAGACGATCGGCGGCGAGCTTTGTGTCGCATGTGTAATGTCTGAAATTCGCGGCAAGCCGTCGGTCAGCGAGACGAAGCCACCATTGCCAAACGAGGGATCAGGTTTGCCGGTTTGAGGATCGAGAGAAAAGAGTCGATGCCGACTGTTGAGGAAGAGCCGCATCCGTCCGCCGTCCCGCCAGAACGCGGTGCCGCGGAGTTTCCAACCGCTTCCTGACAACACCTGACCCAGTTCGTACGCCCCGCCGTCGAACCGCCAACGCTCTTTACCCGTTTCCGCATCAACCGCGGCAATGCTGTTGTAAGGGGTCGTCACGTACAACACGCCGTCGATCATCAGCGGCGTACTCTCATTGAAACCGGGAACCGTGTCGTACTCCTTGAGCGGTGTCTCCCAGTGCTTCCATTGCCAGGCCACTTGAAGCCGCTGCAGGTTGCCCGAATTGATGTCTGCCAGCGGCGAGTACTTCGTTCCGCCCTGGTCGCCGCCGTAATAGAGCCATTCGACCTGTTGGGAACTTTGCTGCTGCTGCGCCCCAACAACGGATCCCACGCCCAGTACGGCGAGAAGCAGAATCTGTCCCTTCATACGTTCCTTCCGGTTTGCCGGGCGGGTCTGAAGACCGCCTCTACGGACACCAAGCGTCTCAAGCCTTCATGTCGGGCCCACAGACAGGAGCATTTTTGCGCGATGTAGCGGCCGGTCTTTCGACCTGCCGTCCTTCGAACGGCGACTCCTCAACTATGCCGGCAGCCGCAACGCTACTAACTCTCCGCTGTAGGCTCCTCCGCTGATGGCCACGACAATGTATTGCCTGCCGTTGACCGTGTAGGTCATCGGCGATCCGCTCTGCGGCGCAGGCATGTACACTGCCCCAACTTCCTTTCCCGAGGCTTTGTCGTACGCGCGGAGCATCGCACCACGCTGGCCGGTGACAGTTGTCCCGAATCCCGTTTCGCCTGAGATGACGAGTGTCTTCGTGACGAGCGTACCGGCAGTGCCAGTCCGACCCGTGCGCGGAATGGTCAGGCCTTTCAGCGCGGGATGGTTCTTCACCGCGTCTGGTGTTTCACCGTGCGGCACCTGCCAGACGATCTCTCCCTTGTTCAAATCGATCGCGCTGATGCTCCCGTAAGGCGGCTTGACGAGCGGAAGTCCTTGCACAGTCAATGCGGCAGCGCCACCTTCGGCAGCCGGAGGCGCTGGAGCCGGTGCTGCTCCTGCCCCGGCACCAGCGCCCGATCCACCGGTGGTGCGAACCCCGGTCAGTGCGCTCCCCTGGACAAAACCGAAATCGTTCTTGGCGGGGTCTGGTGGCACGAGACCCAACTGGCTGATTGTCCTGGTGGACGACACGTACAGGATGTTGGTTTCTGGATCGTACGAGCCGCCAGGCCAATTGGTCCCGCCAGCTGCGGTGGCCATTGCGAGGAGCGCGAGCGGTCCGTCGACCGTGCTGACCACCGGAGGCGTAAAAATCGGGCCAATCCTGTACTTCGATACCAGCTTCACGGCCTCGGCCCGAAGCTCGGGCGTGAAGTCAATCAGATCGTCGATCACCAATCCTTGACGTTCGTACGCCGGAGGTTTCGTCGGGAACGGCTGTGTCGGCGAATACCATTCACCGGGCACCTCTCCCTTGGGCACGGGGCGCTCTTCGATCGGCCAGACGGGCTCGCCCGTTTCGCGGTTGAACACGTACAGGAACGCCTGTTTGGTGGGAACAGCGACGGCTTTGACGGGCCGACCGTTGACGGTGATGTTGGCCAGAATCGGAGCGCACGACATGTCCATGTCCCAGATGCCATGGTGAACGAACTGGAAGTGCCAGCGCCGTTTTCCGGAATTCAGGTCCACCGCAACCAGGCTCTCGGCAAACAGATTCGCGCCCGGTCGGTTGCCGCCGTAATAGTCACCAGTGGCGGATTCGACCGGGAGGTACGCAATGCCGAGCTCCTCGTCGACGCTGATTTGCGACCAGGCACCGGTATTCCCCGTGTAGGTCCAGGAGTCCTTTTCCCAGGTGTCGTTGCCGAATTCCCCTGGTGACGGGATGGTGTGGAAGATCCACAGCCGCTTGCCGGTTCGCGCGTCAAACCCGCGAATGTATCCTTTCACGTTGGTCTTGCCCGTCGGAACGCCACCCGACTTGTGTGCCGCACCAACGATGACGGTATTTCGCGCGACGATGGGTGTGGAGTGGAGCCCGATTTCAGGACTGAGCGGATCGATGGGTTGATCCATCTGTTCCTTCAAATCCACCGCACCATCCTTGCCAAATCCGGCGACACGCTGACCGGTCTTCGCGTCGAGGGCAATCAGCCGATAGCCTGGCGTCACATACAGAATCCGTTCCTCTTTCCCATCGGTCCAGTACGCCAGTCCCCGGCCGGACAGCTGTCGGGGCGCGGCCGCGCCACGAGGTCCCTCGTTCTCGCTATGCATCCAGAGTTGCTCGCCCGTCGCGGCGTCGAGCGCGACAACCGCGCGGCGTGTCCCGCCGGTCGAATACAACACGCCTTTGACCATCAGGGGTGTCGATTCGAGGTTGAACTCGGGACGCGGGCCGAGATTGTCCGTTTTGAAGCGCCATGCCACCTCGAGCTTGCCGAAGTTGGAGGCGTTGATCTGATCGAGCGGTGCGTATCGAGTATGACCAAGGTCGCCGCCATACGTCGGCCATTCGCCGTTCTTGGCGCCCGTCTGGCCCGGCAGGCGGACTGTGGTGCACATCAGCAGGATCAGCACCGAAGCCAGGATTCTTGGTGAACGGGTCACGTACTGCGACATAACGCCATCCTTTCACTCGAGCTGTGCCGGCCGCCCGGGGTTGTGGTCGTGTGAGTGGCTATTTCTACCACGCACCGCGCTTTCAAAACCACCAAGCATCGCAAAACCACGAAGTCGCGACGAAAATAACCACTAAGACACCAAGGGCACCAAGAAGATAATCTTTGTCTCTTTCGTCAATCATGTACATAGGCGCTCTCGACCAGGGGACCACCAGTACACGCTTCATCGTCTTCGATGCTTCGGGCTCAGAGGTGTCCAGGTGCCAGCTCGAACATCAACAGGTGCTGACCAATCCGGGATGGGTCGAACACGATCCGCTGGAGATTGCCGCAGCTGTCAATAGCGTGATTGCCGTGGCACTGGCCACGGCGGGTCTGACCGGGCACGACCTGGCAGCCATTGGTGTCACGAACCAGCGCGAAACGACCGTGGTGTGGAACCCCCGGACAGGCCGCCCC
Organism: Vicinamibacterales bacterium; assembly: GCA_036556585.1. Taxonomy (GTDB): domain Bacteria; phylum Acidobacteriota; class Vicinamibacteria; order Vicinamibacterales; family JAMQPK01; genus DATBJG01. Next base: position 4,554 of record DATBJG010000151.1, read on the forward strand.
TGGACCAACGCAATCGTCTGGCAGGACACGCGGACCGATGCGATCGTCCGCACCCTCGAACCGCATCGCGAATTACTGATCGGCCGAACAGGTCTTCCGCCAGCGACGTATTTTTCCGCCTCGAAGCTCCAGTGGATTCTCGATCATGTCGACGGCGTACGTGACGCGGCCACACGTGGAGAAGCTGTCTTCGGGACGATCGATTCCTGGTTGATTTGGAACCTGACTGGCGGACCTGACGGCGGCGTTCATGCCACCGACATCACGAATGCCGGTCGAACCCAGCTCATGAGCCTGCGGACGCTCGACTGGGATGAGGAGCTTCTCAATCTTTTCCAAATCCCGAGGACGATGCTTCCTCGGATCCATTCATCGTCCGGGCCATCGTCTTTTGGCATGACGCGCGAGAGTGGAGCGGTGGGGGCAGAGGTCCCGATCGCCGGCGTTCTCGGCGATCAGCACGCGGCACTCGTTGGTCAGGTATGCTTCGAGGCCGGAGAAGCAAAGAATACCTACGGAACCGGGAACTTCATGCTGCTCAATACGGGGAGTCAGATTGTGCGCTCCTCTGCGGGATTGCTCACGACCGTCGGCTACGTGCTTGGCGGGGCTGCACCCGTCTTCGCGCTCGAAGGGTCGGTGGCCGTGACCGGCGCTGCCGTACAGTGGCTCCGCGACCAGCTTCAGATCATTCGCACGGCACACGAGATTGAAGCCCTGGCGGCAAGCGTCCCGGACAGTGGTGGTATCTACTTCGTTCCGGCGTTCTCGGGTCTCTTCGCACCGTATTGGCGTTCGGATGCACGAGGCGCGATCGTCGGGCTCTCGCGTTTCCATACGAAAGCGCATCTTGCACGCGCCACGCTCGAGGCCATCTGTTTTCAGACTCGCGCGGTGCTCGATGCGATGGCGCAGGACTCGAATGTGGGGCTGCAGGTACTCAAGGTGGACGGGGGAGCCACGACCAACAACCTGCTCATGCAGCTGCAGGCCGATCTCCTGGGTGTGCCTGTCGTCCGCCCGGTCGTCGCGGAAACGACGGCGCTCGGTGCCGCGTACGCGGCGGGACTTGCCGTCGGGTTCTGGTCGGATCTTGACGCACTCCGAGCAAACTGGAAAGCCGATCGACAGTGGGAGCCGAGCTGGAGCGCCGACCAACGCGACGCGGCTTATCGCGGTTGGCAGAAAGCTGTGGAACGCTCGCTGGACTGGACGCTTTAGCCGCTCGATTCACACCACGACGACACGACAAGACGCACGTCTCGAACCACGAAAACACGACGTCACGAAGAAAACTATGGTCTACGTCGTGTTCTTCGTGGTTGACTCTTCGAGGTCGTGGTAGTTCTGAGATCAGCCGTGTTCTAACCTCCCGCCGATGATGAGCGCGCAGGTTCACGGAGGGCCCGCAGCGCGAGTCGCTCTTCCCGGTTCGGGTCGTTGATCACTTTGCACTCGTTCCCCAGGATCATCGTTGCCCGATCGGTTGTGTTGAACGCGGGCCAGTTCGGCAGATCCGGATGGTTTGGATTGCCGTTGCGGGCAAATGCCGCCCAGGCCGCGCTCATCTTGTGCGCGAGCGCATAGCGATCCTGGCCAGCGCCGGTCATTGACGCGGCAACATCGATGTTGTAGAGCACGAACGGAATGTCGAGCGTGTGATACGACTTCATCTGCCCGTTGTGCACCGGCGACCGCCACGTAAAGTAATAGAGGTAGCTGGATGCCTTTCCTTGTGCCGCTTTCAGCTCACCGAGGGTCTGCGCGTTGGCGCGACGAGTATTGTCGGAATTCATGATCAGCCACACATCGGTGTTGCTGATCCCCGGGTGAACCTTCCGGTAGAGCGCAATCAACTCGCGAGCTTTCGTCTCATCGTCTCTGGCGATCCGCTTGACGCGGGTCAACATCTCTTCCTCGGGCATCTCGAGCGGTGGCGGCGGATCGCTCCACCCGTCTTCGGTCTCGGTGGAGCCCTGCATCAACGGGACGTTGGCCGACGTGTCTGGTGCGCCGGGATACCACTGATCTGTTGGGAGAACCTTGCCGTCGACAACCGGACCGTTGCCGAGCCCCTGAATCCCTGGGCGTGCAAAGAACGCCTCCTGCAGTTTTTGCCACGGCATCTTCTGCAGTTGATCGAGATCGGTGGGTTTCAGTCCGAGCCTCGCGAGGAACTGCTCCGCTCCGCGCGTGGCGTTCTCCCGCGTCGCACCCCGCAGCGCCGATCCGCTCATTGCGATACCACGATGGAAGAGTCCTTTTGCCGACGGCATGGCCATAGCCGTCGTGACTTTCCCGCCTCCGCCGGACTGGCCAAAGATCGTGACGTTGGCAGGATTACCGCCGAAGGCGGCAATGTTGTCTTTGATCCACGCCAGAGCCGCGACGATGTCCTGCACGCCCACGTTCGTCGAGTTCGCCCATTTCTCGCCGGCGCCAAGATCGGCAAGATGCAAAAAGCCGAACAGGTTCAGGCGATGGTTGACGGACACGACGACCACGTCTTCTTTTCGAGCCAGGTTGGTACCGTCGTAAAGGAGCCAGTTACCCGATCCGCCCGAGAATCCTCCTCCGTGCAACCACACCATGACGGGCCGCGAACCACTGCCGAGGCCGGGAGTGAAGACATTGATGCTGAGGCAGTCTTCGCCCATAGGCTCTCGACGATCGAGCGACCACACTTCGGAGATCGGCCCGCCCGGGTCCTGAGGAGCCCGTTCCCGAACTTCGAATGCGTCCCGAACGCCAGTCCACGACGCAGGCTTTGCCGGAGGCATGAAGCGATTTGCCCCCGCCGTGGAAGCGCCGTACGGTACGCCCCAGAATTGGTTGACCCCGTAGCGCATGAGCCCGCGGAGGCTGCCGGAGGTCGTCCGCACCGCCGCTGAGGTCGACAACCCTCGCGCATCCTGTGCGGCGACGGGTGCGAAGTATCCGCCGGCGAAGAGACCTGCCGCTGCGAGCGACCCGCAGCCCAGAAACGATCGCCGGTCCATCAATTCCCGGTCATCTCGACGCGACTGATGCTTCATCGTTTGGCTCCTGCTCGTAAATGTGCCCGGTGCAGTCTGCTCATTGTAGCCGTGCTAACCACGCCCCGGTCCGTGTGCCTTTTCGAATTCCTGACTGATACGGCTGAGAAGTTGACGCTCTTCGTCGGAAACGGTGCGAAATCCCAGGATTCCCCCCGAGGCCGATGCAATGGCCGTGCAGTAGGAGAGCAGGTCTTTCTGACTGGCTGCACGTGTCTCGGCCGGCTGTGCCTGGAGCACTGCGCCTATTGCTCGCAAGGTCTTCTCAAAGAAATCGTCCGCTGGGCGGCGCGTCAGCCAGTGAGACAGCTGCTGATCGGCCGGTGAACCGGCCGCAATGCCACGAGCTCGCGCTGCTTCTTTGATGAGATCTCGCTCGCGATCCGAGACGTCCCCCTCGGCCCACGCCATTTGAACGAGCGGGACGAGATGAAGCAGGGTGACCGTTTCGGCGGTGTAACCGAGCGCCTGCAGATCCTGAAGGATTTCCTCATCCGCCACACCGGCCTGTTCGCCAAGTCGTCGACGCGCGGCGTCGGCGTCGGCGTGCTGACGCATCTTCTCAATCAACTCTTGTTCCCGTTTTCGGAAGTACTCCTCTTCGAGGGAACGACCACGTTCGGCAAACAAATCTTTATCTGTCACGTCAGTCCTCCGTCAATTTTCGAGAGCGGTTTCTCTAACTATACAAGAGGTAAATCTCCTGGCCTCTTGAACTCCTGTTCGTGAATTCTGTCGAACCCCGAGCCCCGAGCTACAAGCGCGTGATCATGTGAGCCCGTACGACGAGCTCCTGTTGGCGGAAGCGGCTTTCGAGTAGGCGCCGATAGTCAGCCCACCAGTCGCTGTTGAGCGTGTCCACCATCACTTCAAAGATGACCACCTCGTCCCGTGCCGTGGTTCCTGGTTGCGCCTGCCAGAGTCCAGTTGCGGGTGAACGCGTGTAGGCGGTCATCCCACCAAACCTGTCCGCGAGCTCGCGCCCGACCTCCTCGAACAGCGCGTGGTCGAAGGGTTCCCCGTCGGGTCCGGCAAGCGGAAGCAGGAGCTGGACGAGATGCATCTTTAGCCCTCAGCTGTCAGCCATCAGCTTTCAGCTGCTGATAGCTAATGCTACTGCTAATGGCCGAACTCTGATGGCTGAAGGCTAATGGCTGAAGGCTGATAGGCTGACGGCTGACGGCTGATGGTTGATGGCTGCCGGCTGTCCGGGCTGATGGCTGAAGGCTGAAGGCTGATGGCTATGATATGACAGGCCTCGGATGATTCCTTTTTCCGTGCTCGACCTGGCGCCAATCGTGGAAGGTGGCAATGCCGCCACAGCGCTCAGCAATACGCTCGATCTGGCGCGGCATGCCGAGCGGTGGGGCTATCGACGATTCTGGCTGGCGGAGCACCATAACATGCCCGGTATCGCCAGCTCGGCCACCAGCCTCGTGATTGCGCATGTGGCGGCAGGGACCTCGACGATCCGCGTGGGCGCGGGGGGCATCATGCTGCCCAATCACGCTCCGCTCGTGATTGCCGAACAGTTCGGCACGCTCGAGTCGCTCTTTCCGGGACGCATCGATTTGGGTGTCGGGCGCGCGCCCGGCACCGACCCTGTGACCGCTCGGGCCATTCGGCGGAACAAGCCAGTCGGAGACACGTTCGCGAACGATCTCGGAGAGCTCATCTCTTACTTTCAACCCGTTCGTGCCGGGCAGTTGGTTCGTGCCATCCCCGGAGCTGGTCTGAACGTGCCCATCTGGATTCTCGGGTCGAGCCTTTTTGGAGCCGAGGTCGCAGCGGCACTCGGTCTGCCGTACGCATTCGCATCGCACTTTGCCCCCGAACAGTTGATGGAGGCGATCCAGCTGTACCGGAGCCGGTTCAGACCGTCGGCCGAGCTCGCACAGCCGTACCTTATGCTGGGAATCAACGTGATTGCGGGCGAGACGGATACAGCGGCGCTGCGCCTTGCGACATCCCTCAAACAGGCCGTCATCAACCTGCGCAGCGGTCATCCCGGCCAGCTGCCTCCGCCAGTGGAGGATTTCGACGCCCGCGTGACGCCGGCTGAAGAGGCGATTCTCACCCACGTTCTGTCGTGCTCGATGATTGGATCGGCCGAGACCGTTCGGCGCGAGCTCGAGGCGTTCATTGCGCGCACAGCCGCCGACGAACTCATCATCTCGTCGCCCATCTTCGACCACACCGCTCGGCTGAGGTCCTACGAAATGACGGCGGAAGTGCGCACGGTGCTCGCTCTCAAACTGTGAAGGGCGCGAGAGATCTTTTCCGGCCGGGGGCCGTAGTCTGAGGCGTATAATTTGCTCGAGACCCTCAAGAACGTGGACGGCCAAAGGCCGAGCGAAGAAAATTCCGTGTTTGGCGTCGAACGATTCGAGACACAAGGGATGCGCGGCCCGGTCTGTAATCGGGCGTTAAAGGCTCGAGAGTTGGCAGGCCCTTTGCACTTAAGTTCACTGTAGTGGCTGTGTGATGTTCGATCCTAAGAGCGAAACCTCCACCTCGAGCTCCGCGGTCCGCGACCTTCAGAGCTCGTCGACCGCCGTGCCGACGTGCTGCACGCTGGAGGGCTTTGTCCTCGAAGCCGGTGGCGAAGATGGGCTGTCGATCGAGTCGCTCGACGTCGGAACCAGCCTGATTGTGTGCACCTGCAATTCCGAGTATCGACTGATCGTGCTCGACGGCCTGCGGCGTTCTGTTCAGGTCAAGGGAGGGTTGCTGCTCCCAACCGCGACACAAGCGTGTCTGCAAGGTGCCAGCGTCGGCGGGAGTTTTGTCAGGACCGGGTGGATTGGCGTCGGTCTTCGGCTGGAAATTCTGGTTGATCGCAAACGCATCGTCACCTCGCGCGTCCGCTCTGTCACGGTCGAAAGCATTCCTCCCCGCCAGTGCGGCTCGACCCTTCCAGCCTGAACCCAACCTTCTGAATTCCGTCTTCGAATTCTGTCTTCCGTCTTCTGAATTCTGTATTCTGTCTTCTATATTCTGAATTCTGTCTTTTCCGTCCTCGCCATCATTCTCCTCGTCCTGACGCTGATATTTGTCTTCCAGCGCAGGCTCATGTATTTCCCGAGCAGTGGTGTGCCGACGCCGGGCGAGATGGGCCTGTCGAATGTCGAAGAAGCCTCGTTTCGCACCTCTGATGGCTTGACCCTGCAAGGCTGGTTCGTCCGAAGTTCGTCAGGCCCCGCGCGCTATACGGTCCTGATGTTCAATGGAAACGCAGGAAACCGGGCGTACCGCGCCGGAGTGGCTGCGGCGCTCCGGAAGTACGGTCTCGCGGTGTTCTTGTTCGACTATCGAGGCTTTGGTGGAAACCCGGGGTCGCCAAGCGAGGGCGCACTCGCCATGGATGGTCGCGCGGCGCGAGAATACCTGCTCGGCCGGCCGGATGTTGTTGCCTCTCGAATCATCTATTTTGGTGAGTCACTCGGGACAGCCGTCGCGGTAGAACTCGCCTCGGCGCATGAACCCGCCGCCCTGATTCTGCGCTCGCCGTTCGTTTCGATGACCGAACTGGCGCGGCTCCATTACCCGTTTCTGCCCGCGCGCCTGCTCCTGCGTGACCGTTTTCCGTCCGTCGACCATATTCGGCGGGTCCGTTGCCCTCTGCTGATCATTGCGGGCTCGAACGATCGCATCGTGCCGATAGAGCAAAGCCGTCGCCTTCACGATGTCGCCGTGGCTCCGAAGACATTCCTGATGATTCCGGAAGCCGATCACAACGACGCGGAGCTCTTCACCGGCGAGACGATGATTACAGGCATTCTGCGGTTCGTGGAGGACTTGGGGCCAGATAATCTCGTAAAGTAGAGCAACGGCCAACCGGGCGCAAGAGTGAGCGCGATGGAGGTTGACATGAACCACCGAATCGTCGGGTTCGTCTGCGTCCTGGCGTGTCCAATTGTGTTGTCGGCGATAGTCCCAACCCTGGCACCTCTCTCAGCTCAGACAAAGTCTCGAGTCGACCAAGAGTGGGCACCGCGCACGGCGTGGGGCGATCCTGATCTACAGGGGATGTGGTCGTACAACGACGACGTGGACACCCCGTTCGAGCGTCCCACCGAGCTTGCCAGCAAGCCGTTCATTGAGGACGAAGAGGAAGTCGCCGCGCTGCTCAAGGAACGCGCGAAACGGAACGTCGAACGGGCCCCCACGATTGGAGGAGAGACCGGTGCGGGACCGGTGCATTGGTATGAGTTCTGGGCTGCCCGCTCCAATCGGACCTCTCGTATCGTCGATCCTCCGGACGGCAGAGTCCCGGCCCATACCCCCGAAGCGGTGGCGCGGGAAGCGGCAAGAGCGGAAGCCCGACGACAGCGAGGTCCCGCCGACTCGTGGGAGGACCGCAGCTTGTGGGACCGTTGTATTGCGGCGCGCGGTGGGCTGCCACACGTGATCGTCAATCCGGGCAGCTATAACAATATCGTCCAGATTCTGCAGAGTCCCGGATACGTCGTCATCCTTCACGAGATGATCCATCACGCACGCGTCATCCCGCTCGATGGCAGGCCGCGCCTCGGAAGTGGAATTCGACAATATCTGGGCGATTATCGTGGCAGGTGGGAGGGCAATACCCTGGTTGTGGACGTGACGAACTTCACCGACAAGACAGATTTCCGGGGATCCCGGGGTACGCTGCATCTGGTCGAGCGCTGGACGCGGACCGGTGCCGATCAGATTACCTATGAGGTCACGGTTGACGATCCGGCCACGTTTACGAAGGTGTGGACGGTGGGTGTCCCGATGAAGCAGGACCACGGGCAAACTCAGATTTTCGAGTACGCCTGTCACGAAGGAAACTACGGCCTCGCGAACATCCTGAGCGCGGCTCGCGCCGACGAACGGAATGCCGAGCTTGCCTCCGGACGCAGGTGAGAGTCGAGTACGCAGGTGAACACTGCCCACCGTCGGGGGTTGTCGATCGCGCTGATTGCGGTCACGCTGATGGCTGTCGTCGTGGCGGCGTTCGCGCAGGGAACCTTTGGAAGGGGATTCGGCCGCTTCGGACGAATGCCTCCGCGGTTCCGGCCCGCTGAGCACACCGACCGCGCCTTTGCTTTTTGCCGATTGATGTACGAAAGCGTCCGAAGCGAGCCCGCCGGATCGGGTTGGCGGACCGACTATCCGTACGCCGACATCAACTTCATGATTCGAGCATCGGAGCTCACCAAGGCCCAGGTGAGCCTCAACGGGAAAGGCGATCCGAATCACTGGGTTGTGCGAATTACCGATGATGCCTTGTTCGACTGTCCGTTTCTCATGACCTCGGATGTCGGGACGATCGGGCTCGCCGCCGACGAGGTGACCCGACTGCGAGAGTATCTCCTCAAGGGTGGGTTTCTCTGGGTCGACGACTTCTGGGGAACGGCCGCGTGGCAGCAATGGACCCAGGAAATTGCGAAAGTCCTGCCCCCGTCCCAGTATCCGATCATCGATGCTCCGCTCGACCACGTCGTATTCAAGACGTTGTTCAACGTCGAGAAGGTGCCTCAGATTACCAATATCGGATTCTGGCGAGGGGTCGGCGGCAGTACGACGTCCGAACGCGGCTCCGATTCCGAAGAGGCACACCTGCGCATCATCACCGATGTGCACGGCCGTATCATGGTTCTGATGACCCACAACACGGACGTCGCCGACTCGTGGGAACGGGAAGGCGAAGATCCCGAGTTCTTTCGAAGCTTCTCGCCAAACGGCTACGCATTGGGAATCAACGTGCTGCTGTACGCGCTGACGCATTGAACGTGCGCATACCGCCGCCGTGATTTGCTGGTGCGCCACTGGTGACATAAGATCCGCCCCGTCGAGCCCCTCATGAGTGGTCCCGTCCGCGTAGTCAGCCGCATCCTCAACCTGAAAGAACACGAAGGCCTGACCGCGCTGCAGATGTTCGCGTACTCCTTCCTCGCGATGACGGCCTACAACATCGTCAGGCCGGCGACGCGCTCGCAGGTCATCACGTCGCTCGGGGCCGACAATCTGCCGTACGTGCAGCTTGGTGCCGGCGTGTTGATTGGCGTGTTGATGCACGTCTACACGCGGGTGATCGCCCGCATGCGCCGGGGCCCTATCTCGGGATCGCAGTTGGCTGAAGTTGGCCTCCTCCTTCTCTTCTGGGTGCTCTTCCAGACCGGCGCGGCATGGGTATCGGTGGCGTTCTACATGCTGGGTCTGGTTCTTGGCGTGCTTCTCATCAGCCAGTTCTGGACGCTTGCAAACGAGCTCTACGACGCGCGCCAGGCCAAGCGCGTGTTCGGGTTCATCGGTGGCGGTTCAGTCCTCGGCGGAGCAACCGGTGCGGGCATTGCCGCCTTTGCCGCTCGAGCCGTCGGGACTAACAACCTGCTGCTCCTGAGCGCAGGCATCCTGATCGTGTGTGTGGGCCTTGTCGCATCGATTGTCCGCCATCACGACCTCAAGGGGCATGATTTGGTGCCCGAGGAGGTGGTTGGCAGCGGCGAGGCATTCCGATGGCTCCGTTCGTCAAAGCATCTCCAGATCATTGCCGTGGTGATTGGGCTTGCCGCGATGGGTTCGACCATCATCGATCAGCAACTCAATATGGCGGCCGCCGCAATCAAGGGATCGACAGACGAAATCACGGCCTTCCTGGCACAGGTGACGTTCTATCTGTCCCTTGCCGGCTTCGTCGTCCAGGTGGCACTAACCAGCCGGATTCAGGCGTTTGGTCTGGGCTTTGCGCTGCTCATCCTGCCGGTCGGTCTCGGTGCGACGGCGACGGTCATGTTGTTCACCTCCGCGATCTGGGCGCCGGCGATGGCGCGCGGACTCGACAGCGCGCTGCGGTACACGGTGGACAAAACGACTCGCGAGATCTTGTTTCTGCCGTTGCCTACCGACTTGAAATACCGCGCCAAACCATTCGTCGACGTCACCGTCGATCGATTCGCCCGCTCCCTGGCCGCTCTCATCCTTCTCATTTTGATCAAGCCCTGGGGGCTGAACCTTAGCTGGCAGCAGCTCAGCTACGCGAGTCTGTCCATCACGGCGCTTTGGATTGTCGTCGCGATGCGCGCACGGCTCGAGTATCTGGCCACGTTCCGTCGCGGTCTGGAGACCAAAAGCATGGGCGCTTCAACCGTGGGGCTCGGTCTCGAGGATGCGGCGACGCTCGAAACGCTGGTCGAGGAGTTGTCCGAACATGACGAGGCGCGTGTTCTGCACGCGATTGACAT
>DATBJG010000152.1:0-6228 GCA_036556585.1 Vicinamibacterales bacterium
AGGGACGTTCACCTGATGCACCCTCGCTGACGCCTGAGTACATGGCAAAATGGGAAGTCATCCGGAAGTCGCGGATGGCGGGGTCGTACGAGTACGATAACGTCGCGAAATGTCTCCCCCCCGGCATGCCCGCCATGATGAACATGGCGTACGGCATGGAAGTCATGCAGTCGAAGGACCGGATGACGTTCTTCAGCGAGTTGAACGACGCGATGCGTCGCGTGTACCTGGATGGACGAAAACCCACGGCCAGGATTCTCGACGACCCCACCTATGCGGGCTACTCGACCGGCCACTGGGAAGGCGACACGCTCGTCGTCGAAACCGTGGCGCTGAGCACGAAGTCGTTCATCGACGGCTCGTCACCTCATAGCGAAGAGATGACGGTCAGAGAGCGTATTCGCTTTACCGCCCCTGGCATCCTCGAGGATCGCATCACCGTAACGGATCCGAAGGCACTGACGAAGCCCTGGGAGGTGGTGCGCACGTACCGCAAAGCGTCGCCGCCAAACGACCAGTTGCGGGAGTTTGCCTGCGCCGAGGGGCTGGCGAACGGCAAGTGACCACGCGAAGTAGTCCGCACCGCGTTGCCGTTGCCAGCGCGATCGGCACGACGAGTGAGTGGTACGACTTCTTCATTTACGGCACTGCGGCCGCGGTCGTATTCGGCCCGCAGTTTTTTCCACGCGCTTCGCCACTCGCAGGCACGCTTGCCGCATTTCTGACGCTAGCCGTCGGGTTCGTCGCCCGCCCACTGGGTGGCATCGTCATGGGGCACTTCGGCGATCGGATGGGACGAAAGTCCATGCTGGTCTGGTCCCTCATGTTGATGGGTTTCTCCACGTTTGCCATTGGCCTGCTGCCGAACTACTCACAACTCGGAGTCTGGGCGCCGGCACTGCTGGTGACCCTTCGCTTCATTCAGGGCGTGGCACTTGGCGGTGAATGGGGCGGCGCGGTACTGATGTCGGTGGAGCATGCGCCCCGGCAGCGGCGCGGGTTCTTTGGAAGCTTCGTAGCGCTCGGGGTGCCGGGTGGCATCATCTTGTCGAACCTCGTCTTCTTGATTACATCAATGGTGGTAACGCCAGAGCAGCTTGCTGCCTGGGCGTGGCGTATCCCCTTCCTGGCAAGCGCGGTGCTGGTGGTCGTGGGTTTGTATGTTCGGGTGGGGCTCTCAGAGACTCCAGTATTTGCAGAAGTTCAGAAGGCACGGGGCGAGCGGCGGATGCCCATTGTCGACGTCCTGCGGAGTGATCCGCGAACAGTACTGCTCGCGGCCGGCAGTTATGTTGGTATCAGCGCACTGGGATACCTCGTGATCGTGTATTTCGTCTCGTACGCGACGTCACAGCTCGGCGTTTCTCTCACCACGACCCTGGCACTTCTCGTCGTGGCCGCGGTCGTCTTTGCGGTCTCGATCGTGGCATTTGCCGTCTGGTCGGACAGACTGGGTCGCCGTCGGGTCATGCAGTGGGGCTGCGCCGGGCTTGTGTTGTGGTCGGCAATCTTCTTCCCGCTGGCAGACACGAAGTCCGTTCCGCTGATTGCGCTGGCGTTGTGCGGGATGCTGCTGCTGCAAGGGGCTTACATGGGGCCACAACCGGCCGTGTTCTCGGAGCTGTTTCCGGCCTCGATTCGGTACAGCGGGGCATCGCTCAGCCTCACGCTCGCCACAATCTTTGGCGGGGCGCTGGCGCCGTTCTTTGCAACGGCCCTTTTTGGTATGACCGGAAATTCGTCGCTCGTCACCGTATACGCGGTGGCGCTGTCGTTGATTTCCTGGCTCAGCGTGCTGGGGTTGAAGGAAACCTACGGGCGCGATCTGTCACACGGGCTTCAGCACAGTCCGCACTCTCCACCCCAGAGCCGGTCGCACAATACGTGACTCTTTGCCAACGACTCCTTGGACAGCCTCAAGGCCCGTGTTCAATCCGTCTGCGGGCGACCGTTGAGCCGGAGATCGGCGCGAAGGCGGGATGTACGCCCGTGTGCAATATGGGACAGACTCGCAGCGCGCACTCGTTCAGACTAAGCCGATCGTGCGTGAACCTTCGAAGGAGTTCGTTGGCCGGTTGGACTGCAGCGAGACAGAGACAATGATGGTTCAAGAGAACGCCCACTCCGACGAGAAAGTCAAAACTTGGATGGGATTCGCGTGCGTGAAGTGCGGGACCCCTCTAGCCGTCGAGCGATCGACCAGTGCGTCGAAGTCCGGACAACCTGCGGCGAGGGGCTGGCGTGTCACCTGCACAGGCTGCGGAGCGACGGAGTACTACGCGCCCAACATCCCGATGGTCAAGATCACGATTTCAAAATGAACGGATTCCGCATCAGTCCCTGAAGGACACCTGCTAGTCCTTCGCCACGATGCTCGTGCGACGTGTAGCGATCTCGCTCGACCCTTGAGCGACAGTAATTGCCACGTTCCACGTCCCGCCCATCGACGAACCTTGCAGCCCTGTTATCAGAGCCATCGCTGAGGCACACCTGAAGAGTTTCTGAAAGATTGGTCAGGATTGCTGCCCTTTACATCCAATCGTCAAACTGTCGTGAGAACAGCCAACATTACCGCCCAGTGAATCACTCCAAGTCTGGCAAGAACACCTTCTTGTCTCCGCGCGCCACATTATGGCGATCGCGCGACCACGCAGTGGGCATGAGAGTTGCTTTACTCATGACAACTTCCTCATCCGGCGTTCTGCGGGATGAACCAGTCCACCCTGCGCGGGAGGCGCAGTTTGCCTCCCGACCAGCCTGCATGCGGCTGAAGGAAGACAACACGACACGGCAATGCGGATCAAAATCACGCGGAAGCCTGTTGGTCACATAGAGGGAATCGATGTGAGCTCACTTCGGGTGGGAACGACGTACGAGGTCTCTCACCAGTTGGCGAGTGCGCTTCTGCTTCTCGGCTACGCGCGAGTGGAAATGAGACGCGCCGAGCGTCGATCGGCAGCCAGAATGACCACCGATCGGCGTATCAATCTCGAGACGGCCTTCCGCTGACATCCATTTCGAGTTTCAGAGAACTTCTCGCATCACGCGGCGATCGCCACCGACGACGGTGGGTCACCTGTCGTAGTGCGCGACATCAATACCGGACGCTGTATCAAGAAAAGCACCGATCCGAGAATGGCGCGTGCGCTCACGACTGCCAGGGATACCGAGACGCCAACAATTCCAACGACGAACACGAAATCCATTCCCAGCTCCTTGAAATTCATGAAGTGCAAGACAGACGCCAATGTGCGCCCGGATCCCCGGACAAAGCGCTTGACATTCAGGGTCGAGCGCCACCTTCGCCGCTCTCGCCGACCCCACACGGAGGGCGATCCTTGCGCGTCTCGCGTCCCGCGAATGCTCGGTGACCGAACTGGCCGAGCCATTCGAAATGAGCATGCCCGCGGTCTCCAAGCACCTGCGCGTCCTCGAGCGGGCCGGGCTCATCGCCAGGCGCCGCGAGGCCCAGTGGCGCCCCTGCCGAATCGAGGCCAGGCCGCTCAAAGAAGTTGCCGACTGGGCGGACCGTTACCGCCACATCTGGGAACAGCGCCTCGACCGGCTGGACGTGTATCTACAGGAACTGCAGGCAAAGGAGAAGAAACATGGTCGTAAGAAGCGCGGCAAATAGCGACACGTTTGAGTGCACGAACATTTCCGACCGCGAGATTCGACTCACGCGGCTCTTCGACGCGCCCCGAGGTTGCGCGTATCTCTATTTGGAGATATCGTCTCTAAATAGAGATGCCGCCATCCGCTCGGCCGTCGGACGCGCCAGCAACCGCGGAAAGCGAAATCGAGCATCGCATCGCGCACCAACTCTCAGTGTTGCGAGCCGAGCGGGGCTGGTCGCTCGATGCGCTCTCGGAGCGCACGGGAATCAGCCGGGCCACGCTTTCCAGGCTCGAACGGTCCGAAGTCAGCCCCACTGCAACAATGCTCGGCAAGCTGTGCACGGTCTACGGGTGGACCCTTTCCCGCCTCATGGCCGAAGTGGAAACTCGCCCCCCCAATCTCGTTCCGCCGTCCGGACAGCCGCAGTGGAAAGATCCTGAGAGCGGATACCGCCGACGTGTCGTGTCTCCTCCCGCGCCAGGGCTTCGAGGCGAGCTCGTCGAGGTGCACATGCCCGCCGGCGCGTCAGTGTCGTTCGACACAACACCCGTTCCCGGACTGGAACACCATCTGTGGATGCTCGACGGCTCGCTGACGCTGGAGGTCGAGCAGTCTGTCTTTCGACTGCGTGCCGGCGATTGTCTTCGATATGTGCTCGCGGGTCCGACACGGTTTGAGGGGACGGGCACCCGCGGGGCGCGATACGTCATTGCCATCGTCCACCCGTGAACGAGGCACCTCATGCTGGCCGACTTTCTGATCGAGGAATGGCGACCGGATCGGTCCGGGGTCTCAGATCTCGAATGTGACCTCGACATGCTCGCCGACGTCCTGCGCGAGGTCGTCTACTCCGGAGCAGGTGTCAGTTTCATCGTGCCATTTTCGCTGGACGAAGCGCGCGCGTTCTGGGTCGACAAGGTGTTGCCCGGCGTGCGCGCGAAGACCCGGCGTGTGGTAGTCGCACGTTGCGGATCGCGAATCGTCGGAACGGTCCAGCTCGACCTTGCCACGCCACCCAATCAGCGCCATCGAGCAGACGTCGCCAAACTGCTGGTCCACCCGATCGCTCGCCGCCGCGGCATTGCCCGAGCATTGATGGTGGCACTCGAGGCAATCGCGCAGACGGAAGCGCGAACGCTGCTCACGCTCGATACGTGGACCGGGGGTCACGCCGAGTCGCTCTATCGGTCACTGGGATACGTGTCGGTGGGGGTGATTCCGCGATTCGCGCGCGGGTCGACGACATCCGAGCTCGAACCGACGACGATCATGTACAAGGAGCTTGCGTCAGTCGGACAGGAAGGTCACTGAGCGACCGGGGGTTGCTCGGCCAGGGAAACGATCAGGCTTCGCAGGTCGTCCACGCGCAGATCCAGTCTCTGGGTTTCTTCGGGTGTCTCTCCCGGGATGTGCCGGACCTGACGAGCCACCCAGTCTGCTCCAATGAGAAATGCGCCCTGACCATCGGCGACGACGCTGAAGGTCCCGGTTTTGGAATCTGCCCGAAGGGCCAGCACGTACTCTTCACCAACCTCGAAAGCCGGAAAATTCATCACATAGGCTTTCATGAGGTGACCTTCGACGAGGAGCTCACCGCCATCTCGCCGCACCGCGACTTGATCACCCGCTTGTCGAGGCGATGCTAATCGTTGATGGAAAATATCCAGCAGGTCGATGGCATAGTCGGTCATGATCGTCGGGCGACCGCGTGGTCGGCTCTCGAAGCTCGTGAGTGTCACTACGCGGCCACGCGCAATGAGGTGACTCTCCACGACAAGATAAGAGAGATCGACCCGGTAACCATCGTTGATCATCGCAAGTTCGATGGGACCATGCCGCCGCACTAGGTCCGCCAGCGACGAATCCTGAGCGAGTACTCCGAGCGACAGGGCCAAGACACCTCCAGCCACGATTGCGGTGACCCTCATGACGCGGTTCTTTGCGAACTCCACGCCAGGCAGGATCGCGTCTTGGGCGCCGAATCTCCGTGTGTTCTAGGGTTTGACGGGAGGCTGAGTCGCGACTTTTGGCGACTTTTGACGACTTTGGCAACCCGCACCCGGGATGGCCAGGCCTCCCGGGGTGCGGGCGCGACGTGCTATCAGAAATCGAACTGCGCGCTGATCTTGAAGAACCGCGCCGACATGATCTGCAAGGGATCCTGATACGTCGACCGGGGTCCACCAGGCACTGTGGGCGCGGTGTACGCCCGCTGGAACACCTCCGTGGTATTCGCGTTGAGGAGGTTGTAGACGTCGAAGTTGACTGTCGTCCTGGTGTTACCGTACCTCAGGATCTTGCCGACCCGGAAATCGATGGAAGTCAGACGCTCGCCGTACAGCTTCCCAGGCTCGACAATGTTCAGGAATTGGATGGGAATGCCGCTGGCGAGCGGCCGCCCGAGGTTTGTGCTGTCTAAGAACTCCAACCCCGGGATTCCGAGGAACAACGCAACCACCTGTCCGCCAAGACTCTGACTCTGTACCGAGGGGAATTCGTTCCCGGGGTAGGGCAGGCTGCGGAAGGTCCCGCTGAGCAGCACGTCGATCTTCGGCACGGTGTACGTCGCCAGTGCCTTCACATTCGTGCTCCACCCCGACTCGCGATGGC
>DATBJG010000153.1:0-6902 GCA_036556585.1 Vicinamibacterales bacterium
GGGATTGAGCGAGTAATCGCCGGTCTCGGGCGCGTTCGGTCCTGGACCAAAGAACCCGTTGACCTGGCTGCCTCCCTGAACCCACCCGTCAATGGCGGAGTGGCACGCGTCGTCCTGATCGGTCCACCCGGAGTTCGTGCAGTTTGGCTGATTGTCGTAAAAGACCGTGAACTTGTTGCGCGGCGTCGCCTGCCACGTCAGCCGTAACGCCATGATTTTTCTGGTCTGATCGATGCGCGCCTGACGCGACAAGTCGGGATCGTACGTCCACTTGGTCGGGTCCCCGGCATTCCTGTTGGCGAAGATTCCAGGTTGTGCGTCTCCGCTGCCGACCTCACGCCAATTGAAGAAGAACCAGAGGTTGTCTTTCTTGATAGGCCCGCCCACCGACGCTTGAAAGTCGTACAGATGGAGGACCTTTGCGGGGGCGGTCAGCACGCGGAGCAACTCGGGGGTGAAATTGCTGTCCTGCATCGCCTCATTCACACCCGTCGCAAAAAACGATCCGGTAAACCTGTTCCCTCCCGACCGCGGCACGATCTGCATCTGCGGTCCGCCCGTCTCCGCTTCACCCAGATTGCCGGACATGGTGAAGAGTACTTCGCTGACATTCTGCATGTCGGGTACGTACCCCGAGACGCCTGACCCGCCACGCGATGCCCCTGTATTGATGCCATCGACCGTCAGTCGGCCATCCTGCGCATTTCCGCCGGCGGCCGTGAACAACAGCATGGTTGGCCGCAACTGCACCTGACCATCGCCTGCCACGATGCCCGGGACGATCTGGAGCACGTTGTTATAGGACCGTGAAGTCGGGATTTCCTGCAGGACGTTTCCGTCGATGACCTGTTGCCGTCGCGCACTCTGGACATCGACGATAGGACTTTCACCTGTGACAGTGATGGTCTCTTCCAGTGCGCCGACGCGCAGGTCGATGTTAATAGTCGCGGTCAACGATCCAATCAGCTCGACACCTTCGCGTCTGACTGTGGAAAATCCGGTGAGAGTGAACGTCACCGCATATGTACCGGGCAGTAAGTCAACAATTCGGTACTGGCCACTGCCATCGGTCACTACGGAGCGGACTTTTTCGATGAGGACGGGACTAGCCGCCTCCACGGTAACTCCGGGAAGCACGGCACCTGACGAGTCTCTAACCACGCCGGTAATCGACGCTTGCGCGACCTGTGCGGTGGCCACTGCCGGGAGCAGGAGCAGCGCCACCAGGAGCGTTGCCGTCTTGATGCATCGATACATCACCCTACCTCCATGGAAAACTTTCCGGTCGGGGCTCGAGAGGTTCTTGTCCGGGTCGTTCATCACTCGACGAGCATCCGCGGGTACAAGAATGTGCGCATCGGTGCTGCGGGCAGTCGTCGAGGTCTGCCAAACTGTTAAGTGATGAAGCACACTATACGCCATCAGTGTGCAGTGTCAACATACGCGTTTTGATGAGCTAGCGATTTGTGATGACCGGCACCTATCCGCCTGAGCATCAGTGTCCGGGTCACTGGTCGCTGATAAGCCATCACAGACGGAAGGGTATAATTCACGCGTTTTTTGGGCGGAGCTATCACGCACGCTCCGGCCTTACCCATGGCACACAAGAAAATCCTAGCCGTCATGGGCGCGACAGGCGCGCAGGGGGGGGGATTGGCCCGGGCAGTTCTCCACGATCCCGACGGCGGATTTTCACTCCGGGCCCTCACGCGAAATGCCTCGTCGGATCGCGCGAAAGAACTTGCCAGACACGGCGCGGAGATTGTCGTTGCCGACGCGGACGCTCCAGACACTCTGCAACGCGCGTTTGCGGGTGTTTCGGCAGCGTTTTGTGTCACCAACTTCTGGGAGCACTTTTCACCGGAGCGTGAATTCGCACAGGCGCAGGCAATGGCGACGGCCGCCAAGCGCACCGGCCTTGAGCACGTCATCTGGTCCACGCTCGAGGACACGCGCAGATGGGTGCCGCTGACCGACAATCGGATGCCCACGTTGATGGGGAAATACAAGGTGCCCCATTTCGATGCAAAGGGGGAGGCCAACCGGCTGTTTACCGAACTCGCCATCCCGACGACGTTCATGCTGACGTCGTTCTATTGGGACAATTTCATCCATTTCGGACTTCACCCGACGAGAAGCAGAGACGGCACCCTTGCGATCAGGTTTCCGATGGCCAACAAGAGGCTGCCGGGCATTGCGGTCGAGGACATCGGCCGCTGCGCGTACGCGCTGTTCAAACGAGGCCGCGAGTTCGTTGGCCGGACCGTGGGGATTGCGGGTGAGCACCTGACAGGCTCGACGATGGCTGGCCACATGAGCGAGGCCTTGCGTCAGGAAGTCAGGTATGAGGATGTGTCGCCGGAGGTGTACCGGACGCTCCCGCTAAGCGGAGCGCCCGAGCTCGCCAACATGTTTCAATTCAAGCGTGACTTTCAGGAGACTTTCTGTGGCGCCCGGAGCGTTGAGTTTTCACGTGCGCTGAACCCGCGCCTCCTGACATTCAGGGAGTGGCTCGCGCAGAACAAGAATTGCATTCCAATCGAGTGACAACGAGGATCACCCGGATCGCGACGGGACGCGGATGAACGCGGATCCCACGAAATTGGCCTCCTGACCTCAGGGTCCCAAAAAAAAAGGGACGCGGCTTAGTGATCCGCGTCCCGTTCCTCTCGAGCTTACCCGTGTTCACCCGCGTCTCGTTACTCCCGATCCGCGTTCTTCCGCGTCCCGTCCGTTTGATCCATCCGATCCGCGTTCACCAGGCAAATTCAGCGTTCAGACGGTAGACGCGCGGGTTCATGTACGAAGTCGGCGCCTGCCAACCCAACTGGCCGGGCACGAACGTCGGATTGAACGCGAGCGTTACGTTGTTGTTCAGCAGGTTGTACATGTCCAGACCCGCCGTCAAGCGTTGACCGCCGAAGCGGAAGATCTTCTTGAACGTCAGATCGAGCTGGCGAATGCGCGGGCCGTACAGCTGGCCTGGCGAGAGCAGGTTGAGCGTGAACGTTGGTAAGACAGGCGTCAGCGGCCGGCCGATCTGCGCCGCGAGAGCATCCTGGTCTGCTTGCGTCAGCGTGTAGTTGGCTTGCAGCGAGCCGACCTGGTCGGTGCCCACGTTGATCCTGTCCTGATAGACCGTGCTCACCAAGACGTCGATGCGCGGGACTGTGTAGGTCGCGAGGGCCCGGAACGACGTCTGCCATGGTGACTCTACACGGCAGTACGGATTCAAGAGCGCATTTGCACCCCCAGGAGCCAATCCCAAGTTTATCTCAGGAACCGCTGCCCGGATGGCGCACCAATCGTTGACCACCTTACCCGTGCTGGTCCCACCTGTAAACGTGAAGCCCTGCGTCCCACGGACGTTCACGGTGACGTCGACCCCGTTGAAGACGCGCGTGTCATCAGCCACGTCTTTCGTCGACTTGATCAGCAGGCTTGACCGACCGAACACATCCGGGTTCAGGTTGTAGATCGGACCCACGGGGTAGCCGCCCCCGTCGGGCAGACGCGGGTCGCGCGGCGCCGTGAAAGTCATTGCGGCCATGTCGTTCGGCGAAACCAGAAGGTTGTCGGTGACCGTACCCCCGCTTGTGAACATGGTGAACGACCGGCGGAAATAGCCAACTTCCAGGGACGCACGCGGGAAGATTTCCTGCTGTACCGACACACCCAGCGACCAGTCCGAAGGACGCACTCCCCATCCACTCAACACTCCGGGGTCGAACTCGGCCCCGATGAGCTGGGTGCTGCCGAACAGCAGATTATCGATCTGCCCGCACTCACCGTTTTGGAGCGGATTGTTCAAATTGCAGTCCGGCACGAAATTGCCGTTGTCAGTCCAGGTCCGGTTAACACACGGATTGGAGATCCCACCGAACCCCGAGCAGAGTCCGGGGCCGAATGGTATTCGCAACGCCGGGTTCGAGTTGTAGGCGAGGTTGCTTACGCTGGCGCCCTGCAGATACTTTCCGAGACTCACCTTGAGCGCCGTCTTGCCGTTGCCAAACAGGTCATAGGCAGCACCCATGCGCGGCGTGATGTCGTTGTAGCCCGTTACGCCATCAGCGCGTTGAAAGGTGGCGCCGGGGAAGAAGCGCCCAGCCGGCTGCGTCGTCTCGGGGAACCAGCTCCAGGGATGATCCCAGCGGAGCGCGCCCTGAAGCGTGAGTCGACTAACTGTCCACTGATCCTGAACGAACAGCGACGCCTGCATCGCGCGCGCGTTCACGTTGTACGGGTTGGCGTACTGGCTGATCGAAAGCGGAATGGTTCCAAAGGGGAGGGTGATGACGTTGTAGAGCAGTGCCTGGTCGTTGGTATGCATCTCGCGGTCATCCCGCCAGTGGTTGCCCTGGTAACCGAACTTCATGCTGTGGGAACCGGTCACATACGAGGCCGTCATCGTCCAGGTCGTGCCGCTCGTCCGGTTGTTCAACCAGCTCTGCGAGCGGTATCGCATGGCGCTGACCACGCCCGGCGCGATGGGTTGCTGGAAGTTCACCATCTGCACCAGATTCCGCGTCGGGTTGGGGTCGAGCTCCTTGCCGCCCCACTCGTAGTAGGTCGTGCCCCAGCCGGCCTCGAGCAGGAGCCGATTGGTGACCGGAGATGTCCAACGCACCTGCTGGACGCGCTGCGGGCTGAATTCGCCGTGCCCGTCCGCCTCGGGTGAGGTCGGGAAGACGAAGTTTGGTGAGCCGGTGAGCGACGTCGTGCCCGTGCACTTGCGGCAGACAGGTTGTTCATCCCACGAGCCCGTGATTTTGTTGCGCGGCGTCACTTGCCACGTGATACGGGGTGTGTAGTTCTCCCAGGTGCGATCCGAAAAAGCGGGCTGGCTGAGATCCGGCAGGTATGTAAACGAGTTCGGATCGCCCGCATTCTGGTTGTAGTACACGTTCAGCGTGTCCTGACGCCGTCCCTGTACGCGGAAGCTGAAGTAGTACCAGAGCTTGTCCTGCGCGATTGGTCCCCCGGTTGCTGCATTGACGTCGTACACACGGGACACCGGGTTCGGCAGCGTGGCGCCGCGCGCCCTCAGTTCAGCAGTGAAATTGTCCGCCTGCATACTTTCTGAGAAGCCCGCGACGTAGAACAGGCCCGAAAAGCTGTTGCCGCCCTGCTTCGGCACAATATTCATTGTGAGGCCGGCGGTCTCGAACTCACCCAAACCGCCCGACATGGTCATCGTCACTTCCTGAGCGTTCCCGATGTCAGCGGTGAAGTTCGGCGGCTGGTTGCCGCCCGGCGGGTTGCTGATGTTCAGACCGTCCACCGTCAGGCGCGATTCGACGCCGCGGCCGCCGTGGATTGGGAAGATCGCAAAAACGGGACCGGTGGGAACGTTGCCCTGGAGGTTCGTCTGGAGCCCGGGAACCATGCTGAGGAGACCGCTGTAGCTTCGGACGCCGGGCATGTTTCGCATCGTTTCGTTGTCGAGCGTGATCTCAGTCTTCGTAGTCTGGACGTCGACAACCGGCGTCTCGCCGGTCACCGTGATCGTCTCCTGCACTCCGCCGACCTTCAGTTCCGCGTCAACAGGAACGATCGCCGTGCCGCCGACAATCACGCCGTCGCGTCGCAGTCCAACAAAGCCCGTCAGCGTGAACGACACCGAGTACGTGCCGGGCCGGAGGTCGACGATCTGATACCGGCCGTTGCCGTCCGTCACGGCCGTGCGCACCTTTTCAATCAGGGCCGGACTGGACGCTTCGACGGTCACTCCCGGCAGAACCGCGCCCGACGCATCGGTCACGGAACCCGCAATCGTGGCCTGCGCCCACAGCATCGTTGGCATCAAGACGAACGCCGTCAGCGTCGCCAACGTCCTTACGATCACCCGCATAGCTTTGCCCCCCTTGTCGGTTTCTGATGAACCGACTATCCAGTCAGACTTGCGTCCAGAATCCAATCCAGCGATTTACGCTCATCCTGCATGGATGTGTCAAGTGATACTAAACAGCAGGATGAAGCGCGAGCTCTGCAATTGGGCGGGAATTTCATCACGAGTTCAGTGCCGATATACGAAATCAAGGGTTGTAGTGCATTCCTGGCAGAACCCCGGAACGCTAGAACCTTAGAACCCTGGAACCCTAGAACCCTCAAGTCGCCGGATACAATGACCGCACAAGGCGCGCACGGCGCGCCTGCGAGGGAGCGGCGCGGGGCATTGGGCCCCCGCCAGCGACCGAGCCGGGGTGTGGGGCGTAGCCCCACGTGAAGATGACGCTGGTCCCCGCCCTTGCGGTCTTCTTTCTGTCGGGCGTTGCGGCATTGCTCTATCAGGTTGTTTGGCAGCGCATGCTCGCGATCTTTTCAGGTACCGACGTTTACTCGTTCACGATCATCGTGGCTGCCTTCATGGCGGGTCTTGGCGTAGGCCACTTGAGCGGTGGACACCTTGCCGATCGCTGTTCCAGGCGCACGAACATTCTGCTCTTCGCGGCCTCGGAACTTGCGATTGCGCTGTTCAGCGTCTTCAGCCGCATCTTGTATTACGACGTTCTGTACCAGCAGCTGGGCCCGCTGGCGATTGCGCCTGCGATCACGGCGGTCATCCTCTTTGCAAGCCTGTTATGGCCGACGTTTTTCATGGGCATGTCGCTGCCGCTTCTCGCCAGGGCGTTGACGACAAGGCTCGATCGCGCCGCATCGACGGTCGGGGCGCTCTATGGTGTCAACACGCTCGGGGCGGCGGCAGGCGCGCTCATCGCCACCTGGTGGCTGCTTCCACGGTTCGGGCTCGATGGCAGTCTGCGAATTGGGGGAATGCTGAACCTGATCTGCGCGCTCGTCGTCCTGCCGCTGGTGTGGCGACAAAAGGGGTCTGACCCCAATTTTACGGAAATCGTAAGTCCGATTGAACCAAAACAGATCCCTTACGATTTCCGTAAAAA
>DATBJG010000154.1:0-4756 GCA_036556585.1 Vicinamibacterales bacterium
ACTAACAACTGATTACTGATAACTGACAACCCGACTCAAGGTGGACGGTAGAGACGCTGCGCCTGATCGAAGCGAATCCTGGTGTTCGAGCCGCCAATCTCGCGCGGTCGTCATCGCTCGAGATGCTCGACTTCAAGAGAGACGTTCGCAAGCTGAAGGCGCTCGGGCTCACCGAGAGCCTCGAAATCGGGTATCGGATTTCGGCAAGAGGTCGCGCGGTTCTTCAACATCTGACGTCGACCGAGCGCGACAAATCGAAGTGATCGGTTGACGGACATGAAACAGCGTTGCCGCTGGGCGCAGACGCCGCTTGGCATTGCCTATCACGACAAGGAGTGGGGCAACCCGATCCATGACGACCGGACGCTTTTTGAGTTCCTGATCCTCGAAGGGGCGCAGGCAGGACTGAGCTGGGAAACGATTCTCCGGAAACGGGACGCTTACATCAAAGCGTTTTCGGGCTTCGACCCTGCGCGCGTGGCCAGGTTTTCACCCTCGCGCGTGGCGCGACTCCTCGACAACGCTGCCATCGTCCGCAATCGCCTCAAAATTGAGGGCGCTGTGCGCAATGCCAAGGCATTTCTGGACGTGCAACGGGAGTTCGGGACGTTCGACAGCTACGTCTGGGGTTTCGTTGGCGGATCGCCTCAAGTCAATCGCTGGCGGACGCACCGGCAGGTGCCTGCGCGCACAACCGAATCGGACGCGCTGAGCCGCGACCTGAAGAAGCGCGGCTTCACCTTCGTCGGCTCGACCATCTGCTACGCCTTCATGCAGGCGGTGGGCATGGTGAACGACCACACGGTTGATTGTTTCCGGTATCGGGAATTGAGCCGGTAGTACAATTCCGGCCTGCTGAGCCGGTTTCGAAGCCAATGCCGCAGGACACGCAGCTGCGCCGTGCGGCCAGGTTCGCGATCTTATGACCGTCGGAGCGTCGATTCGATCCGTGGGTCCGGGACGAACCACATCAAAGCAACCGCCACATAGAGAGCGGTGCTGATCCACTGGTTGACGAACGCCAGCGGAATGGCTGCCGCGTAGAGAACCAGCGAGATCTTCCCCTTCATTTCTTTTCCGACCGCTGAGCCAAGCCGCGACTGCGCGCCGTGGTGCGCGACGATGGCAAGCTCGAGAATCAGATAAGCAATTGCGGCCGCCAGCATTACGGCGCCGTACAGAGCCGTCGGCAAGGGCGCGAAGTGGTTCTCGCCCATCCAACCCGTCACAAACGGGACGAGCGACAGCCAGAACAGCAGGTGAAGGTTCGCCCAGAGGATCGTGCCGTTGACGCGCTCGGTCGCGTGCAGCATGTGGTGATGGTTATTCCAGTAAATGCCGAGATAGACGAAGCTCATCACGTAGGTCAGAAAGAGCGGGAGGACCGGCACGAGCGCCGCGAGGTCCGGGCTGTGAGGCACCCGCAGCTCGAGGACCATGATCGTGATGATGATCGCAATGACGCCATCGCTGAATGCTTCGAGACGTCCTTTAGTCATATAGGTTGTCTCAATCGTCCTTAGTGCTTGGTTCCTGGTCCTTGGTCCGTCGGACCAGGACCAGGGACGGACCAAGAACCAAGCACCAAGGACCACTCAATTCCCCGCCCACCATTCCCTGCCCTGCTGGCGGCGCCGGAAGACGAACACGCCACCCAGGCCGGCCACAAAACCGGCCACGTGGGCCCAGAAGGCCACGCCGCCGGTGTCGCCCGCCGCGGCAAGTGACCCGACACCGCTGAAGAGCTGCATGACAAACCAGATTCCGAGAAAGAAAATGGCCGGTATTTCCAGCAGTTCCCAGAACACCAAGAGCGGGATGAGCGTCAGCACGCGCGAATGGGGGAACAGCACGAAGTAGGCGCCCATGACTCCGGCAATGGCACCGCTGGCGCCGATGGTCGGGATCATCGAGTCGGGCCGCGTCCAGACCTGCGCGAGCGCGGCCACCGTTCCACACAGCAGATAAAACACGGTATAGCGCGCGTGACCGAGACGGTCCTCCACGTTGTCACCGAAAATCCACAGGTAGAGCATGTTCCCCAGAAAGTGGAGCCAGCCACCGTGGAGGAACATCGACGTGAGCACGGTGGGCCAGGAAAAAATCGCCGGCACGACGCCGTACGCGCGGAAGAACGTCTCGAGCCGATCGGCGGGCAGTGAAATCTCAAAGAGAAACGCCGCCGCGTTGAGCGCGATGATCGCAATCGTGATGAACGGTGTCGTGCGCGACGGAATGACGTCGCGAAGCGGGATCATGTTCTGTAGAGGTTATCTCAGTTGTCAGTTGTCAGTTGTCAGTTGTCAGAAAGCTGATAACTACTGAAAACTGAAAACTGATAACTGAAAACTGCAATAATCTACGTTCTTTCGAATGAAGTGCAGAAACTGCGGGACTGAAATTGCGGCAAACGCGCTGATCTGCTATCGCTGCGGAACGGCGGTCGAAGAGCTGCCCGGTGTCGTCTCCACGCGCGGGAGACCAAAGCGCGCGGGGCTCGTCGCGCCAGCGCTCACGCTCGTCCTGCTGCTCATGGCGGTGCTCCTGGGGACGAGAGTGTTCGCGCCGGAGCTGCCGCGCATCTTCGTCTGGATCCCGTTCGTGCTCGCGCTCCTCGTCGCGGGCTGGTGGATCAGCCGGCGCCGTGGTTCAGCATCGCGGCGCTGAATGAGGGGCCTGCCACGCCGTAGTCCGAAGGACGAAGGCGGAACTACGGCACGGCAAGCACATCGGACTGTGAGCGTGGTGCCAGACGTACCAGCACCGCCGCTCCAAGCCCGACCGTCCAGACCAGGTACTCGACGCAGAAGCCAACGACGGCCAGGGCAATCCCCAGGCCCGCCACGATACCGCCCGCCAGAAATGCCAGCTTGGCCATCACTGCAAACGACAGCAGCACGATCGTTCCTATTGCCACGGCGGTGTACGCCTCGGGCCGGTTCGAACCCAAACCTCCAATCCACTGACCGGTCCGGAGCGCCATGGCCGTGAACCCGGCAACGAGCACCAGCACGAGCCCCAGGATTGCGAGAGGCACGAGCGCCAGCAGCGGAATGCCAATGATCGAAATTGCCAGCAGCACAATCACCAGGACGAGGATCGGGAGAAAGAGTACTTCGACGAGCACGCCCACGAGGCCGGCCTTGACAGGTTCTGCGGCGGCACGATCGGCAATCCGCTGAACAGGACCGCGACCGACCGCGACGAACAGCCATCCCAGCATCATCAGAAGTCCGAGACGCAGGAGCGTTCCAACCAGGCCCACGAAGTTCGGAAACTGCGGGAATGGTCCCGGGAACCCGCCGTGCCACGGCCCCATCGGGCCCACCCAGTTTCCGGCTCCGATATCGACGTACTCGCCGCCGACCTGCGCCCCTTCCGCGCGATCGATGCGCGACCAGATGGCGACAGCATCGCCCCGAACGTCCGCACGAGGACCGAGCCGCATGGCGCCGCCAATCGTGACCACGTTCCCTCGGACCTCGCCGTCAATGTCACTGCGGCCGCCGATGACGACAACGTCGCCAAACACCACCTCGTCCGGTCTCACAGTGGCGTTGCCGCCAAAGCGCACGATGTCGCCTGAGTTACGCCGGTCTGGTGGCCCGGGAAACCTCGGGCGTCGACGGAACGGAGGCTCCGGTGTCGGAGGTGGTCCAGGCGGTCCGAGCCCTGGTCGCCCGCCAGGTGCAGGAGGCGAGGCGGTCGAGTCGGTCGATTCGAGCAGATTCCGGCGGCCTTGTTCGTCGAGATAGGACACCTGCAGAACCAGGTCGGCATCTCCGCGCAGTCGGTCGCGAAGCTCGCGGCCCGAAACCGTCTGAAAGTTAATCGAAATAGCACCATCGACAATCTCGATGATCTTCACATCCGCAATCTCGCGCTTTGGAATCAGCGTGAGGCGACCGTTCGGCGCCGACACGATGTCGAAGCGCTGACGAACTCGGTCGCGCAGCGTCTCCTGTTCGACCGGATCCCGCTGGAGCGCCGTCAAGGGGAACGATGCGAGTCCGCCGCCGAGTAAGAGCATCAAGGCGGCAATCGCCCGAAGCCGGCGTATCGGCGGATGCTGTCCAATCATTGCGATATCTCCTTCTCGCGAGCGAGCACTCGATTCAAAAGATGAAATGCGAGAACGCCAATCAGTTGAATGATGATGAGCGCGGCCGTCACTTCGGGCGTGGCAATGGCGTCCCCAAGAGCGCGGCCCAGCTGTGCCAGCAGGGACCAGGTATCAATGCCTTCCGTGAAAGCCAGCGTGATCCAGACAAACCCGCGCACCAGCCACGCGATGCCACGCACGAGCGCCTGGGCGACCATGGGAAGGACCAGCGTGACGCTGTAGTAGAGGCCCGCTGCGCCGGCCACAACCGTTGCCGCGGGAATGCCGAACCTGCGAGCCAGGATCAGAGCCTTGCTGCGGAACCGTACCCAGCGGGTGGCCCGCCAGATGCGAGCCTCGAGGGTGGCCGCTGGGGCAGGGGTCGCGCGAGCGCGCAGGAGGGCGCCGAATTCGGCTTCGGCCTCCAGGTCGCGTCCGGCCTGATCCGCTGCCAGCCAGCGGTCCGCCGCCCCTTGCCACTCGGATTCCATCATTCAACCCTACGAGACCTTCCGGACTTGCGTTTCAAGTCGGCGGGTCTAAAGACCCGCCTCTACGAAATTTCAAGTCGGCGGGTCTAAAGACCCGCCTCTACGAAATTTCAAGTCGGTGGGTCTAAAGACCCGCCTCTACGAAGTTTCAAGTCGGCGGGTC
>DATBJG010000155.1:0-17746 GCA_036556585.1 Vicinamibacterales bacterium
CGGGCGCCGGATCCTGTTTGAAGGGGCACAAGGGACCCTTCTCGACATCGATCACGGGACCTATCCGTTTGTGACGTCCTCAAATGCCTCGGTTGGCGGCGTGTGTACGGGGCTTGGCGTCGGTCCACATACCATTCACACGGTTCTGGGCGTGGTCAAAGCCTATTCGACACGTGTGGGAGAGGGCCCGCTCCCGACCGAGCTCACCGGCGAGAGCGGCAATCGACTACGTGAGAGTGGACAGGAGTACGGCGCTGTCACCGGACGACCACGACGTTGCGGGTGGTACGACGCTGTGGCGGTGCGGTACGCAGCGCGCATCAACGGTCTCGATGGCATCGCCTTGACCAAACTGGACGTGCTCGACAGCCTCAGCGAGATCCAGGTCTGCCACGCGTACGAGCGCAATGGAGAGACCTTGAGTGACTATCCATCCGACCTCAGACACCTGGCGGATTGCAAACCCGTGTACGAAACCTTGCCCGGCTGGTCGCGTCCGACCGCAGGTGTCCGTGCATTCGACGATTTGCCTTCTGAAGCGAAGCGTTACATCGCGCGCCTCGAGGATGTGAGCGGCGTCAAGGTCGCCCTCGTCTCCACTGGATCCGATCGTGCCGACACGATTGTTCAAAACGAGGCGCTGATCACGGGGGGTCTTGAGGGGCGCTCGGATTTTGGCTCTCGGCGTTCGTGAAGCACTCGAACAAAGCCGAGCGTCGAGAGCCGAAATGCGAGGGCCTAATTCTTCCGATGGCGTTCGGCGAAGGCGCCGACCGTCTGTGCGTCGGCGTCTGTGAACTCGATGCCGGCGCGGTAGCGAGGGGTTCCCGTCGGAATCTCGAACGAGGCCCAAGCCACGGTTGCGTTGAAGCGCACGACACCCGACTCGTCTGCCAGCGTCATTCGCACACGCTGATTCGGGCGCAGCACCGCCTGTGAAATGACCTGCGCTCCAATCGACGAGAGGTCCACCAGCAGCGCCGAGTTGCCATCGATCAGCCCCTCGACGCCATCCCTGATGCGGAGACGGGGTGCGCGCCTCGTCCCTCGCCAGTCGAGCGGCCGCTCCGGCTTGGGCGGCGCCTCGACGACGGTCGAGGTCGTTGTCGATGCGGCGCGCGGTCGGCGTGAGACACGCACGTAGTCGCTATCGTGCGAGACGATGCGAATTTCCGCATCCACCAGGCCGGGATCAGACTTGATACGATTGATGAGTGCGGCGCCGCGTGAGGTTGCGGCAAACAGCCGTTCGAGCGCGACAACTTCCGGCCGGCGGGTCACGATGGCTTCGAGCGCGCGGAGCGGTTCCTGGTCGCTGAACGTGAGCACCTCGCCCGTCAGTCCCGTCCGTTCACGCAGGGCCGGCAAGAGCTCAGGTGCCCCGATCAGCACGGTACACGTCGGCATGGAACAACTCAGTCTATAGGCACCTCGACCCGTGGCGCAACGCGGTGTCTTGCTGCCTGCACACGTTGTGATGCATCAATCTTCTCCGCGACCGGAACATGGTTCTGTTGCCGTGCGCAGCGCGGGTCTCGTCAAGCGCTACGGCAACGTCGTTGCAGTCGATGGGTTGTCGCTTGAGATCTACGCCGGCGAATGCTTCGGTCTGCTTGGACCGAACGGTGCGGGCAAGACCACCACCATTGAAATTCTCGAGGGGTTGACGCGTCCGGATGCAGGCGATGTGGAAATTCTTGGTGCGCGATGGGGCGTTGGCGGCGATCGCGCGTTGCGACAGCGACTCGGCGTGCAGCTCCAGGAGACCCGGCTGGCGGAAAAGCTCACGGTGGAGGAGACGCTGCGGATTTTCCGCTCGTTTTACACCCGCGGCCGTTCGGTTGACGAGGTGCTCGCGATTGTGGAGCTCGAACCCAAGCGGCGAAGCCACGTGGGCAAGTTGTCAGGTGGGCAACGCCAGCGACTGGCCATTGGATGTGCCCTCGTCAATCAACCCGACCTGTTGTTTCTGGATGAGCCCACGACGGGCCTCGATCCGCAGTCGCGCCGGCAGCTATGGACCTTGCTCGCGGCGTTCCGGCGTGACGGTGGAACCATCCTCCTTACCACGCACTATATGGATGAAGCCGAGACGTTGTGCGATCGCGTCGCCATCGTCGATCACGGCAAGGTGATTGCGCTCGATTCTCCACGGGCGCTGATAGCCCGCCTTGGCGCTGAGCACGTGATCGAGTGCACGATTGCCGATGGCGACAGGCCGCCGTCACCGGACCGGCTCGGTCAGCTGCCGGGCGTGCGGGAAGCCCGTGTGGAGAACCACGGAATTGTCGTCATTGCCGAACACGTGCATCTGGCATTGCCGGCATTGCTGACAACGCTCGATGAACAGGGCGCCACCCTCTCGATGCTGACGACGCATCATGCCACCCTGGAGGATGTGTTCGTGTCGCTGACCGGCAGACATCTTCGCGAAACATGACCGATTCCCGTTCGTCACTGCTCGAGCTGACCAAGGCGCGAATTCTTCTGTTCGTGCGGGAGCCTGAGGCCATGTTCTGGGTCTTTGCGTTTCCGCTGCTCATGGCGCTTGCGCTTGGCATCGCCTTCCGATCGCGCCCCCCGGAGCGAGTGGTTGCCGGCGTGCTCGACCAACCGACCGCCGCCGACGTCATTCGAACGCTCGAACAGGAGGACGGCATTGACGTTCGACTCGTGCCCGCCGGCCACGCGGAGTCGATGTTGCGGAATGGAGAAGTCCAGTTGCTCGTCGTTGCGGGTGAGCCGCCAACGTATCGATTCGATCCTGCGAGAGCCGAGAGTCGGCTCGCGCGGCTCGTCGTTCACGATGCGCTGATGAAGGCTGCCGGTCGCACGGAGCCGTGGCAGCCGCGGGAAGACACGGTCATGGTTCGAGGGTCTCGCTACATCGACTGGCTGCTGCCGGGCCTGCTCGGGATGAACATCATGGGAACAGGGATGTGGAGCATCAGCTTTGGAATCGTGAACGCACGCACGCGCAAGGAGCTGAAGTTGTTGCTTGCGACGCCAATGCGTCGCACCGAATATCTGGCGTCGCACATGCTGGGCCGGCTGGCATTTCTCGTTCTCGAGGTGTTCGTGCTGCTGGCATTTGGATGGCTGGTATTCGACGTCGTGTCGCGTGGGTCGCTTCTGGTCGTCGTGCTGATTTCCTTCGTCGGCGCGGCAACCTTCAGCGGCCTCGGACTTCTCGCAGGCAGCCGTGTCCAGACGATTGAAGGCCTGTCGGGCCTTCAGAACCTGGCCATGGTGCCCATGTGGATCCTGTCTGGCGTGTTCTTCTCGTCATCCAATTTCCCTGAGGGAGCGCAGCCGCTCATTCGGGCGTTGCCGCTCACGGCCCTCAACGACGCGTTGCGCGCTGTCATGATCGAAGGGAGCTCACTTGCCGGTGTGGCGCCGGAGCTCGGGATTCTGGCCGCGTGGGGCGTGGTCGGCTTCGTCCTTGCATTGAGTTGGTTCCGGTGGCACTAAAGCTGACACTGCTTTCTCTCGCGGCCGTTTCGCTGCTGCGGTTGGCGCCGATTGTGTCGACCGAGCGTCGCGACATGCCGTCGCGTGCGAGCGCTCAGACCGCCGCCGAAAGCGGGCTCAACCCGCGCGGCCGCGTGCGTCTGGCCGGTCGTGTCCTTCGGGACGACAGAGGGCCATTTCTAGGGCTTGGTGCGACGCTTTTCTGGAGCGTGTGGGGTTACCAGAACGATCGTGCGCGACTCATCCAACACTTGCAGCTCCTGAACCGGCATGGGTTCGAGTTCGTGCGTGTGCTCGGCACCGTTGCCGGCTCGTCCTGGCAAGACCGCGCCGCCGATCCGCGCATGGCGGGCTATGACGCAGCCATTGCCGGAGTGACGGACCTTGCGTTCGAACATGGGCTGCGAGTTGGGTGGACCGTGTTCGGCGACACCGTGGCGACGCCCAGTCCGGCGGCGCGTCAAGCGCTGATCGATCGGTTCCTCGCGATGTCGAAGGGACGTGAAGACAAGATCCTGTTCATAGAGGTCGCCAACGAAGGGTGGCAGAACGGTTTTGAGGCACGCCTGGGCGAGCTGCAGGAGCTGGGTCGCTCGCTCAACAATCGCACTGACATCCTCGTCACGCTCACCACGCCACCCCCACCGTTGCAATGCGGGAAGACATTGAGGTCCCTTTACGGGCCCGGCGCGGCCGACTTTCTCACGCTTCATTTCGATCGGGCTCTCGATTCGGCTGACGGTCGTTGGGGACCTGTGCGTCAACCATTGAAGTGGCCAGACGTCTTCGCTTCATGTCGAGCGGGGTTACCTGAGGTGGCCGCCAACGGCGAGCCCGTCGGTCCTCAATCGTCGGTTGCATCCGAAGGGAATCCCGTCCACATCCTGACTGGAGCGGCGGTCTCGTTTGCTGCGGGTCTTCCAATCTATGTGTGGCACACGGGCCCGGGTGTCCGAGGGGGTGGCAAGAGTGATCTCGCGCTCAAGCGTGCGGCCAATCTGGGTGACTTGCCAAGGGTCCAGGAGATGCTCGATGGGTTCGTCGCGCTCAAACGCCGCTTGCCTCCCGACCTTTCTGCCTGGACACGTGTCGACGTGAGAGCCGCCGACAGTCCACTCCGGCTCGACCCGGCAGACGGCCACAAAGTCGTCGACGTAGCCGCTGCGCAAAATGGCAAGGTGATGATCCTTGTACTGTTCGGTCTGCGCGACACGACGACCTTGATTGCGAATCTTCCTGTTCGGATTGAGGTAGCGCACCCGGTGACAGGGATGGTCATCGATGAGCGAACGGTGCAGCGCGGCGGACGCCTGACACTTCCCGCCAATCCTCCCGCACTTATCATCACGGTCCAGCAAACGGCTGATTAGCGATCACGGGACGCGGATCTTCGCGGAGTACGCGGATCATACGCCGACTGTTCGAAACGGTGGCTAACCGGTGGGATAAGATGACCGCGAGCCTGGCTTTGCCAGGCTGATGGTCGCCCATCCGCGTGATCCGCGTCAATCCGCGTCCGGTCCTATCCCGCCGGCCCCTCGTCCGTTTCGTCCCTCAGTCCTTTCCTTATCTCCAATGTCTCCCCTATGATCAGAGTGGAGGTAGTCGCAGTGCGAAATCTGTTATACGCGTCGGTCGTGACGTTGGTCCTGGTGCCGGCTTTCTCGGCGAACGCTGCACCGGTTGCAGGCGCTTCGAGTCTGCTGACGGTCTCGCCCCAGGCCTTCCTCGAGAGCTGTCGCGGCGATATTGCGAAAGCCAAGGCGGCGGCCGATCGATTCAAGACCGAGAACGGTCGCGACTCGATCGCCAGTCTCGAGCAGTACGACAGCGCAATCGCGCTGCTGACCGACGCCGCGTCCCGGGCGAGCCTGGCGCGCAACGTTCATCCGGACGAGAGCATGCGAAAGGCCGCGTCAGAGTGCGAAAGCGACGTCGACAAGGCGAGCACCGAGCTGTCGCTCGACCGCGCGATGTTTGCCGCAACGTCCAAACTTGACGTTGCGAACGCAGACGGCGCGACCAGGTTCTACGTGCAGCGTTTGCTGCGGGACTTCCGGCGAGCAGGCGTGGATTTGGAGGATGCGAAACGTGCGCGAATCAAGGCGCTTCGCGAGGAGCTTGTCACGCTTGGCCAGCAGTTTGGCAAGAACGTCGCAGAAGACGTTCGGACCATCGAGGTCAACCCGGCGGATCTTGACGGGTTGCCCGACGACTATCGGTCGGCGCACCCCGCGGGATCGAACGGGAAGGTCGTGCTGACCACCAACAATACAGACTATCAGCCGTTCATGACCTACGCCAAGAGCTCGATGGCACGCGAAGCGTTCTGGAAGGTGTATCGCCTGCGCGGTCACCCAAAGAATCTGCCGGTGCTGGAGCGCATGCTCGAGGCACGGCGCGAACTGGCCGGATTGCTCGGGTTCGACACGTGGGCCGACTACATTACGGGCGACAAAATGATTGGCACTCGCCAGAATGCCGCCCAGTTCATCGAGCGCATCTCGTCGGCCGCTGGACGCCGGGCGGCGAGCGATTATGCGCAAATTCTCGCACGCAAGCGCCGCGATGTTCCGAATGCCGCAGCGGTCGATGCCTGGGACAGCGCCTACCTTCAGGAGAAAGTCAAAGCCGAAGAATACAACTTCGATTCGCAGTCCGTCCGGCCGTACTTCGAATATACGCGGGTCAAGCAAGGCGTGATGGACCTCACGAGCAAGCTGTTTGGCATCAGCTACCGTCCGGTTCGCGATCCTGTCGTCTGGCATCCGGATGTCGAGGTCTTCGACGTACTCGAAGGAGAGCGCGTCCTGGGTCGTATCTACCTCGATATGTATCCGCGCGAAAACAAGTACAAGCACTACGCGCAGTTCACGCTGACGAACGGCAAAGCAGGGGTGACCCTGCCGGAGGGCGTTCTCGTCTGTAATTTTCCGAAGCCGGGCGCGGACCCTGCGCTGATGGAACACACGGACGTGGAAACGTTGTTTCACGAGTTCGGGCACCTGCTCCATCACGTGCTCGGAGGTCACACGAGGTGGGCGGGCATTTCAGGTGTGGCGACCGAATGGGATTTCGTCGAGGCACCGTCTCAGATGCTGGAAGAGTGGGTGTGGGCGCCGGCCAGCTTGCAGACGTTTGCGCGTCACTTGAAGACCGACGAGCCAATCCCCGCCGATCTCGTTCAGCGCATGAAAGCGGCTGACGAGTTTGGCAAGGGTCTCTTTGTCCGGCAGCAGATGTTCTATGCGGCAACCAGCCTCGAACTGCACAGCCGCGACCCCAAAGGGCTCGACACGACCCGGGTGGTTGCCGAACTGCAGGAGAAATACACACCGTTCAAGTACGTGAACGGCACGTACTTCCAGGAGTCGTTTACGCACCTTGATGGGTACTCTGCCATCTACTACACGTACATGTGGTCGCTCGTCATTGCGAAAGACATGTTCACAGTCTTCAGTCGTGACGGGTTGCTCAACCCTGCGGCCGCCACTCGTTACCGAAAGATGGTGCTCGAACCGGGAGGATCCAAATCAGCCGCGGAGCTCGTTGAGGAATTTCTGGGGCGCCCGTACAACTTCAGCGCCTATGAGGCATGGCTGAACGCCAACTGAAAATTGCAGAATTGCAGAATTGCAGGATTGCAGGAAGGATCCAACGGTTTAGTGTGGGAAATGGCCGGCATCGAGAGCCGCAACCAGGTGGTCGCGACTCGCGGCGAGAGCCGATCCAGGTGGTGCCAGGCTGGGATCGAGAAGCTTGAGCAACGTGTGGGCGGCAAACCGGATCCCTTCTGGGTGGGCCAGTGACAGACCGTGCTCCAGCCGATCGCACTGATGGCGGGCCTTGGTCACCCGGTCGCTGATCGGTTCGTGGGCGAGCGCGTCCCGGAGTTCGCGAAGTCTTACAAAAACCACCTGTTTGGAATCGTCGGGCATAGGGGGCGAGCCGTTCGGGCCAGAAGTATACGGCAAGCGCCCGGCGGAACACGAGCCAGACGGGTCGTTAGTTCATCCGCGAGTCTTTGGTTATTGCGTCAACGTCGGGTTGGTTCGCGGTTTTGAATGCCGCCTTCGCGCGGTGTCGGTCCAGGGCACGAACGAGCGCGCCTTCCAGATACACAGGAGTGAGACCCGACGCCCAGTATGCGAGATCGGTGCGATTGGGTTGGATGGTTTCGCGCGGGGAAAGCAGGACCCGTCCCCCTCGTGGGGGCAGAAATTCAACCCACCCTTGCCATCGGCCGTCTTCCATTTCTGAGCCGCATGCACGTGCGCGGTACGTGATGCCGGTTGGCCCTTTGAAGAACGGTTGATATTCAAAGAGCACGTTGGCCATGGGTCCTCCTGCTTCGGGGGGTGACGCCAATCCGTCACTGCAAGAACGCCACCAGCTCCAGCTGCAAAAAGGTGGCAGCTTGCGAGTGCTCTCGCTCTCGACAACCCACGACCGTGTAAGAGTTGCCGGGTAAGCGGCTATGGACCGATACTCATTCGGAGTGTTGCAAATCATGAGTCTGAGACCCGGTGGTCGACCGATCACGATACTGGCCCTCGTGGCCGTGGTTTCTGTGGCGCAGGCCCAGGACCGCACGGCAGATGTTGCACCCGGCAACCCATCCATTCGCAGCGAAGAACTGCAGGCAGATCTGTCGTTCCTCGCATCCGACGCGTTGCAGGGCCGGTTGACGGGTACGACCGGCAACGAACTGGCCACCGAGTTCATTCGTGCGCGTTTCGAACGGCTTGGCCTGAAGCCCATGGGTTCCGATGGATCATATTTCCAGTCCTACGAGCTGATGACCAATGCTCTCGGGACCTCGAATGAGGTCACGGCGCAGGTGGCTGACAAGACTGTCCGGTCCAGCCTTGGCGACGATTTCTACCCTCATCGCTTCAGCGACAGCGGACGCGTCGAAGGTCCGCTCGTTTTTGCCGGGTTTGGCATTTCATCGCCCGAAGATCGCTACGACGACTATCGGGGCGTCGACCTGCATGGCCGCGTTGTGCTCGTCCTCGACCATGCGCCGGGCGAAACCAGTTCCGGCGCCCGAAAAACCATGGTTGAGAAAGAAGTCGCGTCCCCGCTCCAGAAAACGCTGGCGGCACAGGCGCACGGGGCCGCGGCCATTCTTTTTGTGACCGATGTTCACAACCATCCAGGGAGTGGCGGATCGCTCGGAAGCGAAACAGCCAATACCTGGCCTCACGGGACACCGCGCATCGAACGCTACACCTTGGCGGCGTGGACCAGGCGCGTCAAAATCCCCGCTCTCGAGATCTCTCGCGAGTTTGCCTCCGCGTTGCTGCGACCAACGGGTCGCGCGCTGGCGGATCTGGCCAGGGCGGCAGAGTCCGCGGCTGGCCGGCCACCCATGCCGGTGCCGGGTGTGACGGTAAACGTGACGACTTCCGTCGTGCGCACGCTCGTTCCCGATCGCAATGTCGTTGCGGCGGTCGAGGGCAGCGACGCCCGTTTACGCGATGAGTGGGTGATCATTGGCGCGCATCTCGACCATGACGGCGCTGATGGCTCGAGCATCTTCAACGGCGCGGATGACAATGGTTCCGGCATCGCGGGGCTGCTCGAGATTGCCGAAGCGTATGCGACCTCTACCGGCTTGGGACGTCGCCCGCGTCGCAGCGTGCTCTTTGGCGCGTGGAACTCGGAAGAGCGCGGCTTGCTTGGCGCCTGGGCCTATCTCGAAGCGCCGGTCGTCCCGCTCGACCGCACGCTGGCCGTCCTCAACATGGATATGATCGGCCGCAACGAGGACATTCCATCGAATACCGATTACCGCTTCCGCGGCCTCGAAGTCCAATCCGCCCGCTCGAACGAGAATGCGGTAAACCTGCTTGGTTACACCTACGCACCCGAACTGAGCGACGAGGTCACGCGCGCCAATGCCGCTTTGCGCCTGGACATCAAACGCCGGTATGACGACACCTCCGCCAACCTGATCCGGCGTAGCGATCAATGGCCGTTCCTGCAGCGCGGCATTCCGGCCGTCTGGTTCTTTACGGGACTTCACCCCGACTATCACACGCCTGCCGATCGTTCGGACAAGATCAACTACACCAAGATGGCGCGGGTCGTCCGACTCGTGCACCAGACGAGCTGGCTGCTCGCCGAGCGCGAGGGGAGTCTGCCGCGCGTTCGGCACGAATGACAAAGTCATGAGAAGGACGCGGTCATGAGCGCCTGTCATGGGGACGTGGCCATCGTCGGGGCCGGTCCGGCGGGCGCGTGGGCGGCCGTCAATCTGGCGCGCGCGGGCGCGCGTGTCACGCTGTTCGATCACAGTCATCCGAGAGAAAAGCCATGTGGTGGCGGTTTGACGGGACGCGCGGTTGCGCTCATTGCGAGCGAGTTGGGAGCTTTGCCCTTTCCACTGGTGACCGCTCGTGACGCGCGGTTCGAGCGTGCCATGCGTTCGGCCTCCACACCTGCGGAGGAACGTGATGGCGACGCGGTAGCGTTTCGGCTCGTCGATCGCGGGGCGAGTCCGGACAGCTCACTCATCGTGACCAGCCGCGCGGCGTTCGATCGTGCACTCGTTGATGCGGCCATGGCACGCGGTGCAGGACTGATCACCGAGCGCGTCATGGACGTGGCGCACACGAGAGACGGTGTGACCATACGCACGCAGACCAGCACTTATCGCGCCGCTCTGCTTCTCGGGGCAGACGGGGCCAACAGTCTGGTACGTCGCCGGCTTGGCGTGCCGTTTGTTCGGGCCCAGCTTTCGGTCGGGACAGGCTATTTTGTTCGAGGGACCTCGTCCCGAGATATCGTGATCCGGTGGGTGACAGATCCTCCAGGCTATTTGTGGTCGTTCCCACGGGCTGATCATCTTGCCGTTGGCGTCTGCGCACAGGGCGACTCGGTCGCAGGAGTGAATGCCCTTCAGCGGGTGGCATCCGACTGGATCGCGGCCGCCCGTCTGGCCGACCCCATGTCGCGCTGCGAGGCGTATTCGTGGCCAATTCCTTCGCTGCGCGCGGGCGATTTCGAAGATCTTCTGGTGGGAGGTCCCCGGTGGATGCTGTTGGGCGATGCGGCAGGACTTGTCGATCCGCTGACACGCGAAGGCATCTTCTATGCGCTGCTCTCGGGTGAGATGGCCGCTCAGTCGATTGCGCGCGGAGGGGACGATCCGATCAGGAGTTACAGAGCGCAGGTGAACGACACGATCGTCCCGGAGTTGCGCCGCGCCGCGGCCCTCAAAGCCGGGTTCTTCGGCGCTCGTTTCTCGCGGCTGATGGTGCGCGCGCTTGCTGAAAGCGCGGCTATCCGCGCCATCATGGTCGATCTGGTTGGGGGGCGGCAGCCGTATATCGGGCTCCGTCGGCGTCTGCTCAAAACGAGAGAATTCGGCCTGGCGCTGGCCTACATCGCGAACTCGGCGACGACCGGTGCGTGATCGCTCGTCCCGAACGCGGCATCGACGCGACAAGTCTTGACGCGATCGGCAAGAGCCTGACTCGCCAGGATGTAGTCCAGGCGCCAGCCGATGTTTCGCTGCCGCATATTGCGCCAGGGCGCCCACCAGGTGAACAGTCCGTCGTTGTCGGGGTCCAGTGCGCGGCCGACGTCGACGAGCCCCTGCGCGATCACCTGTTCCAGCAGCGCACGTTCCTCCGGCCGCTGACCGATCGCGAGCGGTTTCCTCTCCTTCGGGTGCACGTCATTCTCGGTCCGCGCAACGTTCAAGTCGCCGCAAAGGACGAGCAACGTACCATCTCGTCGACACCGTGCGGCCTCGTTCACCAGATCCTCAAGAAACCGCATCTTGGCGCCGAAATCTTTCCCGCCATTGGGCACATAAATCGACGCAATCAGGATCTCCCGCACGCGCGCGGTCACGACCCGGGTTTCGTAGTCATAGTGCGGATGGGAAAAATCGGGCCGCACGTCGGGCGAATCCGAGCGAACCAGCATTGCCACGCCGGAATACCCCTTGCCGCCGTGCCAATGACATTCGTAGCCGTCGAAGTCGAGGATTAACGTCGGAATTTGATCGCTCGATGCCTTGATTTCCTGCAGACAGAAGACGTCTGGCCGCTCTCTGGCTATCCACTCCGAGACCTGCGCTCCGCGAGCGCGAATACCGT
Organism: Vicinamibacterales bacterium; assembly: GCA_036556585.1. Lineage (GTDB taxonomy): Bacteria > Acidobacteriota > Vicinamibacteria > Vicinamibacterales > JAMQPK01 > DATBJG01. The sequence continues at coordinate 11,589 of DATBJG010000155.1, forward strand.
TGACGTTCCACGTGGCGATCTTCATCTCGCGACCATATATTATGAAACCAACTTCTCGTGCTCCACGATCTTCGAACGCGGTTGGTCTCCGAACGCACTCTTGCCTACGCCGGCGTGATTGCCGCGGTGCTCTTTCGTTCGCTTGTCTTCACGGTCTGGGAACAGGCCCGGTTCGATTCGGACGAGGCCGTCATGGGACTGATGGCCAAACATCTGAGCGAGCTCCGCGCGTTCCCGGTGTTCTTCTACGGCCAGCACTACATTCTTGGTGTCCAGGCCTGGATGGCGGCCCCGGTCTTTCTCCTCGTCGGCCCTTCCGTCGCCGCTCTCAGGTTTCCGCTCGTCATCGTCAACGTGGCCGTTGCGGTCTTGCTTGTTCGCATCCTGATAACCGAGGTCAAGCTGCGGCCAGCCCTGGCAGTCGTGGCGTCCCTCTTCTTTGTCCTGGCAGTGCCGGGCACCGCCAGTGAGCTGCTTCGCGCCTATGGCGGCAGCGTGGAACCTATCCTTTATGTACTGCTGATTTGGATGGCGCGCGAGCGGCCGCTCTGGCTCGGCCTTGTGCTCGGCATTGGCTTCCTGCATCGCGAATTTACTGTCTACGCTTACGGGGCGCTCCTTCTCGTCGAGCTGCTCAGCCGGTCCCTATTCAAGGGCCCCGTGTTGCTCAAACATGCGGTCGTCATTGCGGCTGCGGTGGCCACCATGAGCTCCGTGAACGTCGCCAAGCAATTCTCGAGCGCTGCCGGGCCCAACACCACGATCGATCAGGTTCTGACCCCGGCCACCAATCTGGCCGAACTCGACGCCCGAATGTGCATCGATCCTGCGACCGTGCCGGGCGGGTTGAGGGCGGTCGCAACCACTCACTGGGCGTGGTTGTTCGGCTTGCACGCGCAACCGGTCGTGGACTTCGGCGTCAACGCCACCACGATTCAGGGGGTCACAGGCTTGTGGGTGGTCATGCTGATGCTTGCGAGTCTCGTTGCGATTCGTCTCACGATGGCCGGGCCTGCCGTGGTTCGGGCGGCGCGGGATCATGGCTCCCTGTTCGATCGGCTTCAATTTCCGATTTATCTGACCTCGACCGGACTCGCGTCGGCGTTCATGTATGCGATTGGCCGCTGCGGGGTCATCTCGATCTTCACCATCCGCTACGATTTGCTCTCCGTGCTGATACCAATTGGTCTGATGGCCGCGTTCTTTACCGTCGAGCGCAATCGTCGATGCACGCTGGCTGCGGTTCTTCTGGTCAGCGGCTGGGCCGCCGTCAGCGCGTTCGGTCACGGGCGCCTGCTCGCCGAGTATGTGACACGAACGCCCCTAAATCGCGATCGCGACGCAATTGCGCAGCTCAACAAGAGGCAGATTCGCTATGGGACAGCCGATTATTGGATTGCTTATCGCCTGACGTTCCTCTCAAAGGAGCGCATTATCCTGGCCGCAACCGGGGTGTCGCGCATCTATGATTACAACCGGATCGTGGCCGATCATCGCCAGGATCCCATTTATCTGAGCCGTCGGCCGTGTCCCGAAGGGCCCAAGCTTGCGGATGGGGTTTATCTGTGCCGGTAAAGACCGACGACAGCAGCCGGACGGCGGCAGGCAGGCTGCCTGCTACCCGCCGTCTGCAGTCTACCCGCTACCGTCTGCTCTTTGAGATAGAATGGCTTGACAGCTGTGTTTGAATCGATCTTTGCGTTCTTCTTCAAATATCGCCCGTCGATCTTTTCGCAGGGCGATCTTGCGTTTGGCGCTGCGTGGCCGCTGTCGGCGGGCATTTTCATTGCTGCCGCAGTTGCGGGAGCCGCGCTCCTGACGTATCGCGGCGTCAAGCCGCAGACCAAACGAGATCAAGCCGTCCTCATTGCGTTGCGTCTGGCCGCGCTGGCGGTGATTGCCTTCTGTCTGTTTCGCCCGGTGCTTGTGCTTCGCGGCGCCGTGCCGCAGCAGAACTTCGTGGCCGTGCTGCTGGACGACTCCCGCAGCATGCAGATAGGCGACGGCGGTCAGCCACGCGCGGAGTTGGTTCGTCAGCTCTTCGGCAAAGACAGCAAGATCCTGCAGGCGCTTTCCGGAAAGTTCGTGCTGCGGTTTTTCCGATTCTCTTCATCGGTCGAGCGCGTTCAAGGGGCGTCGAACTTGACGTTTGGCGGGACCCAGACGCGGGTTGGTGATGCGCTCGAGCGAGCCAAGGAAGAACTTGCCGGGCTTCCGCTTGCCGGGCTGGTCATGGTCACCGATGGGGCAGATACGACCGACGGATCGGTGGCTCCAGCCCTGCTGGCGCTCAAGGCCGAGGCGATTCCCGTATTTACGGTCGGGCTCGGTCGCGAGACTGCGTCGAAAGATATTCAGGTCAACCGCGTCCAGACGCCACGCTCTGTGCTCAAAGGGACGTCGCTCGTAGTGGACGTGGCGGTTGCGCAGGCTGGATACGGCGGCGACGAGATTCCGATTCAGGTCGAAGACGAAGGCCGCATTATCGCCCGCGAGATGGTCAAGCTCCCGTCTGGTGGTGAACCGGGTACCGTGCGCGTGCACTTTACCGCGTCGGATGCCGGACCGCGCTTGTTCCGCTTCAGGGTGCCGCCGCAGGAGGGTGAGCAGATTGCGCAGAACAACGCGCGCGAGGCGCTCATTCAGGTCCAGGATCGGCGCGAGAAGATTCTCTACTTCGACGGTGAGCCTCACTCGGAGGTGGCGTTCATTCGTCGCGCCGTCGCCGATGACAAGAACCTGCAAGTGGTCCTGCTTCAGCGAACGGCAGAGAACAAGTACCTCCGGCTCGACGTCGACACGCCCGAGGAACTCGTCACGGGATTCCCGAAGACCCGAGAGGAACTGTTTGCCTATCGCGGCATGATTCTCGGCAGCGTCGAAGCCGCGGCGTTCACGCCGGACCAGCAGCGGATGATTGGTGATTTCGTCAACAAGCGCGGCGGCGGATTACTCGCGCTTGGCGGACGACGGGCGTTTGCAGAGGGCGGCTACGTGGGGACTCCCGTTGCCGAAGTGCTTCCAGTCATCCTGGAGTCGGGCAAAGGTGACGGGGAGGAAGGGGAGCAGTTCACGGAGCTGACTGTTGAACCGACGCGCGAAGGGGCCATGCATCCCGCCGTGCAGATTGGCGCCGACGAGTCGCAGTCGTCAGCTCGCTGGAAGGATCTGCCGGCGCTGTCGTCGGTGAACCCGATCCGACGCGTCAAGCCGGGCGCCACCGTGCTGCTGAACGGCATCGACAAGAACCGGCAAAACCAGGTCGTCCTCGCGTTCCAGCGATACGGTCGTGGCAAGTCGCTCGTCATGCCCATTCAGGATTCGTGGGCCTGGCAGATGGACGTGAGCATTCCGCTCGAAGACATGACGCACGAGAACCTGTGGCGGCGGCTCCTGCGCTGGCTCGTCGATGGCGTCCCGGGGCAAGTCGAAGTTCGTACGTCGCACGACCGCGTGGACCCGGGTGACACCGTCACGCTGCTGGCCGATGTGGCCGATGCGACCTGGGTCGAGGTCAACAACGGCCACGTCATGGCGCAGGTCACGAGTCCGACCGGGAAGATCTCGGACGTCTCGATGGACTGGACGACCGAGCGCGATGGTGAGTATCGCGGCACGTTCGCCCTTCAGGAAGAGGGGCTCCACACCATCAAAGTTGAAGCCTCGCGCGATGGCAAGACGCTCGGCACCGACACCAGCTTTGTCCGCGTGGCGCCCGGCGATGCCGAGTACTTCGATTCGGGGATGCGTGCGCCGCTGCTGCGCCGCATTGCCACGGAGACTGGCGGCCGCTTCTACACGCCGGACAATGTGGCCGGGCTTGCCGAGGACATCAACTACACCGGCCGGGGCGTCACGGTCGTCGAGGAGCGCGATCTCTGGGACATGCCGGCGTTGCTTTTTGTGCTCGTCGGCCTCGTGTTTGCCGAGTGGTCGTTCCGGCGGGCGAGGGGATTGGCGTGACGTGGGCTTCCGCTTCTGCCACTCGATCGGTCTAGCCTTTCTACTCATCCTTCCGCCGGCAACGCCGTTGGCGGCCCAGGATTCTCACCTGGTGGTTGTGACCGGGCTCGAAGGTGATGCCGAGCACGGCGATCGATTTTTCGACTGGGCCTCCCAGCTCGTGGATACGGTACGAACCAAGTTCCAGCTGCCCGCCGAACGGGTCGTTTTTCTATCCGAAAAACCAGAGCGCGATTCAACGAAGATCAGCGGTCGTTCCACCAAGGAGGCCATCGACAAAGCGCTTGCCGGTGTCGCTGCCAGAGCGAAGCCCACAGACGTCGTGTTCGTCGTGCTGTTCGGCCATGGCAGCTCGGACGGCACTGACGCCCGCTTCAATTTGCCGGGACCCGACCTCGCCGCTGCAGACTTTGCCAAACTGCTCGCGCGTTTTCAGACTCAGCGCATCGTCTTCGTCAACACCACGAGCTCGAGCGGGGAGTTCGTCAAGACGCTATCAGGTCCTCGCCGCACGATTCTGACGGCCACCCGGACGGGTGCCGAGCGCTTCGACACACAGTTCGGCGGATTTTTCGTCGAAGCCATCGCCAGCGATGCAGCCGATGGCAACAAGGACCGCCGGGTGTCGGTACTCGAGGCGTTTCTGTACGCGCGTGGCCAGGTGCAGCGGACGTTCGAAAAGCAGGGATTCCTGCAGACCGAGCACGCGCTCCTCGATGACGATGGCGACGGCGAAGGAATCCAGGATCCCGACGTGTTGAAGCCTGACGGGCGGGTAGCCGCGACGCTCTACTTGGGAATGGCGCCAATCACTGGCGCATCGGGCGCCCCGATTACCGACCCGGCGCTCAAAGCGCTGTACGAGGAACGGTTGGCGCTCGAGCGTCGCATCAGCGAGCTGGGGGCGATCAAGTCGACAATGCCAGCCGAAAAATACCAGGCAGAGCTCGAAAAGCTCGCAACCGAGCTTGCCCTGAAGAACCGCGACATCAAGCAGCGTGAGGAAAAGAAGTAGCGCGGCGATCGTCCTGGGCCTGATCGTGATGGCAGCCGGCGGTGTCGCGCTGGGGCAGTCGCTTCGCGGGTTGTTCGGTTTCGAGCGGAATGCCGATCCCGACGACATGACTTCGGCCAACGTGCCCTACGATGGTCGCTTCACGTTCGTGCGCCTCAGGTATCCGACCGACATGGGCGGTTTTCGGCGTGAGCCGCCCTGGTTCCATGACTACCCGACCGCCGACACCCATTTGGCGAAGATCGTCAAGGAAATTAGCGAGGTGGATGCGAGGACCGATGGGAGCAACATCTTTTCCCTCAAGGACCCGGAGCTTACGAAATATCCCATTGCGTACATGTCGGAGCCTGGCTTCTGGGTTGTTGATGAGGAAGAGGCCATCGCCTTGCGGCGTTACCTCCTGAAGGGTGGGTTCGTCATTTTCGACGACTTTCGGGCCGACGATTGGTACAACTTCGAGGCGCAGATGCGGCGGGTGATGCCCGAGGGGAAAATGGTGCAACTCGACGGTTCGAGCCCCATCTTCCACTCTTTCTTCGAGATCGACGCCCCGGAGAAGTTCGTGCCGCCGTACGGCGGGCTGCCGCCGCGATTCTACGGAATGTTCGAGGACAACGATCCGACCAAGCGGCTGCTGCTCATTGCCAACTACAATAACGACCTCGGCGAATACTGGGAGTTCTCAGATACGGGCTACGTGCCCGTGGACCTGTCGAACGAAGCGTACAAATACGGCGCGAACTACGTGTTGTACGGGCTGACGCATTAGCATGCCGAGACGCGGACGCGAAAGGGTCCGCGCTACAACAGCACATTCGGAGATAAACATGACCAACCTCGAATCGGCCGACGATATTGCGCTTGCAGACCGCATGAAGGCGGGCCGTGACACCATCATTACCGAGCTGCGCAAGGTCATCATTGGACAGGAAGACGTCATCAACCAGGTGCTCCTGACGCTCTTTGTTGGTGGCAACAGCCTCATTGTGGGTGTTCCGGGTCTGGCCAAGACGCTGCTCATTCACACGATGGCGCGCGTGCTCGATCTGAAGTTCTCGCGTATCCAGTTCACGCCAGACTTGATGCCGTCCGACATCACCGGCACAGACATCATTCAGGAAGATGCGGCCACAGGACGCCGGACGATGATGTTTGCGCCAGGGCCCGTGTTCTGCAACAT
>DATBJG010000156.1:0-12716 GCA_036556585.1 Vicinamibacterales bacterium
CGGGCGATCGCCCGAACGGTGCCGCTCGAGCCGCGCAACCACGCGATCGCCGTGCATCGCCTCTTTCAGATTGGCCTCTGAGATGTAGAGGTCGCCGGTGTCGACATCTTTCCGCTCTGGAACCACGAAGCCGAACCCGCCCGGGTTCGATTGCAACCGTCCGACAATGAGGTCCATCTTGTCGGGAAGGCCCACCCGGTTGCCGCGCACTTGCACGAGGTCTCCGGAATCCACGAGCGATCGGATGTGACGCTTGAAAGCTTGGGCCGCGTCAGGCTTGACGCGGAAGGTTTTCATCAACTCACGGACGGTGGCCGGGTGATGTACCCGCTCGCGCATGAGATCTAGGATCTGTGTTCTTGAAAGCATTCTGTCTTCTGTCTTCTGTCTTCTGTCTTCTGTCTTCTGTCTTCTTTTTTTCTACGGAATCAACACAACTTGAACATCGCCAACGTTGGTATCGGTCGGACCCGTGACGATGAGGTCATCGAGCGCCGCGAAGAAATGGTACGAATCGTTGCGCGCAAAATAGTCGGCCGCTTCTGGAAGGCCGCCGGCTCTCGCCCGCTCGATTGAACGGTCGTCCGCAATCGCACCGGCCGCATTGGTTGGACCGTCGATGCCATCGGTCCCGGCACTCGCGATGGTCACACCTGACGGAAATCCGATGAGACTGGTTGCTGCCGAGAGGACGAACTCCTGATTTCGGCCTCCGATGCCGTTACCGGTCACCTTGACGGTGGTTTCCCCCGACGACACAACGCACGCGGGGCGCCCGACGAGAGTCAGGCTACTGCGAAGTTGCTCGACGTGCGAGCGGGCGGCCTGCCGCGCATCTCCAACGACGGGCTCGTCCATGATCAGAACGCGATAGCCCAGTTTTTCCGCGGCTTCCTTCGCGCCGGCCATTGCTTCTCGTCTGCCCCCGATCATTCTCCATTCGGCCCGCGCGACCCGAGGATCGCCCGGCTTGACGCTCTCTTCGACTGCACCCCGAAGCCCCGCCTCGATCACCGCACGCACAGAGAGTGGCAGTTGCGAGGCCACACCCAGTGTTTCAAGCACGCGCTGCGCATCAGCAAACGTCGAAGCGTCGGGGACGGTGGGACCCGACCCAATGACGGCGGCGTCGTCGCCGACCACGTCCGACACGGCCAGCGTCCACGTTGTACCGGCGCAGGCAGCCGCCAACCGGCCGCCCTTGATTGCCGACAGGTGTTTCCGAACCGTATTCAGACCGGTGATGTCAGCCCCCGCGGCGAGAAGAGCGGTGACGGTTGCCTGCTTGTCCGCAATCGACAGGTTTCCAAGCGGTGCAGCCATCGCCGCTGACGCACCACCCGACAAGAGGACGACGAGACACTCGTGCTCCCCCAGCGAGCGTGCAAAGTCGAGCGCTTCTCGACCGGCACTCACGCTTTGCTCGTTTGGAATCGGGTGGCCCCCCTGTCGCCATCTGAGCGAGCGCAGGTCCGCCTTACCCCGATGGGTGCCGATCACCAACCCGTCCTTGGGGGGCGCGGCGTGCCTGAGCCATGCGTCAGCCATTGGCGGGGCCGCCTTGCCTACCGCGAGCAGGTGAACGGGACGCCGCGCGATCTCGCGGGCAAGGTCCGGATCGGCCAGGGCCCGGCCTATCAGCCGATCGGGAGACACGACACCCATGGCAGCGCGGAGAATCGTACGAATGTCGTCCCGACGACGATCAAGAGGGGCTGTCAGTGCGCGTTCTTGGGATCGGACCAGGCTGAAAGGTTGGTGACGACGTCGAGTTTGCGGAGGAGATCGCTGACCACCTTGTCCGCGTTATCGTGGTGGCACAACTGTTCGAGTTGTGCAATGGCACGGTTGAGCGCCGCTTCGACTTCCGTAATGGCACGTTCGGAGTAGAACTCACGCTGCCGGTTGAGCAGGCGCTGATGTTTGAGGAATTCTTCGCGATAGAAGTTGGTAATGATCTCCGGACGACCGGCCGTCGAGGGGGTGACTCTGGGCACTCGATTCCTAAGGGTCATGTAGGCGAGCAACACCAGTCTAAGTGGCGTAGATACTTACTGTCAACTCTCGGCTGCCACGCCACGCGCCCCGCGCGCCGCCACCATTCCGCCGACGCATCCGAGCGCGAGGCCCCCCAGAACGAGGAGGGCTGTCAGCCCGATCGGGAGAAACACGAAGGTGCCACCACCCCCCAGACTGGCCATCGCATCGCCATATCGGGCCCGCGCGGCGAGGAACCCGACGTACAGGAGGATTACGGCCATCGCGGTGCCGAGGCCACCTTGAAGAATGCCTTCCACCACGAACGGCCCGCGGATGTATGACATCGGGGCGCCCACGAGCGCCATGATCCGCACTTCATCGAGTCTGGCAAAGAGCGCCAACCGCACGACGTTTGCGACCGTCAGACAAGCGGCCACGATCAGCACCGCCGCCAGCAGAATGCCCAGGCCACGCGCGAGGACCACGACCGACAGGACTCGTTCAATCCACTGGCGGTCGTAGCGCACATCAGCCACGCCCTGGACTTTGGCAATTTGCGCCGCAAGCTGTGAAACGGCGTCGGGATCGGCCCCCGGCCTCAGCCTGACCTCGACCGATGCCGGAAGGGGATTGCGCTCGAGACTGCCCGCGGCAACGGCGAGCGCCGGAAAGTCGCGCTTGAACCGCTGCAACGCCCCCTCTTTGCTGACCGGTTCGCGCCCCGCCACAACGCCCGAACCCGCGAGAATTCGATCGACCGCGTCCTGCTGTGCCCTCGTGGCCTCGTCTCGCCAGTAGACCGAAAACTCCGCTGCGGCGCTCCACCTGGCGACAAGGCGATCCAGGTTGGCCCCCATGAGCAGGAACCCGCCGAGCACGAACACAGCAGCGGCAATCGTTGCCACCGACAGCAACGCTGCCCGGCGGCCGCGCCACAAACTGATCATCGCCTCACGAACGAAGTATTTAAGCCCTTGCATCGACGGCTGCGTGTTCGTCGATCTCCACGACCGAGCCGTGATCGAGCGTGACGGCACGTCTGCCCACGCGGCGGATCAACTCGCGGTCGTGTGTGGCGACAATGACGCTGGTTCCACGTGCGTTGATTTCACGGAACAGGTTCATGATCTCGAGCGATAGATCCGGATCCAGATTGCCGGTCGGCTCGTCGGCAAGTATCAGCATCGGGTCGTTCACGAGCGCCCGGGCAATCGCGATCCGCTGCTGTTCTCCGCCAGACAATTCGAAGGGGTACGCATTGATCCGATGCTGGAGTCCCACCCACTTCAACACTTGAAACGTCTTACGACGCTGCGTGGCGACCGGCGCCCCAAGCACACGTGGGACGAATGCCACGTTCTCCAGGACGGTCATCCGCGGGATCAATTTGAAATCCTGAAACACGAACCCGACCGAACGCCGGTACGTCTGGACCTGATTTGCGCTCATCCGTGCGAGGTTACGGCCCGCCACGATGATTTCGCCTTCGCTTGGAAGAATCTCGCGCAGCAGCAGGCGCAGGAGTGTCGTCTTGCCCGCGCCGCTCGGTCCCGTCAGAAAGACAAACTCACCCTTGTCGACTTTGAAAGAAAGGTCGCGCAGCGCGTAGACGCCGCGGCTGTACAACTTCGAGAGGTGAAAAGTTTCTACCACTGACTAAGTGAGGCGAACCCAGTGTAGCACGTACAATCGTGCGCCTGACGATAGCCGTCAGCCGATTGTCGTCGCATCCAACTCGGCTCTGAGCAGCTCGTTGACGAGCCGCGGATTTGCTTTCCCGCCCGTAGTCTTCATCACCTGACCGACCAGAAATCCAAGCGCATTGCTCTTGCCTGCACGGTATTGCCCAACAGCGTCTGCATGTTGCTCGAGCACGCCGCGGATCGCGGCCAGGAGCGCACCACGATCGTCAATCTGTGCCAGCCCCTCTGCTCTTACCAGATCTTCGGCCGTCCGACCCGATTCGTACATCCTCTCGAACACTTCTTTCGCAACGGAGTTGCTGATTCGCCCCTGATCAACGAGCGCAATGAGGCCCGCAAGCGCGTCACCCGGAACTCGTCCAAGGTCGAACTCCGCGCCCAGCGCCTTCTTCTGGTGAGCGACTGCCCCGCTCACCCAGTTGAATGCGGCCCTTGGCTGCCCGGTAGCCCGCGCGGTCTGCTCGAAGTACGCCACGAGATCCGTGCTCTCGAGCGCTGATACTTCCCTTTCCGAGAGGGTGTACGCGGCCATCAACCGCTGCCTTCGCGCTGCCGGAAGCTCGGGCAGCAAAGCGCGCAGCCCCTGAACGCGTGCGTCGGTCACGACGAGCGCCGGCAGATCCGGGTCCGGAAAGTAGCGATAGTCGTGCGCTTCTTCCTTACTGCGCATGGACACGGTTTGGTGGGCGTCGCTGTCCCACAACCGCGTTTCCTGGGTGACGCGGCCACCTCCGCTCACAACGGTAACCTGACGCTGAATTTCGTACTCGAGGGCTTGTTCGAGGAACCGGAACGAGTTGAGGTTCTTGACCTCCGCCTTGACGCCCAGTCTTTCGGATCCCTGGGGCCGGACCGACACGTTGGCATCGCACCGGAGACTCCCCTCTTCCATGTTGCCGTCGTTGACGCCAATCGCCACGAGAATCTCCCGCAGGCGACGGAAGAACTCTGCCGCGGCGGCCGCCGAACGCAAGTCCGGATGCGTCACGATCTCGATAAGCGGGACGCCGCTGCGATTGAAGTCGAGATAGGTCTTCCGCTGGGAGTCCAAGAAGCCCTCGTGAAGCGACTTCCCGGCGTCTTCTTCCATATGCACCCGGATAATGCCGACTCGACTGGTCATCCCCCCAGTAGTGAGCTCGAGATGACCGTCGGTGGCCAGTGGTTGTTCGTACTGCGAGATTTGGTACCCTTTCGGGAGATCCGGATAGAAGTAGTTCTTACGAGCGAAGATGGATCGCCGCTGGATCGTACAGTTCAGCGCGAGGCCAGCCTTGATAGCCTGATCGACAGCTTCCCGATTGAGTACCGGCAGCGCCCCGGGGAGCCCCAGACACACGGGACACACATGCGAGTTGGCGGGAGCCTCGACAACCGTGCTGCACCCACAAAAGATCTTTGTGGTGGTCAGAAGTTGTGCGTGGATTTCGAGGCCAATGACAGGCTCGTACTGCATTACTGTCGGAACTCGGATTTGGACTCTCGGCTCGCGTCACACTACGCCGGACCGGCCGCGCGGACCTCGGGTGAGACGCGATCGGCAAACGACTTGAAGTTGTCGTGGAACATCTGGGCCAGGCGAGCGGCTTGCCGATCGTATTCTGCCGGATCTGCCCAGGTCGATCGTGGCTTCAAGGCTTCGCCGGGAACATCCGGACAACTGGTTGGCACCTCCACGTTGAAAACGGGATCGCGCTCGAAGGGCACCGCGTCCAACGCACCTGACAGCGCCGCTCGAATCATCGCGCGTGTGTGGTCGATCTTCATCCGTCTGCCCACACCATACGGCCCCCCGGACCAACCCGTATTGACCAGCCACACCCGGGCGCCATGTCGGGCCACCTTCTCACCCAGGAACTTCGCGTACACGTCGGGGTGCAGCGGCAGAAATGGCGCACCAAAGCAGGTGCTGAACGTCGCCTTCGGTTCTGTGACGCCACGCTCGGTGCCGGCGACCTTGGCCGTATATCCGGAGAGGAAGTGATACATCGCACCAGCAGGTGTCAGCCGCGCCAGCGGCGGCAGCACTCCAAACGCGTCGGCTGTCAACATCACGATGTTCCGGGGATGACCCGCCCGTCCCGACGCGACCGTGTTGTCGATGAAGCTAATCGGATAGGCGCCGCGCGTGTTTTCCGTCACCGAATCGTCGTCGAGGTCCAAAAGCCGCGTATCGGGATCGATCGTGACGTTCTCGAGAACCGTCCCAAACCGCTTCGTGGTGGCGTAAATCTGTGGCTCGGCCGACGGCGACAGCCGAATTGTCTTGGCGTAACAGCCACCTTCGAAATTAAAGACCCCGCGATCGCTCCACCCGTGTTCGTCGTCACCAATCAGACGCCGCTCCGGGTCACTTGAGAGTGTCGTCTTCCCGGTGCCTGACAGACCGAAGAAGAGCGCCGAGTCACCAGCCGCACCGACGTTGGCCGAGCAGTGCATGGGCATGACGTTCTTGAGCGGCAGCAGGTAGTTGAGGATGGAAAAGATTGATTTCTTCATCTCCCCCGCGTACGCCGTCCCGCCAATAATGACTCGCTTCTTTGCGAAATCCACGACGATGAAGGTCTCGGATCTCGTGCCATGCACGCTCGGATCCGCCCGGAAGCCTGGCGCATCAATCACCACAAACTCTGGCTGATGCGCACTGGCGTCTTCGGAACCGGGCAGAAACATCGTCCGTGCGAACAGACTGTGCCACGCGAGCTCGTTGATCACGCGAATCGGCAACCGGTATTCGGGATCCGCCCCGGCATGACAGTCCTGCACAAAGAGATCCTTCCCCTTGAGATAGGCCATCATGTGCTGGTGCAACAGGTCGGCTTTGGCCGCCTCGATTTCCTGATTGACCTTGCCCCACCAGATCCGCCCCTCGCTCGAACTCTCGCGGACAATGAACTTGTCGTTCGGTGACCTCCCGGTATGTTGACCGGTGCGGCAAACGAGCGGTCCACTGTCGGCAACGAACCCTTCTCGCCGCCGGACCGCCTCCTCGTAGAGCACCGGCACCGAAGGATTCCAGTACACCGTCCCCGGATGGGCAATGCCATGCAACTCTAGGGCTGGCTGCCGTCTGACCTGAATGCTCATGAAAGGGTTCTCCCGCGAACCGCTGCTAAAATGAAAGGCGAATCGTACCCGGCTGGATCGCCGGAAGTCAAACGTTTGCAACGACAAGACACCGGAAAAAGGGGTCGGGAGTCTTTTCCCGTCCGACCTCCGAAAAAGACTCCCGACCCCTTTTTTCGGCTCATCTCGTAGTAACATTTGGTAAACGGCTGGCTGTTCTTATCAGTAATTCATGACAGGACCCGATTTGATGACCGTGGCCGGTGTTCTCGGCGTTGAGGAACCGGTTCCTGCTCCCCGCCCGAGCGTCGAACCACGGGACGACTCTGCCCTGGCCGCCGAGGTTCGGGGTCTGGTCGCCACCGGCGAGATGGCTGCGGCCCGCGACCGCTTTGCCGAGATCGTCCGCCGTCACCAGCGGAGAGCCTCACGTATTGCGTTCCACTACCTGCGAGACCTGTCAGAGGCTGACGAGGCGACTCAGGACGCCTTCGTCAAAGCGTTCGTGCACATCGAATCGTACCGGCCCGAACACGCCTTTGAAGTGTGGTTCACCCGAATTCTCGTGAACGGGTGTCTCGATCGTCGAAAGGCACGCCAGCGTCGCGAACGTTGGTGCCTTCCCGTCGGTTCGGAGCCCGGGGTCAGCAGCGTGATCGATCGAACGCCGGTTTCGACGCCCAACCCGGAACAGAAGATGCTCGCGCGCGAGCGCTTGACGCAAATTGCGGGAGCGGTACGCCGGCTGCCACCACAACAGCGGTCGGTGTTCATACTCTGCGCGTACGGTGGCCATTCGACGCGCGAAACCGCCGCCATTACCGATCTCAGTGAATCAACGGTTCGGGTCCATCTGTTTCGCGCCGTCCGCAAACTGCGGGCTGCGCTGAAGGCTGGCCATCATGTGGATTGAGAGACCACAACCACATCCGTCCGACCAACAGCTGCTCGATTGGTACTTTGAGCACCCGGGAACCGGAGAGACGGGGCGCCCTCTGTCACCACACATCGCCACGTGCAGTTCCTGCGCCCAGCGTTACGCCGAGCTGGCACGTGAGCTGGACATGCTGACGGCTGATGGCCACCGCGAGGCCGATGCGCTCTTTACCACCGAGATGCTGGCCGAACAGCGCCAGCACGTCATGCGGCGAATTGAAAATCACGGACGCCGGGCAGATATCTTCGTGTTCCCGACGCGTGGCACCGCGATGGTGGGCCGTCGCCCCGTGTGGCATCCAATAAGGTGGGTTGCGGCGGCTGCCGTTGCGGGACTGGCTGCGGGCATGGGGCTGGGGCTCAGCGTTGACCGGCTCAACATGAGCCCGGTCCCGATGGTCTCTCGAAATGCGCCCACCCAGGCGGCTGTGGTCACGACACAGGCACGTCCCGCGGTGAAGCCGTTTACTGGTCCCATCATCGTTGAAGGTCCTCTGCTCGAGGATGTCGAGGTCGCTCTGCTCGACGAGATAGACACCGCGCTCGGCATGCGACGCGTCACGGAGCTTCGCACTCTCGACGAGCTGACACCGGAGCGAGTATCCATCACTGTCAGACTGAGGTAGGCGTCCCCGACTCTTCTCGATGTCCTCGCTCATCTTCCGCAAAGGCCTTGATCTCAAAGAGGCCGTCGCGGCCAGGCTTGCAGACAGCTATCACAGTCAGCTGATTGACGAAATCAAGGCGACTGGATATCGCCACCGATCCGGACGTCTGACCCTTCATCTCGCACACGAGTTTGGATTCTGTTACGGTGTCGATCGCGCAGTGGACTACGCCTATCAAACCCGCGAGAAGTTCCCCGATCGTCACGTCTATCTGACGGGCGAGATCATCCACAACCCGCACGTGAACGAGCGGCTCCGCACCCTCGGGGTACAGTTCCTAACCGACCCTGGCGTCAATCCGCTAGCGCTCGGCAGCCAGGACGTCGTGATTATCCCTGCCTTCGGGGTGACCATTCGACAGATGGAGCAGCTCGATCACCAGGGATGCACACTGGTTGATACCACATGCGGCTCGGTGCTCAACGTCTGGAAGAACGTCAAGCGATACGCGCAGGACGGCTTTACCGCCATCATTCACGGTAAGGTGTCACACGAAGAAACGCGCGCCACGGCGTCGCAGGCACTGCAGTTTCCGGGAGGTCGATACCTGGTCGTGCTCGACGTCACCGAGGCTGCCCAAGTGTGCGACCACATCCGGCATGGCGGCTCCCGTGAGCGGTTCCTCGAGCGCTTCTCGCAGGCGGTCTCCGACGGGTTCGACCCGGATTGCGATCTCACCCGGGTGGGCCTTGCCAATCAGACGACCATGTTGATGTCGGAATCGCTGGAAGTCGAAGCCATGTTTCGTGCGGCCATGCTCGATCGGTACGGCGAGCCAGCGCTTGCAGAGCACTTTCGAGCCTTCGACACGATTTGCAGCGCAACTCAGGATCGGCAGGATGCCGTCGTCACATTGCTTCGTGATCACCCGCTGGACGTGATGATTGTTGTCGGAGGGTACAACAGCAGCAACACCTGCAATCTTGCCCGTATTTGTGCGGAAACCCTCCCGACATACCATATTGCCGACCCGGCGTGCCTGGAGTCGCCCGAGGTGATTCGGCATCGCCCGGTTGGGTCCAAGAGCGAACTGACGACGCGTGATTGGCTGCCGTCAGGGCCGGTGTCTATCGGCCTGACAGCCGGGGCTTCCACTCCCGATAATTTAGTAGGGCAGGTCGTGCAGACGCTCGACCGGTTCTGCCAAAGCACATAGGCGTGTAACCTTCTGTCCTAGCACTGCTTATGCAATCCTACGGGGCGACGAGCATTCGCCCGCGACTGGTAAATACTGTGGGCCTCGCAGTCGTAATTACCCTTTAGTCAGAGCTTTACCCGTGATTTCCGGTAAGGAGTTTCCATGACCCGAAGGCACCTCGTCATTGTCGGCTGCGCCGCACTGGTCCTGCTCACGCCCGTCATGACGGTTTCACTTTCGGCCCAGGGCAAATGGTGGACCTCCGAGAGGTACAAACAGCGCCTAGGGCTAACGCCCGAACAGTCCCAGCGCTGCGAACAGATCTTCCAGGAGATAGCCCCCAAACTACGGGCCGCCAAGCAGGAACTTGAACGGCAGGAAGCCAAGTTTTCAGAGTTGCTGAAACGGAACGATTCCAACGAAACGAAAATTCTGGCTGCCATTGACACACTCGAGGCGGCCCGCAGCGATGCCGGCAAAATCCGCACGCTGATGTTGTACCGAATGTTTACCGTCCTGACCCCCGAGCAGCGAGCCCTGATGGAGGCTGATCATCAGCGGTCCGCGCACACCGGACCTGGCGCACGCCCCGAGAAGGACTCCGGGCGGCCAGGATCGCGTTAAGACTCCCCAGCTGATTTACTGAATGAGGACCACCGTGAGCACTTTGTCTTCGACTGTCCGACGAGTACTGTCCGTCTTGCTGTCCGCCGTGTTGACGTTGATCGCTCCTGTCGCTTTGCTCGCCCAGACGAGCCAGAGCGACAAAACAACGAAGAGTTCCACCGATCACCGTATCGATGAAATCGTGCGCCAGGCGGCCGAACGGTTTGCCGCCGGCGGGGACGTTCCGGTGGCAACGGCACAGGCTGGCGCGCCGTTCAATGTGTCGCTGGACGACGCGGTCAAGCTGGCGCTTGAACACAATCTCGATATTCAAGTTGAACGCCTGAACCCACAGACGTTCGACTTCGCATTGGCGGCACTCCAATCGTCCTTTCTGCCGAGTTTCACCTCCGCGTTCACGAACAACAACACAGTCACGTTCCCAAGTAGCCAGCTGACCACAAGAGCGTCGACGCTGACAACGGACACAGCTTTCTGGAACACCGGCCTCACCCAGAGCCTGAAATGGGGTGGTTCCAGCTACGCCGTCGGCTTTAATAATCGGCGTCAGGACTCATCGGCCGAATTCAACTCACGTAATCCCAGCTACAGCAGCTCGCTGAATTTCGCGTTCGTTCAGCCAATCCTGCGTGGGTTTAAGACCGATGGCGTCCGATCGCAGCTCAAGGTCACCCAGATCAATCAGGACATTTCCGAGGTCCAGCTCAAGGCCACCATTACGAATACACTCTCGAACGTGCGCAATGCGTACTGGGACTACCTCTTTTCGATCCAGGCCGTGGAGGTGGCCAAGCAATCGCTCGCGCTCGCTGACAAGCTGGTCGACGACAACAAGACCCGAGTGGAAATCGGGACGATGGCCCCCATAGATGTCGTCCAGGCCGAAGCGGAAGCGGCCACACGTCGTCAGACGCTGGCGCAGGTGGAAGCCACTATGCGGACGGCTGAACTGGCACTGAAGCGACTGATCGTGGGCGGCACCGAAGACCCTATCTGGCGCGCGACCTTGACCCCGACCGATCGACCGGACTTCCGTCCCGAACACGTTGACATCGAGGGCGCCGTTCGAAAGGCGCTGGAAAACCGGACGGACCTCGACCAGGCACGGAAGACGCTTGAAAGCAACGATGTGACGGTTGACGGGCTGCGAAACGCCACGCTCCCTGCTCTCGATCTCAGTCTCAACTATGGGCTCTCGGGCATCGGTGGACCGACGTTCATTCGCAACGGCCTGGGAGGCACCATCTCGCAGACTATCCCGGGCGGGTACAACCAAGCATTGAGCAACATTACCAACTTCGATGCGCCTAACTGGAGCTTCGCGTTTAACCTGAGCTATCCGATCGGCACGAGTGCCGCCGATGCTGGAGTAGCGCGAGCGCGGCTTCAGATCCAACAGACGCAAGCGCAAATCCGGCAACTCGAGCTGAACGTTGCCACCGAGGTGACCAACACCGCCCTTTTGGTCGAAAGCAACCTCAAGCGTGTCGAGGCCGCGTCGGCCGCGCGCGAGCTCGCGCAGCGACGACTCGAGGCGGAACAAAGCAAGTTCGAAGTAGGCATGTCGACGAATTACTTCGTCGTGCAGGCGCAGCGCGATCTCCGCGACGCACAGAATACGGAGCTCCGTACGCTGCTCGACTATCGCAAGTCCCTCGTGGACTTCGAGCGCGTACAGGAGACGTCGTTGTCGCGGTCCGGTGTCACCGTGGTTGCAGGGAGCGGAGTCTCCAATACCACCGCGCGGATCGCGGCTGGCGGCGGGGGTGGATTTGGTGGCGGCCAGTAGAGACTTGACTGTCTGTGCTGAATCGTCGTTTCTGAGGATTGTCATTGACATGAGTCGTGCGTCATGAAGAAGTTCGTCATAGCCGCCGCGGTCGTGGTGCTTGCCGGCGTCGGCTATTGGTACAGCCGCAGCGGCGACGCTGAAGGTCAAACCGAAGCTGGGGCCGGCGCCGGGCGCGGACGCGCCGGACGCAGCGGAGGGTTTGGCGGCGGCGGTGGATTCGGCGGTGGAGGCTTTGGCGGCGGCAACTTTGCCGGCCCGCGTCTGCCAATGACCGTCGAACTGGGAGCGGTGACCCGCGCCGACATGGCCGAGCAGATTACCGTCGTGGGCAACCTGGTGGGCGCCGCGACGGTGCAGGCCGCTCCGAAGATTAACGGCCGACTCGCGTCCGTGACCGTAAGAATGGGCGATCGCGTCACGCGTGGCCAGACGATGGCGCGCCTGGAAGACAGCGAAATCCGCGAACAGGTGCGACAAACCGAGGCCTCGTTCAACGTGGCGGAAGCCACCGTCCGTCAACGCGAAGCGGATCTCCGTTTTTCCCAGACGAACCTCGACCGGTCGCGCAGTTTGTTCGAGCGACAACTCGTCTCGAAGCAGACGCTCGAGGATGCGGAGTCGCGACAGCAGGCGTCCGCCGCGCAGCTCGATCTCGCTCGCGCACAAGTCGCCCAGTCACAGGCGCGGGTCGAGGAGCTCCGGATCAACCTGACCGACACGGTCATCACGTCTCCGGTCACGGGCTTTGTGGGCAGCCGCACGCTGGATCCCGGCGCCTGGGTCACACCAAACACCGCGTTTCTCTC
>DATBJG010000157.1:0-6737 GCA_036556585.1 Vicinamibacterales bacterium
CCGGTCAGGATTTTCACCGTGGTGGACTTGCCGGCGCCGTTGGGACCCAGAAAGCCCAGGATTTCTCCGGGTTCCACGCTCAGGTCCAGTTCGGACAGCGCCAGCGTGTCACCATACGACCGGGTCAGACCTTCGGCGAAAATCATCAACTCCTCAGAACGTTCAGGTCGTTCGGGTCGTTCGGATCGTTCGGGACGTTCGGATCGTTCGGATCGTTCTACCGGGCGCGGTCGGCCAGCTGTGTGAGCACGGCTTGAAACGCACGGTCGTCGCGCAAGGGCGCAAACAGTGGCTCGACGGGGATCGTCCACCCCGCGAGGCCCGGCGGCGCTTCTGAAAGAAACTGGGCTAGCGTCGCAATCGCTTGCGGCTGACGTCCTGCAACGACGTGGGTGAATGCGGCCACCATCGACGCTTCCATTTTGCGGTCGTTTTCGTGCAGCGCGTTCAGCGCGCGCTCTGCCCGGTCGAGCGTCAAGGCAGCCTCTTTTTTGTGGCCACCACGCCGATGGGCTTCGACCAGTCCGACCAGCGATCGTGCATGTTCGGGAAGAAATTCGAGCGCACGACCGAACATCTGCGCCGCCCCTTTCGGATCTCCCTCCTGCAGCAAGGCATACCCGTGCCCGTTGTAGGCACGGACGGAATACTCCGCCGCGTAGATTTCGCCCCCGGCCGATGTCAGTTCGCGATCGAACTCGGAACGCGCCTTGACCGTGTCGCCAGCGGCGAGATGCATCAGCCCCAGCAGCCAGTGAAGTCCCCTTCCGGGAAATCGGTCGGATCGTCCCTGTTGACCGTCGTGCTGCATCAACCCCTGACGAAGCACCTCTTCCGCCTTCGCAAGATGAAGTCGAGCGATGTGGACCATTGCCACGAAAAAATAGGTGTACTCGAGTTCCGGATACCGCTCTCGTACACGATCGAAACATTCGATCCGCTCGTCACCCCAACTGGCAACTCCAAGCCTGAAAAGATGCCGCCAGTTTCCGGGCTCCAGCATGACGGCGCGGCGACCCGCCGCCACAGCTTCCACAGTTCGCTCCGCACTCACCAGAAACATGGCGAGGGCAGCATGAGCCTCTGCCAGGTTCGGATCGAGCTCGATCGCACGCTGCACGTCCGCGATCGCCGCGCGGAGCTCGCCCTGATCGGGCGGGTTCTGCGCTCTCGACGCTTCGTAGCGCCAGAACCTGGCGTGCGCACGACCGACGTATGCCGGAGCATAGCGAGGGTCAAGCGTAATCGCTCGGTTGAAGTCCATCATTGCCGCCGGCACGTGTGCAGGGTCGAGCGCCTCCAGTTTGAGCTGACCATCAGTCAGCGCGCGATGAGCATCGACGTTGGACGTCTCCTGCACTCCAGCGCCAGCACCAGACCCGCCCGTTGACGCATGCCAGGCACGCAGGAACGGCAGAAACATGGAGTCGAGCAGGGGAGATGGCTGGGCTGGGGCCGGTGAGCTTGGCACTGATTCAACGGCCGCGACGAACCGGTATCCTCGCCGCGCCACCGTCTGGATGTAGCGCGGCGCGGCGGCGCGGTCACCGAGCGCCTGACGCACGTCCGAAATCACCTGTGTCAGGGCATTGTCGGAGATGGCCACGTCCGGCCAGAGCGCTTCGAGGATCTCGTCTTTCGAAACGAGTGCCGCAGGCCGCGACGCGAGGAGAAACAGGAGATCGAGAGCCTTGGGACCGAGGGGCACGGGACTCCCCTCTCGCAACAGCCGAAAGCCGGCGGCATCGAGGAGAAAAGGCCCGAAACGATAGTCCGCGCTCGGCCGGTTCATCGGAAAGGATTGCAGGATTGCAGAATTGCAGGATTGCAGAAAGGGTTTTTTTCACTTCCTGCGATCCTGTAATTTCCCAAGGTAAGATTGGCCCTATGCGCGCACGCTGGCTCATGCTTGCCGCCATTCTGGCGATGGCCATTACTCGAGGGCTGCTGGCCCAGACCCCACCTCCGGCGAGCATCCAACTGACGGTCCCGTACTCGCAGTTCACCCTCGAGAATGGCTTGCACGTGATCCTGCACGAAGATCACAGCGTCCCGATGGTGTCGGTCAACGTGTGGTACCACGTCGGTTCGGCCAACGAGCGCCCCGGACGGACGGGGTTCGCGCACCTCTTCGAGCACCTTATGTTCGAGGGCTCGAAAAATGTTCAGGAAGGTGAATTCGATACGCTGCTCGAAAACGTTGGCGGCAACAACAACGGGTCGACGAACAACGATCGAACGAATTACTACATTGACGTTCCGGCAAATGGTCTCGAGCTGGCGCTGTTTCTCGAATCCGATCGAATGGCGTACCTGCTCGACACGATGACCCCTCAGCGAGTCGATGGCCAGCGGGATGTGGTCAAGAACGAGCGGCGGCAGAGCTACGAAAACCAGCCGTACGGCATGGCGTCAATCGTCCTCAGCGAAATGTTGTACCCGAAAAACCATCCGTATCATTGGCCGACCATCGGCTATATGGAGGATCTGACGGCGGCAAGCTACGAGGACGTCGTCGAATTCTTCCGCAGGTACTACGCGCCGAACAACGCCAGCCTGGTGATTGCCGGCGACATAAATCCGACCGACACGCGCAAGCTGGTCGAGAAGTGGTTTGGCGAGGTACGGCGCGGTGAACCAGTGGAACCCGTCATACCCCCGCCCGTCATGCTGACGCGTGTCGAACGGCGCACCATCACCGATCGTGTACAGCTTCCGCGTTTGTTTCTCGCCTGGGTCACTCCCCCGGCCTACGCTCCAGCTGACGCGGCGCTCGATGTCGTGTCGAGCGTGCTGGCGGGCGGCAAGAACTCCCGGCTATACAAGCGATTGGTCTACGACGAACAAGTTGCGCAGGACGTTTCCGCCGCGCAGCAGTCGGGACGGCTGGCATCGGAATTTGTGATCGACGTCATCCCCAGACCGGGTCATACGGTCGAAGAGATGCAGATGATCATCGACCAGGAGCTCGAGAGGCTGAAAGCCACGCCGCCGGATGCCCGCGAGGTCGAACGCGCCCTCAATCAAATCGAGGCGTCCTTTTACGGTGCGATGGAGAGCGTGGGAGGCTATGCGGGCAAGGCCGATCAGCTCAACGCCTACTACGCATCTACCGGAGACCCTGACTACTTCGCCGAGGATCTTGCGCGGTATCGGGCACTCACACCTTCGGATATTCAGGCCATCGCACAGCGCTTCTTGCCTCAGGACCGACGAGTCGAGCTGGTGGTTATGCCGCAAACAGGAAAGTAGACTAAGCGGATGGCGCCACAATGTACGCCGAGCGCTGAAAGCGCGAGCGATAAAATAACGACGACGGTCTTTCGCCTTTTCACGTTTCTCAGCATTGTCGTGCTCCTGGGCGCGACACTTGCCGCACAATCCTCGCCGCCTGATCGCTCCAAGCCTCCAGCGCCAGGGCCGACACCAGTCCTCCGGGTTCCACCCGTTGTCAAGCGGACGTTGTCCAATGGCATCCCGGTGTGGGTGGTCGAAGTCCACGAGGTCCCGGTGGTCGCACTCAGCCTGCTTGTCCGCTCGGGCAGCTCGGCGGATCCCGTCGGCAAATTCGGTTTGGCAAATCTTGCAGCGGCCCTGCTCGACGAAGGAGCAGGCACGAAGGGCGCGCTCGAGCTTGCCGACGCCGTGGATTACCTGGGCGCAGACCTGACAACGGCCAGCTCATTCGATGCGTCCAGCGTGCGGCTCGAGGTGCCGGTTGCGCGACTCGGAGATGCGCTACCACTCGTGGCCGACGTCGCCATACGACCGGCATTTCCGGAGAAGGAACTCGAACGAATCCGTCAGGAACGACTGACCGCGCTCCTTCAGGCACGCGACGACCCGGCCTCCATTGTCGCGGCGGCGTTTCCCCGTCTGGTGTTCGGCGCCACCCATCGTTACGGGACGACGGCGGTCGGCATGCCAGAAACGGTCAAGGCGCTTTCGGTTGATGATCTGAAGAATTTCCACGCGGCGCACTACCGGCCTGACAACGCTGCGCTGATTGTGGTCGGCGACGTCACGACCGACGCCCTGATGCCTCTGCTCGAAAAGGCATTCGGCGGATGGAAGAATCCGCCAGGACCGAAGCCCGGTGTCACGCTGCCGCCAGCTTCTCAGCTCAAGACCCGAAGAGTGTTTCTGATTGACAAGCCTGGCGCGGCACAATCCCAGATTCGAATTGGATGGATTGGCGTGAGCCGCTCGACTCCGGACTACTTTGCTATCGAGGTGGCAAATACGATTCTCGGCGGGTCGTTTACCTCGCGGCTGAATCAGAATCTTCGCGAAGAGCACGGCTACGCGTACGGCGCGCGTTCTGGATTCGACATGCGCCTGACGCCAGGTCCGTTTCTGGCTGCGGCAGGCGTGCAGACTGACAAGACGGCTGAAGCGCTGAAGGAATTCTTCATCGAGCTCGACGGCATGCGAAAGCTCATTCCCGCCGAGGAGCTGAACAAAGCCAAGAACTACGTGGCGCTGGGTTTCCCGTCCGAATTCGAAACGACTGCGGATATTTCGCGGCACCTCGCAGAGGTGCTCATCTATAACCTGCCCGAAAACTACGTTTCGACCTTCATCCCAAACGTTCAGGCCGTGACAGCCGCAGCCGTTCAAGGCGTTGTCGAAAAGTACATTCAGCCGGACAAAATGGCCGTCGTCGTTGTCGGCGACCTCAAGGTCATCGAAGCACCAGTCAGAGCGTTGAATCTCGGACCTGTCCGTGTCGTTCCGCTGGCCGAGGTCATGGGGACACCGTAGGAATCGGACCGGAGGCCCCTATGCGCGCGCTCCCTGCGTTCCTGCTGGCCCTCGCTCTAGTGTCGACCTCGGCTGAACCTGGCGCACAGCCGCAGGTTCAGACCGTTCCAGGCGGCCCCGGGCAGCAGTCTCCGTCGCCGCCGGGTCAGGGCGCCCAGACGCGCCCGCCGCGTGACCCTGGACAGAAGCCATCACCAGCCGCAGGAACCGGCGTCATTCGCGGGCGTGTGGTTAGTGCCGACAACGGACAGCCAATCAGACGCGCGCGGGTGGCTGCCTTTATGGTGGAATCCCGCACGGAAATACGCGAAAACCGCGGGACGCTGACCGACGAACAGGGTCAGTTCGAGCTCAAAGAATTAACCGCAGGCCGCTACACGCTCACCGCGATGAAAACCGGGTTCGTCGCCCTTTCTTACGGACAACGGCGTCCGGTCGAAACCCCCCGGCCGCTCGTCATGGCCGACGGTCAACTACTCGAGAAAATCGACTTCCACCTGCCGCGTGGCGGGGTCGTCACCGGACGCGTGCTGGATGAATTCGGTGAGCCGATCAGCGAGGTGATGGTTCAAGTTCTAAGATTCCGATATCTCGGCGGCCAGCGACGACTCCTGAATGCCGGCAGGTCGAATCAAACCGACGATCTCGGGCAGTTTCGGTTGTACGGCCTGCCACCGGGGGAGTACTACGTAAGCGCCGGCCTGATTCCGGGAATGAGTCTGAACATCACTGGAATTTCCGTTGGCTACGCCACGACCTACTATCCGGGAACTCCTTCGCTCAGTGAGGCACAACGGATCACGATTGGAGTTGGCCAAGAGACGAGCAATATCGTCTTTTCCCTGTCACCCGCCCGGACCGCAAGGATTACCGGCCGAGTGCTCAGCTCCGACGGCAATCCCGCCGCCGGTGTGTTCCTCTCGGTGCGGCAGGAGAGTCCGGACGGAATGATGTTCGGAGGCGGAGGCGCCCGGACGCGCCCTGACGGAACTTTCGAGCTTTCCGGCATCACCCCAGGTGACTATTCCATTGATGTCCAACCGAGGTTCGGAAATGAACCTGAGATGGCGTCGGCGATGGTAACCGTGTCGGGTCAGGACATCAGCGGGCTCACGCTCGTGATGTCCAAGGGCGGCGCCGTTCGCGGCCAGATTGTGTTCGAAGATGGAAAGGCGCCTCAATCACTCAGACCGTCAGCAGTGCAACTGTTTGCGAGCACGACTTCGTTTGGGCCTCAGAACCTGCCCGGCCGGGGCTCGGTGAAAGACGATTGGAGCTTCGAAATTACCGGACTCAACGGCCAGCGACTGATTCGCGCGCTTCTTCCGCCGGGCTGGAACTTGAAGTCCGTGATCTACGATGGCAGCGATGTCACGGACCGTCCCATCGACTTTGGAACGAACGGCGAATTCGCAGGTATTCAGATTGTCCTGACCCAACGACAGACGGATCTCTCAGGCACCGTTGTCGATCTTCGCGGCAATCTCCTCAAGGACTATGTCGTGGTGGTGTTTGCTGAAGACAGTGCTCATTGGGTCCCGCAGACGCGATTCATCAGGACGAGCCGTCCGGATCAGGATGGGCGATTCAGTATTCGCGGTTTGCCACCCGAACGGTACCTGGCTGTCGCAGTGGAGTACCTGGAACCCGGCGAGGAGTCGAATCCCGACACGCTCGAGCAACTGAAACCGATGGCTACCGGCCTGCTGCTGACCGAAGGAGAGGCCCGGGTTGCCGAGCTGAAGTTATCTGCGTTCTGAACCCGGGCATGGATATGTACGACGACACGGATGTCGATTGGACTTCGCGCTCTGGCCGCCTTGAAAGCGTCGCGTCTTGCCACACCCTGACCCCTTGACAACGCTCGCACAGCGCCTGCCCGACGAGCCGTGCTGGCTGGAAACGCGCGGGATGCTGCTGTCTGGTCGGTGCCGGCTGCTTGGCACGCCAAGCGTGACCGACGGGTTCGTCCT
>DATBJG010000158.1:0-19730 GCA_036556585.1 Vicinamibacterales bacterium
GTCGTCACCGTCAGGTTTGATTTGGCGATGATCGGCTCCAGTTCGGACTGGACCTCTCGCAGCAGGTCGGGAATGGCGAACGAGACGATTTCGAGCGGCATCCGACCGGCTTCAATGCGTGTGATGTCGAGAATTTCGTTGATGAGGGCGAGAAGATGCCGCCCGTTGGCCTCGATGCGACTCAGGTGGCGCCGTTGACCCGGCGTAATCTCTCCAGCGATTCCCTGCATCGTCATGTTCGCGTAGCCGAGGATGGCGTTGAGCGGCGTGCGCAACTCGTGCGACACATTGGCGAGAAACTGCGATTTCGCCGTCGAAGCCTGCTCGAGCTCGAGCGCCTGTCGCCGCAAAAGTTCATTCTGCCGGGCCAGCTCGTCGGTGGCCGCATGGACCTTGCCTTCGAGCTCGTCGGACGCCCTCTTCAGCTGCTCGTACAGGCTCGCCCGCTCGAGGTCCTCCGTCCGATCGTGGAGGATGGTGACGACAGCCGTGAGCTCGCCAAGGTCGCTCAGCATCTTGGCCGCGAACGCTTCGACCGGCACCGGCTGGTGGGTTTCGGGGCTGACGAGCCCGATTTCACCGCGACGGGTGGTGTCCCCGCCTGTCGATAACAACCCCGACACGAACGAGCTGAAGTGCGCGTCATTGGCCCGAACAATCCGTTGGGACTCTTCGCCCGCGCCAGCCCTGGCGCTGAACAGCCGCTCGGCCGGCGTATTCATCAGTGAAATGGCCCCTTCCTCATCGGTCACCACGATGGGGTCGGCCACGGAGTCAATGATGAGGTTCAACCGATCGCGTTCAGCACGCGCGTCGGACTCAGCCACGCGCAGACGCGCGTAGTTTTCATCAATCTGCTGCGCGGCCTGACGGAGGTCGCTGATGTTGCGGAGGATGGACACAACGCCCGTTCCCTCGCGGGGATCGGTGACAACCGTACTCAACAGCTCGAACGGCAGGTCAGAACCGTCGGTCGGATCCACCAGCACGAGCTCTCGGCGCCCCGGTTCACCTTCACCGAGTGACCGGCGCGAGAGGGCGGCAGAGAAAAACATGTTGTTGAGCTGCACGGCACGCCGCCGACCTTCGCTGACGTCGTCGGTTGCCGAAAACAGAAGCTCGGCGCGTGTATTGGCAATGAGGAGCCGGCCTTCGGTGTCGGTAAAGAGGATCGGGTCGGTCGCAGCGTTGAGCACGTGCTGGAGCCAGCTCCGTTCACGACGGAGCCGTCGCTCAATATCCGAGCTGCCTTCCCGCCCGGCCAGATACTGGAACTGATGACGGAGCAGTTCGCTCGCCCAACGGACGGAGTGAGGAACGGGGTCGCTTGCGGGGCTAAAGAACAGGAGTCCGAGCGCCACGTCCTCGTCCGGCTGGCCGCCGATGGCCAGCACCGTCACCGAGGAACGAGGGAACATGCCGTCCAATGCCGGCAAGCGCAGCGAACCGCGGTTGGCCGGCAACGACAGGGGCTGCCCGCTGGTGACCGCGGCGACAATGGGGTCTCGCCGCCCGTCGAGCGACAGGGACAATCGTTCGACGAGTTGGGGTTGAACCCCTGCGCCGGCAAGGCCATCGAATGCCGTCCGCTTCGGCGAGAGCGCCGCCACGACGACCCGCGTGACAGCCGTATTGGCAACGAGCCACTCGGCCGTCCGCAGCGCGCAGTGCCGGGCGTTGCCCTGATGACGCTGAAGCTCTTCCAGCAGGTCGAGCTTCGCTTCCGCACCAGGCTCGCGGCGGACGTTGATGGCAGCCAGCGCTTCGCGGGAACTCGGCATCGCTCTCGATGAGTGAAGTCACGTCTAAGGCCGGGCCGCTCGACGCCGCACGCCGGCTGTCTTCGAAGTGGTCCCGAGCTCGGCTCGCAGCGCCTGGTTCTCGGCAACCAGTTCGTCGTAGGGTCGTGTTTCGAGTGCCGGTCGCGCGACGGGCACCGACTGTCCCACGGCCTCCGAGTACTTCAAATACGTATCGATTGATGCCACGACCACGCGCGCCTCAACGGTAATCAAATCAATCCCGACCAGGGAGACGCGCACCCACGCGTCAATCACGATTCCCTTGTCCAGGACGCGATCCAGAACGTCGATAAGACTTGTTCCGCCTGCAGCTCGTTCAACAGGCATGAAAGCTTCCTCCTTCGTAACCGCGAGACCGCATTCTCGCTACCGGCTCCTCGCTCGTGTACGCACACGTCGCGACGCGCGCGGTGCCTCCACGGCTGCCACCTGTTGTTCCAGCACGGCGATCCGCTCCCGAAGCGCCGCGTTTTCCAGCGCCAGCGGCTGCTGTGACCCCACCGAAAGGTGGCGATCGTGCTTCCACCAGTCGAGACCAACTTCCTGGGCCTTATCAATCGAGCACACCAAGAGTCGAATACGGATGGTCAGGAGCTCGACTTCCGCAATCGACACCTTCACGTCCCCGGCAATCACCAGGCCCTTGTCGAGAACCCGATCGAGAACGTCGACCAGGCCGCTCGCACGAGCCTGAAAGGGTTGGACGGCGGAGGACGATGGCATCGGGGTGGTCGAAAACTGTCAGAAAATCGCTCGCAGTATATCCTCAGACCCGGACACGGGCAAAAACCGGCTCACGCCGTACGAAGAGCGCCGGACACACCCTCGGTGCTCTTCTGTAGACAGACGTTCGGCTCCCGGACGAGCCCACCTGCAACGCGAGCCTCGTGCAAACCGCTCCGCCTGTCTACTCCGAAACGGCCTTTGCCACCGGCCGTCGTTCCTCGATTCGATCCGTCAACTTGTACTTCTTGAGCTTGTTGTAGAGGGTCGGTCTGTACACGCCGAGAATGCTTGCCGCCTTCCGCTTGTTCCACCGCGTGCGCTCGAGCGTCTCGAGGATGGCCAGCTTCTCGATTTCCTCGAGCGTGTGGTGCGGCGGAATCACGAATCCCGACTGCGCCGGGAACCGATCGGCGTCGCGAACCTCCGGCGGCAGATCGTCCACGGTGACCTGCGTGCCTTCGGCCACGATGACTGCGCGCTCAATCACGTGCTCGAGTTCGCGCACGTTCCCTGGCCACCGGTAACGGAGGAGCGCCCGCCCCGCATCAGGGTGGATAGAGGCAATGCTCCGCTGATGCTCCGTCGAGAAACGACCCAGAAAATGCTCTGCGAGGAGGAGAATGTCGTCGGTTCTGTCGCGCAACGGCGCAATCGACAACGTCACCGTGTTGATTCGAAAGTACAGATCTTCCCGCAGCTTGCCGTCACCGAGCGCGGCATCAAGATTGACGTTGGTGGCGCAAATCAACCGGAAGTTCGGCTTGATGATACGGCTGCCGCCCACGGGCCGGAACTCGCGATCCTGAAGCACGCGCAGAAGCTTGACCTGCAGGTTCGCCGGCATCTCACCAATTTCGTCCAGGAGCAACGACCCCCCGTCGGCCAGCTCCATGAGACCCGTCTTGTCGGACACCGCGCCGGTGAAGGCGCCTCGCTTGTGACCAAACAGTTCAGACTCGATCAACTCGCTTGGAATCGCTGCGCAATTGATCTTGATGAACGGCCCGCCGGCGCGCTTGCTGTGCTGGTGAATCGCTGAGGCCACGAGTTCCTTGCCGGTTCCGTTCTCACCATGAACCAGCACGCTCGCATCAGTGGGCGCAACCGAGCGAATCAGATGGAAGAGCTGCCGCATCTTGTCGCTGCGCGCCACGATGTTGGCAAATGCGGTGTGTTCGCGCAGTTCTTCCTTTAACCGCCGGTTCTCTGCCGAAAGGGCAAGCTTCTCGCCCGCTTTCTCGAGCATGGCCATGAGGATCCCCACATCGACCGGTTTCTCGATAAAGCTGAAAGCGCCCGCCTCCATCGCTTCGACCGCTTTTGGCACACTGCCGTAGCCCGTCACCATGATGATTTGCGTTTCCGAGCTCGCCTCCCGGAAATGACGGAGCAGCTCGAGGCCCTGGGCGTCCGGGAGCATCATGTCCATCAAGACGAGTTCCGGCCGCCACGTCGTCAGAGAGTCCCGCGCCTCTTGAGCCGAGGCGGCGGTTCTGACCAGATATCCTCGAGGTTCGACAAGCAGTTTGAGGAACTCGGCGGAATCGCGGTCGTCTTCGATAATCAGCACGCGGGCTGCAACTACAGGCATGGCGTCTCTCCGGGATGTAGTCATTATAGACAGTTCGAGGTGATGTGTATTAATTGGCTACAGTCCGTCAGAGCGCCTTCAGCCTAAACTGGCCAGAAACTCAACACTCTGCGGACCCGGCGTTCAGATTCTGCACGCACCGTGCCGACGGGCTGACACTTCAGGGAGGGGCGCGGCAGGGACAGGGTGGCCCCCTGTCCCGCCAGATAGCGTGGAAGATGGAAAAAGGACTGCTCGATTAGAGGCCGGCCGACCCTGATCCGGTCGAACCGGGAAAACGTCCTTCAATGACCTCTTCCCGAGCGCTCTGGAACGCCTCGCGTCCGCTCTGGAACGCCTCACGCCCCCGCTCAGCCGCCTGACGACCCTTCGACAGCATGTCAGTGACGGTCTCCGATGCCTGGCCGTAGGTCTCGGCCGCTTTCCGCCGCCACCGGTCAGTCTTGGTGGACAACTCCCGACGCAATTCACTTCCCGACTTGGGGGCGAACATCAAGCTCACCGCGGCACCCACGGCGGCTCCCGCGAGCAGACCCAGCAGGAATCGGCCGTTAGAGGCCTGCACCGACTGCGGTGTTTCAGAATATTGAGGTTCGTACATATTCCCTCCTTGTATCCGGCAATATTTCTGTGTCTTCGAATGCGTTCGACGACATTGGCTCGGACTAGAGCTTCAATCGCTGTGCCAAACACGGCTGTTGCAAAGAAACGGGATTTCTGACATCGGCTGCGAATCCCCCGTGAGCAATCGAGGGAGATCACATCGCGGACTTGGACGCCTGGTGTTCTCAGGTACATCGTTTGCAGAACTCGCACGGGCTCAAGTGGTCCAGTCGAGGCCAATGCAATCCTCATTTGTAACGTCTTCTTCGGAATCGCTGCTCCTGCGGATAAAAGGTGAGTACCTCGAAATGCCGGGGCTCGCGCTGACACTTCAACAAGCCCAACGATTATGGGCCCTCGATCGACAAACCTGTGAGGCAGCTCTTCGCAAACTCGTTCAAACCGGGTTTCTGACACCGACCCGCGCTGGGACCTTCGTCCATGCCGCCACGCAGGTCGCACGTCAGAACCCTGTAGTCTGGCACTCCTAGAAACTGTTCTCAGGTCGACAGTTCGCGGGAAGGTTGTTCGGATTTCAAACAGGCTCAGCCTGTTTGGAAGCCAAGCCAACGTCTAACGATCACCTGCCCGCCTCCGCGCCGTGAAGTCCGAGACTTGAGGTTCCTCGTCCAGAAGAAGTGTCAGAAGCGTGAACGGACGATCCGGCTGGCGACGGCGCAATAACGGAAGCGATACGTTGTAGACGGGCACATTTGCGTGAGTCCGTCCTTCGAGCATCCCGTGATGAGCGTGACCATGGAACACCGCTGACACGGGATAGCGATTGAGTGGTTCTTCCAGCCGGCTGCAGCCAAGAAACGGATAAATTTCGACCGGCTCTCCGTCCACGGTTGCCCTGACCGGCGCATAGTGGAGCAGCGCAATGCGGCGGGACGTGCGCAACCGGGCGAGCGCCTTTTCGAGTTTCAGCGCCTCACTGACCGCCTCCTGCACGAATGACTTGATGACGGGCTCCCCCCAGGGTCCGAGGGTGCCTCTGTCGAAGCCACCTGCAAATCCTTTGACGCCGGCAAATCCAACACCGTACAGCTCGCACGTATCGCCATCCAGAACCTTGAGTCCCGCGTCGATCAGCAGCGCCCGAATCTGCTCTTCCAGACCGGATTCATAGTCGTGATTGCCGAGAACCGCCACGATTGGAATCCGAACCACCTCCTTGAGGTCGCTGACAAGCGCCCGCGCTTCGTCTATCAACCCGTTGTCTGTGAGATCACCGCAAATAAGGAGCACATCTGCGAGGTCGGCAATCTGAGCCAGCAACGGTTGCGCCGATCCATGCGATGTCTTCGTGTAATGCAAATCGGCCAGAGCCGCGATCCGAAGTGTCTTTTTCGATACTCCGGCCGGTGATGCGAATTCAACACTCACGGCCAGGATCCGGAGCAAGAGGCGTACCTGCACCCGGCACGTGTTTTGCCCATCTACCGCCTGCGCCCGTTGTTTAGAAACGGGCCGCTTCGAGGCGCATGATGACAACGCAAACGACGACGCCCCTAGCGACGTCTGCGTGGCACGCTGGAGCCGGAACCGCCCGGTTCTATCGTCACGTCCTGCTTGTGCTCATGGAGGCAGGCATCCCCCATCTCGTCGGCGGCGCGTACGCACTGGCACACTATACGGGCATTCAGCGCGACACGAAGGATTTCGATATTTTCCTGACGCGTCGTGACGTCGAGCGCGCCCTGGACAGCCTGTCGGGCGCCGGCTACCGCACGGAAATGACGCACGCGCACTTTCTCGGCAAGGTGTTCTCCGAAGGGTTGTTCGTCGATCTCATTTTCAGCAGCGGCAACGGACTCTCGCCTGTCGACGACGAATGGTTCCGTTACGCGCACGACGGTGAGGTGCTTGGCCTGCCCGTCAAGTTTTGCGCGATTGAAGATATGTTGTGGTCGAAGGCCTTCATCATGGAGCGCGAGCGATATGATGGTGCCGACGTGGCCCATCTCATTCGCGCGGGGTCGCCACACTTGAACTGGGTACGGCTGTTCGCTCATTTCGGACCTCACTGGCGTGTTCTGCTCGGGCACCTCGTGTTGTTCGGGTTCATTTATCCAGGAGAACGCGATCGGATTCCCAGACGGGTCATGAACACCCTGGTCGATCGCCTGATGCAAGAAGACGCCACGACGATGGATTCAGACGTCTGCCAGGGGACACTGCTGTCACGCCAGCAATATCTTCACGATCTGGTCGAGCTCGGAATGAAGGATGCACGCCTGGTGCCCGAAGGAAACATGACGGCCGAAGAAATCGACCGATGGACCGCAGGCATTGAAGATACGCCAATAGCTCACCCATGACTCGCCAGCCCGCCTCGGCTCCCCACGTCGCGGCAACT
The DNA here is from genome assembly GCA_036556585.1 of Vicinamibacterales bacterium. Taxonomy (GTDB): domain Bacteria; phylum Acidobacteriota; class Vicinamibacteria; order Vicinamibacterales; family JAMQPK01; genus DATBJG01. Next base: position 7,085 of record DATBJG010000158.1, read on the forward strand.
GGACCCTCGATGCTGCGCCGTCTGCCATTTGGTGCGGAGCTCCAGCCCGACGGCTCAACACACTTTCGCGTCTGGGCGCCAACGCGTCGTCGGGTCGAGGTGGTGATCGAAGGCGCCGGCTCACAGGACGAAACCATCCTGTTATCCCCGGTGGAGGGCTGTTTCGAAGGGGTCGGCCGAGCTCCCGCCGGAACTCGATATCGGTACCGGCTGGACGGCGAAGATCCGCTCTACCCCGACCCGGCCTCGCGGTATCAACCCGACGGACCCCATGGTCCGTCAGAGGTCATCGACCCGTCGACGTTTGTGTGGACGGACCAGGAGTGGACGGGGGTGTCGATCGCAGGGCAAGTCATCTACGAGATGCACATCGGCACCTTCACCCGCGAAGGCACGTTTGCTGCCGCGGTTCCGTACTTGAAAGGGCTCGCTCAGCTTGGAATCACAGTCCTGGAGATCATGCCGATTGCCGAGTTTGCGGGTCGCTTCGGTTGGGGTTACGACGGTGTTGATTTATATGCTCCGACGCGTTTGTACGGACGACCGGACGATGTACGACGGTTTGTCGACCAGGCTCACACGACGGGTCTCGGCGTGATCCTGGACGTCGTCTACAACCACTTCGGTCCCGACGGTTGCTTTCTGCAGGCATTCTCGGATCGGTACTTCCGCAAAGAAGATACCGAGTGGGGACGGGGAATCCGTTTCGACGGCGAGCACAGCGGTGCTGTGCGGGAATTCTTCATCGCGAACGCGGGCTACTGGATTGACGAGTTTCACATGGATGGTTTGAGGCTGGACGCCACTCAGTCCATTCACGACTCATCGCCCGAGCATGTGGTGACTGCGATTGGTCGTTCGGTGCGCGCCAAAAGCAACCACCGTTCGACCATTGTGATTGCCGAAGACGAACCTCAACGCAGTGAGCTGGTGCGCAGCATTGCCGATGGCGGCTTCGGTCTGGACGCCATCTGGAACGATGATTTTCACCACACTGCTACCGTCGCACTCACGGGTCGGCGGGAGGCGTACTACACGGACTATCAGGGTTCTCCCCAGGAACTCCTGTCGGCCCTCAAATGGGGGTTCTTGTACCAGGGGCAACTGTACTCATGGCAAGCGAAGCGTCGAGGAACTCCAAGCCTGGATCTACCTCGGACATCTGCGGTCCTGTTTCTGCAGAACCACGATCAAGTCGCCAATTCCGCTAAAGGCCTGCGTGGTCACCAGCTGAGCAGCCCCGGCCGCTGGCGGGCATTGACGGCCTTGCTGCTTCTGGCACCGGGAACACCCATGCTATTCCAGGGTCAGGAATTTGCGGCCTCGACACCGTTTCTGTTTTTTGCCGATCACCATCCCGAGCTGGCCCGTCTCGTGAGAGATGGTCGCAGAGAATTTCTGTCTCAGTTTGTGAGCTTGAACCACCCGGAAATCCAGCACGAGCTGGCCGATCCTGCAGAGACGACGACCTTCGAGCGCTGCAAGCTGGACGATGGGGAGAGACACGCACACGTCGAAGCACAACAGTTCCACATGGATCTCTTGCGGCTGAGGCGCGACACGCCCGCCTTTCGTGCACAAGGCACCTGTGGCATCGACGGTGCGGTGCTCGGCCAGACAGCCTTTGCGGTCAGGTTCTTTGGGCCCCCGGGGCACGAACGGGCTTCTCGCACGGCAACAGGCCTCTGGGCGCCACGCAACGAAGCCGAGGACAGACTGCTGCTTGTCAATCTCGGGGCGCAGTTGACCATTTCGGAGCCGTGGGAACCACTGCTTGCTCCACCCGCGGGACATGCATGGGCACTCGATTGGTCAAGTGAAGATCCAGGGTACGGCGGGTCAGGTACACCAGAAGCGGAAACGGCTGAAGGGTGGTACGTGCCCGGTGAATGTACGGTGGTCCTAAAGCCGGCTCCCATCCCGCGCAGAGGTTTTCGTCCGGCGCGAACGCGAAAAGGAGTTGGAGGCTAGGAGGGTAACCTTGAACGAGGCGCCCAGCAAAGTTTTCGCAGCCGTCGCGCCAAGGCAGACCACGATGCGCGGCCTGAGAAGCTGCAGCTCGAGGTCCAGCCAGGGACGGCAGGCAAAAATCTCTGAAGCCTTGGGTTTTGCGTGAATGCGCCGCTTGCCTCGCGGTTCCCATTTGAAATGCTTGACGACGTTGGTGAGGTAGATGCGATTGCTGGGAATACCGGCGTCTTCGAGGGCGCGCGCAAGAAGACGGCCGGCAGGCCCAACGAATGGCTTTCCTTCGAGATCCTCCTCGTGACCAGGTTGCTCGCCGATCAATAGGACCTCCGCACTTACTGGTCCTGAGCCAAACACGGTCTGGGTCGCGCGCCGCCAGAGTTCGCAGCCCCGACAAGAGGTGGCCGCGCGCCGTGCTGTTCGGAGCGTCGCGGCCGGAGGAACAAAGCGAGCCGCGCCTGGAACTCTGACGTCATTCACGTCAATGGGTGATCTCTGAGCGACCCTGCCGGTATCCACCGGCTCGGAGAAGCGCGTCAAACGATTGCTTACCCTCGATGACCGTCTCGCGTGCCTTCGCGGCACTGCTTTGCAGCTCTCGCATCCTCTCAATCACATCGTCCAGCCAGGGCTCGACGCGGGACAGTATCCGACGGCCGTCCTTGGTCAGGCATAAATATCCGAGAGCCCCCCCGAGGAGAATCCCGACGAAGACATTGGCGAGTACTTGCGAACGGTCATCCATGGATGGTCCTCCATTAAGAACGGGAGCGGCCTCTGGTCGTTCCTTTCGGCTTTGCGCCTTTCGGAGCCGGCTTTGCCAGTTCTTCGATCGACTCCTCGTCCTCCTCGTCGTCCAATTCGGCGTCGTCTTCCATGCTACCGCCAACCGCCTGCCGGTTCACGAGATCTTCTGCGAGGGCACTGAGCTTGCGGTCGGTTTCTCTTTCTTCGTCCAGGGTTTGCTGAAGCAAATCCGCGATCTCCGTGTGTCCCAAGCAGGTGGCATGCTCCCGTGCGGTGCCATAGGCGCTGATTTCGTAGTGTTCCACCTTCTGCGCCGCTCCAATGAGCGCGGCGTCTATGACGTCTTCGTCGCCCTCAGCCTCAACATGGTCCTGGCCTTCCTCGATAAGGCCCTGCATCCCTTTGCATTTCTTGCCGCGCGCGTCCGATTCGAGAGCCTGCAGTGATTCCTCGAGACGAGAAATATGCTGTTCGGTGATCTGCAGGTGCTCTTCGAATGCCTCTCGTAGTTCTGGCGTTGTCGCGGCCTTGGCCATCTTCGGGAGCGCCCGGGTTAACTGCTGCTCGGCATCGTACAAATCTCGCAGTTCGTCGACGAGTAGTGTGTTCATCGAGTCCAGCTTTGACATATCTCCACCTCCGATGCACGTCTGCGGTATGACGATCGTCTCGCTGGGGGACGGACGACCACGTCTGGGTTTCGCGTCGAGGCCGTGCAGAAATCATTCCGACGAGAGTTCCGGAATGGCGGCCGTGGAGGTCAGGGAGCTGGGGAAAACGGGAAGAATCGGGGCGCCGGTCTCGCCTGTCTGTCGGGATTTGCATCAGCGGGGCGCCCCGGCTGCATTAGCGACGGACACGCCTCACAATCGTCCTGTCGCGGAGAGTACAAGCAACACGACAAGGAGTACCAACAGGAGACCGCTCGGCGTGTATCCCCATGATCGACTATAGGGCCAGGCCGGGATCGCACCCACGAGCACGAGCAGGAGAATAACCATCAACAGCGTCATGCGAGAGACCTCCTTTGCGTCTCTTGAGCCGGTGGAACCATCGCCCACGCATCGAACCGTGACGCAATCGATGACTGCAAGGGCAATGCCGCTATCGACCCTCACTCTCCGAGCAGCTCGCCGACCGGTTTCATGTCTTCCACATGATCAGCCACCGTCTTGAGCACGACGAGGATTGGTACGGCCAGCAATGCACCCCACATTCCCCACAGCCAGCTCCAGAAGAGTACTCCCACGAAAATCGCAACGGCATTCATGCGGGTTGCCTGACCAAGCAGAATCGGCGTGAGCAGATATCCCTCGACGCCGGTGATGATGAGCGAGAGGCCACCGGCCATCAGTGCGAGGTTGACGGATCCATCTTGGAGAAACCCCACTGCGGCCGACCCGACCATGACCAGCATCGGGCCAAAGTATGGCACCGTGTTCAGAATGCCCGCCGCAAGTCCCCACAACACAGGATTCGTCATCCCGATCCACCAGAAGGCCACCCCCGTGACGAGCGCGACGATTGAATTGACGATCAGCGAATACAGGAGGAAGTGGGCAATCTTCTGGCTGATTTGTTCCAGGACCTTAACAGTCACCTTGCGTCGTTCGAGCGAGGGGCCGGCAAGTTTGACCAGTTTCCGTTTGAAGAGATCGCCGGACGCCAGCAGGAAGTACACGAGAAACACGAGCAATGAGATCTGTCCTGCAATAGCGGCGGCACTCATGGGTCCCCAAACCAGATAATCACGCAGGTTCAGCGCAGGCTCGACGATTTGCACTGATGTTGTTCCCGGCAGTTTTTGCGGGGTCCCGCTTGCAGCGGTCGCCGCCTGCTCAAGCTCCTCGGCCGCTCGATTCAACTGCGAGACGGTTCCATCGCTCGAGCCCGAATCGCGTATCAGTCGACGGAATTTTCGAACCGTGTCGGGCGCGTCACTGAGCGCCTGCGCAGCTTCGTCGCGAAGCTCGAAGACGGTCCATCCAATCCCCGCGCAGAGAAGGAGCAGCACCATGGCCGCGCCGAACGCTCGCGGAATGCGGTGTCGCGCGAGCGAGGCAACAGCCGGCTCGAGTGCGTAGCTCAGGAGGAGCCCGACGACAACCGGGATGAGGAACGCTCTGGCGAAATAGGCGGCACTTACCACAGCCAAGACGGCCAGTGTTGCCAGCGCGACGTCGGGAACGTTCACCTGCGCGTCGGGAATTGCGGGCTCCTGTGGTGGAACAGGCTCTGATCGTTGACTCGTGGCCTCGCGCAAACTTGTCACGCACACTCTCCGGGCCTGAAGACAAGCAACGCGCGGGCCAGCTTCGTTAACCGATTGGGCTGTCGGCTCTTGGCTCGTGTCCCTTGTCCTGTGTTCCTTGTCCCTTGGGGATTCGAGTCCAGGCTTTCCAGCGTCGCAAGCCGAAACGCCGAGTGCCAAAACTCGAGAGCCGACCCCGAGAGCCGAAAGCCTATTGGTTGAGGCCCGGAGCAAACGCGTAGGGAGGAAACGGGCCGGATGCCGTCAGTCGCACGCGCGGATGGCTGACACTGAACGCCCGAACGAGATCGAGATAGTCGGACGATCGACCACGCTCGATCAGGTGATAGAGCGTCGCGGAGGTGCCCTTCAATCGGAACCGCTCCTCGCACACCACAGCGGAGAGACGGCGTCGCAGAGCGCGAAGGGCAGGACTTGGGGGCAGCCGCGTCTGCCGCATCCGTGCGGCGAGATACTGCTGTCCTGGGCCAGTGATGCCGTTTGATGGATGTGGCCTGCCCGACAAACGAGGTTTACCTGTCACTCGAATACGCAGGGTCATCTGCTCGCGGCCCGAGACAAGACGAAGGGCTTTTCGAAACGAAATCCCGCTCGCGGTGACGGATGCGCGCACACGCGCGAGGTCGTTCACCACAACGCCAAATCGGGCGGGGAGCGTTGCCGGCGTTGACGACGCGATCGCGCGCATCAGCGTATCGTGCCGCTCGAGCCCGGCCATATCAGGACGCCCAGCTTTCGTCATCGTTCCAACCACGATGGCGGCGTCACCACAAGGAACCACTTTCAGCGATTCACCGTTCACACCTCGCCACTGCCTGCGCACACGCGTGGAGACCGGCACGACCGCATAGATACACACGGGCATCTCGAACCTATCTTTGTCGTCCTCGCCCGCGGCGTTTCCGACTCGCAGCCTTTTTCGATCGCGGTGGCCCCACAACCCGATCCACCGCTGAGAGCAGGAGCGATAACTGCGCGTAGATCAGATCCACGTTGGCAACTCCCAAGATCAGCTCTCCCTGCAGGACGACGCCGTTATTGAGGAGATTGTCGATGAGATCCAGAAGCGACGTCTCGGTTTCCCCGTCACTCGCGAACACCTGGATGGTGTCGATCGACTCGAGCCTGGCCTGTCGGGACTCGACGCTCATGAACAACAGGGAGTGCGTAAGGCCGGACCTTCAGGTCCGGCGGGACACGAAGTTGTACGGCGGCCAGGGTCCTGTAATTTCGATTCGGCAGCCGCGTTTGGCCAGTTGCAGCCCGAGGGTTCTCGCGTGTGCCTTCCAGGCCGTTGACCGACGCGACGATACCAGGAATGCGGCTTGGAGTACGGCCTGAGCGTCGGCGCCAATGGATTTGTGCCGTCGCGTTCGCTCCGCCAGCTTCGACAGCGAAGACAACGCGCGGCGGGCTTCCTTGTGTGCCACACCCGCAGCTGCCCTGACATGCCGCCGTCGGATTTTCTTGGCTTCGAGATAGTCTCGGCCGGAGCCGACAATGTGGACAGGCGGTGGTGCGGGCAATTCGCCGGGCTGGATGGTCAAGCGAATGCCCCATTCTTCGCGGTGCCGGACATTGCTGAAGAGACGTCTGACCTGATCGAGTCGCCGCCGGACGTGGGCCAACGCCCGCTCCTCGGTCTCAAAGATTGTAAAAAGCTTCAATGGAATCACGGCGCCGCGCCGGAAAAATGCGGCAATCGTGGCTTCGTGCGCCACCGCACGCATCGAGACGCAATCCAGATCCTGAAGACAGCGCTCAATGGCCGACTTCGAATACTCTTTGAGAGGCACGTCGGCCACGGCAAGCCAGAGTCCGCGCGCCAGCACCAGCGTTCGGGGCACACCTCCCATCGGCAGCCGCGGCAACCCATCCGGCAGCGGGGGCTGCGCAGAACACTCCACAATACAAAAGACGTAGCATGCCGATTCGGTTTCGGTGTTCGCTTCTACCTTCCCGCGCGCCTCTACCCGCCGCCCCACCGCCGCGGTCACTCGTCGTCTCCAACCGAGATCTCGATACCGGTGATCTTCTGTTCGCCGTCAGTCGAACCCGTTTCCTTTTGCCGCCGCGCTTTTATTTCACGAACGCGCTCGAGCACGTCCTTTTCGATACCCGCGAGCTCGCTTTCGGTGATCTCGCCGAGGTCGAATCGCATTTGCGCTTCGAGCAGACGCTCTCTAAGCACATCTTCGTTGTTGAGCTCCTGGTCCGCAACGGCTGCGACCTTGTCGAGGACGAACCGCAGGCCGCCGATGAGCAGGCTATCGAGTAGGAACATCGCTCTTCACTCTGGATGGATCGTCGATGAGTGGCTGAGGGCGGTCAGTATACGCTCCCGTTTGCGACACAGGCAAGTCAGTCCTCGCGCACGAGAAGGGCCAGTGGAGCCGTGGCAAAGGCTTCTCCCAGCAGTATCCACGATTCTCCGGCGGAATGCACAACAGAGGTGATCTCGTCCGTGATGACATTTCGATACTGCGCGGCCGCCAGATCGGAAGGCACACGAACTCGCGACGTCCGCCAGACGCTGGGCCCGACAGGCAAGCCTTTGGACGACACAAGTTTCGCAACCAGGCGAGGCGCGATCACGATTGCCACGCGGTCTCCAGCGCGTCTTGCAAATGCCACGACTCCGGCTGGTACATCCACTTCCGCCTCCAGCGGCAGGTACTCGCCGCTCAGGAACAGATCGGGGACAGCGCGTCGAAGTCGCAACAGCGTGGCCGTCAACAAGAGTTTGATTCGACCGTCCTCCCAGCTTTCGAGCATCCTCTTCACGGCGGTCACGCGGCTCCCGTCCTCTGACGCGGATCGATGATCCAGTAACGGGTCCAATTCCTGCAGGCATGCCACGCGATGGAGGTAGTCCACCGGACGTCGATTGTCGGGGTCGACCAGATTCAGGTCCCAGAACTCGGCCCCTTGATAGAAGTCCGGAACACCAGGTGACGCAACCTTCAGCAACAGCTGAGCAAGCGAGTTGACCATGCCCACGTGCGCGACGGAGTTTGCCAGAGGGGCAAACCAGTCGAGAAATCGAGCAGCCGACGGGCCACTCAATGTGCGTTCGACGAACCCCACCAGGGCGGCATCGTACTGTTGGTTGTCTTGAATCCAGCTCGTGTGAACCTTGGCCTCTTTCGCCGCCTTGAGCATGTACGCCTGCAGCCGTTCGACGAGCGCAGGCTCCAGCCTGGCAGTGCCGGCGCGCCACCGATCGGCGGGCCAAATCCCCACGAGCGCCTGGTAGAAACGGTACTCATCGTTCCGGTCTGGCGCCCATTCGGACCCGAGTTGCGTCCTGTTGGAAGCATTGAGACGCATCCACCGCCTGACTCCGCGGCGCCACTCATCCGCCAGCTCCGAGAGGACGTTGATGCGCGCGCGGACGTCCTCACCCAGCTTCGAATCGTGCGTGGAGGTCGCGAGTAATTCGAGTGGCCAGCTATGCAGCCTGAGCAAGTTTTCCCGATGAAACACTGCGGCCGAATTTCCAAAACGTCCCGGATTGCCGCCGACTTCATTGAGCGAAAGCAGGACGTTGTACCGGTAGAAAGCGGTGTCTTCCACGCCTTTCGCGTGGACCGGCCCCGTGTACTGCTGAAGCTGCATGGCAAAGCGGATGCGATCGCGGTAGTTGACCTCCGCGAGCGGTGGATACCCACTGCGGCGTTCCGCTGCATCCGTGTGCCCATTGGACTCTTCCGGGCGGCGGGGCAGCAACACGTCCAGCAGGAAATCAAAAGTCGACGACTCCAGCGCCGGATTGCGACGCCTGGCCTGCGCCACGGCATCGCCGATCGTGTTGCGGTCGTCCGGCGTGGCTATGTCCTCATCGACGTAGGTACGGTAGACCGACAGCGAGGCGATAAACGCGATCAGCACACTGCGCAGACTGTTGAGCGTGAAGTCTCGCGACCGTCGGTGCTGCTCGGAGATCCGATTCAATGCGTGCGCCAGCACATTGAGCTCGCTCGCGAGCGCGGTTTCCATAATCAGCTTCTTGCTCGAGTACACGACGTCGGCAAACGACTCACTCCGGCCGGTGACACGGGCGGCAAACTCTTGAAATGCCCTGGCAGCATCAACCGAGACGAACAATCCATTGACCGTGTTCATGAAGGTGTAACCCGTCGTCCCGTGTACGGGCCAGCCACGGGGAAGATGCTGGCCGGGCGACAGGATCTTCTCGACAACGACATGAAGCGGCGACCAACGACGGCCGTCCTTCTGGAATCTGGTCTCTGATAGGCCGAGCGATCGTGCCGCGAGCGTCTGCAGACGCTCAAAGTAGGCAGCAGGCGCAAACAGTCCATCGGGATGGTCAATTCTGACGCCGGTTACGGCCCGTCTCGCAATCAAGCGTGAAAGCAGCTGGTGTGTCGCATCGAACACCTCCGGCAGCTCCATCCGAACCCCCGCCAGATCATCAACGTCGAAGAATCTGCGGTAGTTGATTTCGTGCGCCGACGTTCGCCAATACGTCAGACGGTATGGCTGACGTTCGAGAAACTCGTGCAAGCGATCGAAGCTCTCCGGGGCTCCGGGGCGGCCGTTGAAGGCCTGGATCGCCTGTTCGATGTGCGTACGAACCCGCGACGATCGCTGGGTCAGGCGAACCAACCGGCCCCTGGCAATCGTTGTTTCGCGTCGCCTGTCGTCAGCGCGCTCGGGCCGACGATCTGTATAGACCGGAAGGTTCTGGAGCTGTGTGACGATGCTCAGGAATTCCTGGACGTCGGGATCATCGCTTTCGCGGGCGACCAGGATGTCGACGTCGTGTCGAAACACGACAGCTGCTTCACGCGCGTTGGTTGGCAGCTCTCGATCCTGGCAGTTCACGACGAGCGCTCCCGCCACGTACGACAGGCGAATCTCTCCACTTTCGAGTGCCTCGCCATACTGGCGGATCAGAATCGGCAAAAGCACCTTGTTGCGCAGCTCGGCCTTGATAGGTTCCCAATCGATATCGAAATACGCCGCAAACTCCGACGATGGACCATTCTCGAGCACGTCGCGCCACCAGGGATTTGTACGGGGATCGATCCCCATGTGATTGGGAACGAAGTCGAGCAAATGTCCCATGCCATGCGCGGCGAGCCGGGCAACAAGTGCATCGAATTCCTCTTGATTCCCGAGTTCAGGATTCAGGGCGTTGTGGTCGCCGATGTCATAGCCGTGGGTGCTACCGGGACGGGCTTTGAAGTACGGCGAGCAGTAGCACTCCGTCGCACCAAGCGCGTCGAGGTACGGGACGATGTCAGCAAGTGCCGTAAATCCAAATCCTGGCTGGAGCTGTACGCGATAGGTGCTGACGGGCACACGGAGAGGCCATCCGTGTACACCTGTCGGGGTTTCGTACACGTATTCACCGACGACAGCGTCTGTGGGGGGCACGGCGGGAATCACGCAAATTTCATGCTCGCACGAATGCGGCGTTGCACTCCCAGATGCGGAACGAAGTCTGCATCTATTGCTCCATTTGGGAGGAACGGCCAATGCGAGGAAGACAACATCTCCGGGCGCGGGTGGCAACGCTGGTGTTGCTCGTCGCCCTCACGATCGCGTGCGGAAAGACAGTTGGCGAAACCATTGATGATGCGACCATCACGACGCGGGTCAAAACGGCGCTCATCAACGCCCCGGATGTCGGCGCCCTCAGTATCGACGTCGATACCTTCAAAGGGGTCGTGACACTTTCCGGTCGGGTCAAGACTCAGGATGAGGCGACTCGGGCCATGGGCGTGGCGCGTGGAATCGACGGCGTGAGGGACGTCAAATCGGCGCTGCAGGTGATCCCGGGGAACTAGCGGACACCCGCACGCCGGCCCAGCGTCTCGATGGTGTCGATGAGCACGCTTGGCTCCACCGGCTTCGACAAGTGGACCTGGAAGCCGGCTGCAAGGGCCTTGCGTCGGTCTTCGTCGGAGGTGAACGCCGTAAGAGCGGCAGCCGGCACGCCAAGTTTTCGCACGCGCCGAATCAGGTCGTACCCGTCCTGCCCCGGCATGGCAATGTCTGTCAGGAGAACGTCGATGTGGCCTTCTCTCAACCGTGTAATCGCGTCGGCGGCGGAGCTGACGGCAACCACGCTCGCTCCATAGTGCCTGAGGATGCCAGCCACGACCTCCCGGGCATCAGCTTCGTCATCGACCAGAAGCACGGTCAGCCCAAGCAGACGCGTGCGCATCGGATGTTCACCCGGCGCTCGTTGTGGAATCCAGGTGGGATCCATTTGGACCGCCCGCGGGGGCGATTCGAGAGGCAGCGTCAGGGAAAAGGTCACTCCGTGCTCTCCCTCGCTCTCGGCGTGAATCGAGCCGCCGTGGAGATCGACGACATCACGGACGAGACTCAGTCCAACCCCCATATCACCACGCCTCGACGCTTTCGAGCTCTCTTGCGGCCGTTGTCGATCGAACAAGTACGCCAGAGCCTCGGCGCCAACGCCCAGGCCTTCGTCGCGACAGGTCAACTCGGCTCCTGCCACGGATGGTTTGAGGCGCACGACGATCGTGCCGGGGGCGCGGGTGAAATACACCGCGTTGGCCAGCAATGCGATGACCGCCTGCTTCAGCCTCGTGGCATCGCCCATGACGTGTCCTGAAACAGGTGCCAGGTCGATCAGCACACGAACGTCTTTGGCGGCGGCCATCGGCTCAACCGCTTGCACGGCGGATCGCACCAGATCGCGGAGGTCTATCGGGCCAACGCTCAACCGCAGCGTTCCAGACATGAGACGCCACGTGTCCATGAGCGAATTGATCAGCCAGAGCTGCTGGTGGGAGTGGCGAAGGATCGTCTCCGCAGCACGGATGCGGCCCGCCTCGTCAAAGCCGCGGGTCCGAAGTAGTTCGGCCCAGCCGACAATCGTATTGAGCGAGGCCCTCAATTCGTGGGCGATGTGACTGATGTACTCATCGCTGAATCCCACCGATTCCGGGGATGAGGGACCTTTCGGGCGCGACTCTTTGGCCTGATCGCGTGCGGGGCGCGCAGTCTTGTCCTCGGGCGCGTGGCCTGGCTCGGCGTCAGTCTTCCGCGGGTTTTTTCGGTCGTGATCTGACATCCGCCTGTCCGATGAGATTGTACTTCTTCAGCTTGTGGTACAGCGTTGGACGATACACACCCAAAATACTGGCCGCTTTCCGTTTGTTCCAGTGGGTCCGTTCGAGCGTTTGGACGATGGCCAGCTTCTCGATTTCGGCCAGGGTGTAGTGTGGCGGGATCGCAAAGTCTCTGGATTGCGGCGTACGCTCGTCGTCTCGCGTGAGCGGCATGAGGTCGTCTCGCGTGATCTCACCGCCGTCGGCTACGATGACCGCACGCTCGATCACATGTTCGAGTTCTCGCACATTACCAGGCCAAGCGTACTCTCTGAGCGCCTTCGCCGCGTCGGGATGCACGGAGGTCACGTCGCGCTCATGCAGCGTTGAAAACTTGTTCAAGAAGTGCTCGACAAGCAGGGGGATGTCCTCCGGCCGCTCTCGCAGCGGAGGGATGTACAACATCACCGTGTTGATGCGGAAGTACAGGTCCTCTCGGATCTTGCCCTGACTCAACGCCGTGTCCGTGTTGACGTTTGTCGCGCTGACAAGCCGGAAATTCGGCTGAATCGCGCGGCTGCCCCCGACGGGTCGAAACTCGCGGTCC
>DATBJG010000159.1:0-13818 GCA_036556585.1 Vicinamibacterales bacterium
AGATGGGGACGTTCCGATGAATTCCCAGGTTGGATGTCCGGTTGCGGAGCCGTTGTGCCGCTTCAAGGTCGGCACGACTGCCGTGGTATTCGACGCGTCGGGAGCCCACGACACGTTTCGCATCACCGGTATCGTCAACGCTCCGGCGGCTCTCCAACATGCGAACCAGCCGTTGTCTAGAAGCTATGAACCGGGCGCTGCTGTCGCGCAGGTCATCGCCGTAACGTACTGGCTCAAAGCCGATCCATCGACCACCACATCCAGGTTGATGCGGTACGACGGATACCAGTCTGACCTCCCGGTTGTGGATGGAGTGACTGGCCTGCGCTTCGACTATTTTGGCGACCCAAGCCCACCCGTGATGAATCGGGCGCTGACCGACCCAACAGGTCCCTGGACGTCGTACGGGCCGAAACCTCCTGCGCCCGGTGTGGATAATCCGCGCGACAGCTGGCCCGCCGGCGAGAACTGCATGTTCTCGCTCGATCCAGCCGGCCTGTCCACTCCTCGCCCAGAGCTCCGTGCCTTTAGTGCGGCGTCTGCGACGCTGGTCAAGCTCGACGCATCCAGCCTTTCCGACGGCCCATGGTGTCCAGACGCGACGGCTCCCGAAAGGGTTGACGCCGATCTCCTGAGAGTCCGAAAGATTCGGGTCACTGTCAAAGTACGGGGTGATGACCCGACAATCAGCGATCGTCAGGTCATTTTTGACGTGTCACCAAGGAACTTGAATTTCGGTCGTTGAGGCCTTCTGCATGAGGCTGCAGCTGCACGAGGAGCAGGGCACTGCCTTGTTCATTGCTCTCATCGCGACAACGTTGTTGTCGGCGCTGGGGTTGGGATTGGTCATGACCACAACAACCGAGGTCTTGATTGTTGGGAACTACCGCAATGCGCAGGAAGCCCTTTATGCAGCGGACGCCGCGCTCGAGCGCGTCCTGCCAGATCTTGTTGCGAACCCGGATTGGAATCCCATTCTGCGCGGTGAAGTTCGATCAAGCTTCGTCGATGGTGCTCCGACGGGAACGAGACGCCTAAAAGACGGCTCGACGCTCGATTTGACCGAGGCGACCAACAGAACCAACTGCGGAAAGGCGACGACTTGCACCATTGCAGAGATGAACAGCTCCACCGAGGTACGGCCATGGGGCACCAATAATCCGCAGTGGAAGCTCTACGCGCACTCTCCAATTGATGCCCTGATGCCAGAAGGAATCGTCGCATCTTCACTGTACGTCGTGGTGTGGGTGGCCGATGACGCGGCGGAGAACGACGGGGATCCTTTGAGAGATGGCTCGACTCGCGCGAATCCCGGCAGAGGCGTGGTGTCACTGCGGGCCGTCGCGTATGGGCCGAAAGGCACCCAGAGAGTGATCGAAACAAATATCGTCCGGACCGATACAACCACACTTGAACGGGGATACGTGGCGCAGCGCGGCCAGGATGAACAGAACCGGCGTGCCGGCAGCGCAAGTGTGCAGGCAAGCGGACGGGTGTTGACGCGTGTCGAAATGGACTTGCGTGTGGGCGGCTTTGCCCCTTGAGAAAGGCACGTATGGCGGCCAGGCGAAGTAGGCAAATGGCGTTGCTGGTGGTTCTCGTCGCGGCTGCCGGACCGTACGCGGTTGGAGATGCAGCGATCCCAGGTGGCGGTTCCAGAAAGCGCCCGCCACCCCCGCCGTCTTCTCCGGCATTCGAGCTCGATCCGCTGAGAATGATTAAGACTTCGGCGGGCACGTCCTCTGGCACTCACGGCGGTGGTCCAAATATCGTCATTGCCCTGGATACCTCACTCCGCATGGCCTACGACTACCAAGGGAACTACTACGACCTGCGTGTTTGGGATAGCCAAGCTGACCCTGCAGCCGCCTCAGGACTTGGTGTCTCGCCTGCGGCTCGCTACTACAGACGAAAGTTCGGAAGCTTTCGTCGAACACTGGTCAACGGGGCCCATTTCGAAGCCACGGCAATCGAGGCAATAGATGAAACCGAAGTCGACTTCGCCACATTTTTCGACTCGTCACGCCTTGGCCTGGCAAGAGACGGGCTGTCGCAGGCAGTCGCAGAAAACCAGAAGGTCGTCCGATTCGGGCTCGTGCGATCTCGCTACGGTAACGGAGCCGTTTTGCCTGCGCCGGGGAATCAGTCGCCGGTCAATGTCACTCCGGCAATCTTGCCCGGTGATGCGAATGCGGCGGGTAAGTGGAGCGCATCTGTCGCGGTGACCTCGACCAACAACCTGGACGCACCCTCTACTGGAGCTGAGGTCATCGTACCTGCCGACTCGTCTCAGGCATCGGCAACGGTACTTTCGAGGCTCCGGCTTGCGCCCGACCTGGAGGGCGGCCTACTGCCGGCAGGCGCGGATGCAGATTTGCTGATAGATGCACCGCTGACCAGACTGCTCGAAGACTCGCGGTCCGAGATAGTTCGCCTGATCAATGCTGATGTCTCGAACAACCGGGCATGCCGCAATACCGTTTTGGTGCTGGTCGTGGGTGGTGGCGATGGCGGAAAACTGAACCCGGGAAGTGTCGCCGCCGGCTTCGAGAACATCACGGCGGGTGGAGCAACCAAACCCGTACCCATCGTGGTAATTGCTCTCGGGCCGTCTGCGGCCGATGAACCGCAACTCCAACAAATCGCCGCAGTTAGTCGCGGCAACTACTTCCCAGCCAACGATGCAGACGATGTGGCAATGGCGCTGAATTATGCGGTGCAATCGGCCTACCGACTCAGCGAGGATTTCGATGCGCATCGCCCGTCGGAGTTTCAGACGGTTGGACCAATCGTGGGAACCGTGGACCTCACCGGGGCGAGTGACATCACTGGAGCACCGCTGCCGGACACGGCAATTGCAGATCCTTCGGGCACGCGCGTTCCGCAACGGAGCAACCTACTCCTGACCGGCGGATTCGTTCTTCCGGGGTTTCGGGGAAGCCTTCGCGCATTTCGTGCCTACCGACCGCAGTCGGATGCCTTGCGACCAACCGGCTACAGGTTCGTGAACGATGGAACTCGCTTGTGGGTCGCTTCCACTCCACAACCGGACAAGCGCAACATCTTCACCTTCATTCCGGGTATGGGCATGGTCCCCTTTGAGGCAGCCTTTGCCTCGCAGCTCCGCCCCTATCTTCGCATGGCGACAGACGATGAGACGGAAGGTCTCATTGACTTCGTGCGTGCGGAACCGCTGGGGGCTGTGATCGATTCGACGCCTGCCATCATGGATCCGCCTTCGATCGAGCCAGCACCAGATCTCGACTATGGGTCGAGTGATAGGCCCGGGACCTTTGCAGGCGACAGACGATATCGAAGGGCGGTGATTTTCTATGGTGGCAATGACGGCATGATTCACGGCATTGATGCCAGGCTTGGGGTCGAGGTCTGGGCATTCGTGCCGTTCAACTTTCTTCCGAAGCTGCGATCGCTGCTCGATGGTCAGCCGGTGGGGTCGTTTGAGTATTTCGCGGATAGCTCGGCAAAAATTGCCGATGTCAAGGTCAATGGATCCTGGCGGACGTACATGACCGTTGGTCAGGGGGCCGGCGGAACCTTCTACCAGACCTTCGATGTGAGTGATGCGGGGCTGACAGTACGTTCAGACTCAGACAATCTGTCTGCGGTGCTGGCGGCATTTGCGTCGCCGGCTGCGATTCCACTGAAGTGGACCTTACCGAGATACGAAGTATTCGACCACACGCTCTCAACTGCTGTCACGCCGTTTGGCGACCTGGGACCGGGTGCCACAACGGTTGAGAAGACAGTCGGCCAGACCTGGTCGAGCCCAGCTGTCGGGCAGGCCTTTGACGAGGCGGGACGATACGTCATGGTGGTCGGGTCCGGGTATCTGAGTCCAGAGCAGGAGAAGCAGCGATCGGCGGGTCAGGTTCGTGGAGGAACGACGTTCTATCTCGTCGAGATGGCAACGGGCGCCGTGCTCGACCACCGTGACACGGGCGATGACCCGTCGCGCAACCTCTTGAAGAATGCACTCCACGCCGACCCCAGCCTGACGGGATCCGGAGGAAAACGAACTGTCAGTCACGCGTACGTGGGCGACACAGAGGGCGCGCTTTGGCGTTTCAACCTGGTAAGGGGTGGGGACGGGTCGATCTCGCTGGACCCCGGTGTCAGGATTTACGACGCCTCAGAGGCCAATCCGATCTTCAGCACACCCGCGCTGGTGGACGTGGATGGTTCCAACAGATACATCTTTCTCTCAACCGGCACGACTATCCTCCCGAGTACCAAGAAGATCCAGCACTTCCGGCTGATCGGCCTGCT
Organism: Vicinamibacterales bacterium; assembly: GCA_036556585.1. Taxonomy (GTDB): domain Bacteria; phylum Acidobacteriota; class Vicinamibacteria; order Vicinamibacterales; family JAMQPK01; genus DATBJG01. Next base: position 4,288 of record DATBJG010000159.1, read on the forward strand.
CGAAACCGGTGGCGGTCCGGGGCTGAAGAGGTTCGACATTGCGCTCGATAGAACCTACGACCGACCGGGAGATGAACGTCCCGCGTCGGCTCCCGCCGTGGCGGGCAACGTGGTCTTTTTTGCGACCACCACCGACTTTCCTGATGACCCGTGTGCCGTTCCGGAGTCGGAGCTGCGGGCCCTGACCTACATAGGAGGGCCTGCCTACGACACGACGGGTGACGACACGGTCGATGGGCGTGACAGCACCACGATTACAAAGATGATGGGGCGTGCGACGACTGTTACCTCAGTTGATCGGCACGTCTATGTGATAGCTGGTTCCAGGTTGGAAAGCTTTGGCGACCCGCAGGATTTCAATAACGGGATAGGGCAGTTGGGGGTTCGAATGTTGTCCTGGCGAGAGGTGCGGTAAGTGGCGCAATCAGTTGTCTGCGCATCGTGCGGCGCGAAAATCAAGGCCGGGCGAGCTCGCTGCCTCAGGTGTGGCGTTCAGCTGCCTGCGGTCGTTGCTCCGTCCGACGGGACACGGCCGAGCTGGAAAGAAAATCACGGCCTCATCCTGGCGGGTGCCGCCGTCCTTGTCCTGCCTGTCGTTTTTCTCGCGATGTCGATGCGAGGCTCGCCCGACAGTCCGTCACCAGCGGCCCCAGTATCGCCACCGCCACCGCAGCAGGCCAGAAAACCCGACTCTGCTATCGGTCCGACTCTGGTCGCGCGTCCTTTCCTCGACTCTGCGCGTGCCGTTCAAACGGCGTCGGCAGCAGGCAGTCTGGACGGCGCCGTCGACCGTTTCAGAGAGGCGGTCCAACAGAATCCAGACGATGCGGAGTCGCTGAACAATCTCGGTCTGGCTTTGGTCCAGGCCGGCCAGACCACGCAGGCTCTTCCGCACCTCGAACGGGCGACCAAATCATTCCCCGGAGTCTGGGAGTATCGCTTCAACCTTGCGCGGGCGTATTCGCAGATGGAGCAATGGAGTCGGGCCGCGGCTGAGTACCGTGCCGCGCTCGAGCTTTTCCCGGACGACTTCGCGACCCACTACAACCTTGGTATTGCCCTGCACCGGCAGGGCGACGAGGAAGCCGCCGTTGCGGAATATCGCCGGGCTATCGAGCTCGGCCCGCTCGAACCAAGTTTTCACCTGGCCCTTGGGATCAGCCACGAGCGACTAAAGCGCCCCTTGGACGCAGCAGACGCGTACCGCCAGTACCTCACAATGGCGCCCACTGCTCAGGATGCCGAAAAGGTCAAAGCAAAGATAGCCGCCCTGACCGCCTCGACAGACAAGTCGGCCGCGACGCCATAAGGCCCAACGGCAGAGATACTTCCAGTATCCGTCGGACCATCCTCGAGGCTGGTTCCGGCCCTACCGGCTGGGGTCGATCCAACCGATAAGCTGGACGACCCCGAGTTTCGTCTCGAGGATCGATATGCGCGCGTTCCGCCTTCTCCTGGTCGTTGTCACGTGTCTCATCGCCTCGAAGGGCGTCGTGTTTGCTCAGACGCTGGCTGATGTGGCACGTCAGGAGGAAGAGCGGCGAAAAGCTATCAAGAAACCATCGAAGGTTTACACGAGCGGAGACCTGCGCCGAGATTCGAGCGCGGACACGCCGACGACAGTTTCGGCACCTTCGGGTCCGGCCGCATCGACTCCGTCGCCGTCTACGCCATCTTCCTCGTCACCTGCGCCATCGTCTGGTACGCCTGGTGCGTCCTCGACGCCCCCGCCGGCCGCATCGGGGGGTGGTGGTTCGACTCCTTCAGCTGGTGCCCAACCGAACGGGAAGCCCGCCGCTGAAGCCCCTTCGCAGGGCGCGAAGGATCCGGCGTTCTGGAAGGGGCGTATTGCCCAGGCCCGCGAGCAACTCGAGCGGAGCAAGACGCTGGCGGAAGCCATGCAGAGCCGCATCAATGCGCTCACCACGGATTTCGTCAATACAGACGATCCTGCAAAGCGCAGCGGGGTGGAGCGCGATCGCCAGAAGGCGCTGTCCGAGCTGGAACGGCTGAAGAAGGAAATCAAGGAAGCGACCAAGGCTATCTCGGACATCGAGGAGGAAGCCCGCAAAGCCAATGTGCCGCCCGGGTGGCTGCGTTAGATCACTCACACGTCACTGTGACTCCTCGCCCACGAACCTCCAAAAACGTCGACTCTCCGATTCTGCTCGTCGAGGACAAGGACTCCTTGCGCGCGATGCTCCGGCATGCGCTCGAAGCGCAGGGGCATAGCGTTGTCGAGGCGTGCGACGAGGAGGAAGCGGCACGTGCGCTGCAACAGGGCCGGCCTGGCGTCGTGTTGTCAGACCTGCGACTACCGAATGGCGATGGATTTGGTGTTCTGCGCGCTGCCAAAGAAATCGATCCGGAGCTCCCTGTCATCGTCATGACGGCGTACGGGAGCATCCAGGACGCTGTCGCCGCGATGAAGGAAGGCGCCCTCGACTTTCTTGCGAAGCCCATCGATCCCGACCATCTGCTGCTCCTCGTCGAGCGTGCGCTGGCGCAGCGTCGGCTCGTTACCGAGTACGTTCTTCTCAAGGAAGAGCTGGCCTCGCGAAGAGGCGCCCCCATGATTGTGGGGGAGGATGCCGCGTTGCGGCAGGTCTCGGTCGCGCTTCACCGTGCGGCTGGAACCGATGCGACGGTGCTCCTGCAGGGAGAAAGCGGCACCGGCAAAGAGCTGTTTGCGCGGGCGCTCCATGCGTTGAGCTCCCGGGCCGACGGCCCGTTTGTGGCGATCAACTGCGCTGCAATTCCGGATGCGCTGCTCGAAAGCGAGTTGTTCGGCCACGAGAAGGGCGCGTTTACCGGTGCGGTCGCCCGAAAGCTGGGGCGCTTCGAGATGGCCCACAAGGGCACGCTCTTCCTCGACGAGATCGGCGACCTGCCACTTGGTCTTCAAGCAAAAATCCTGCGGGCGATCGAGGAGCGGCGCTTCGAACGCGTGGGCGGGAATGCCTCGCTTCACGTTGATGTGCGGATTGTGGCCGCCACCAACAAACATCTCAAGGCGGCTGTGGCGGCGCGGCAGTTCCGGGAAGATTTGTTTTTCCGCCTGTCTGTGTTCCCTGTCACGATTCCGCCGCTCCGGGAGCGCCGAGACGACATCACGATTCTCGCGCGACACTTTGTCGAGCGGTTCTGTAAGGAGCTCAAAAAGCCGCCGGTGGCCCTGTCGCCGCAAGCGCTGGAAGAGCTTCAGACGTATCCCTGGCCGGGCAACGTGCGAGAGCTGCAGAACTGCATCGAACGGGCCATCATATTGGCCGACGGTGACACGATCCTGCCGCGGAACCTGAACCTTTCGTTTCGGCCGCCGCGCGAGGAAGCCGCGGCCACGCTGGATCCATGGGTCCACATTGATCTGTCGGGGACACTATCCGATGCATCGCGACGTGTGCTCGCCGAGGTCGAACGGCGGAAGATCGTTCAGACACTTGCCGAAACCGAAGGCAACAAAGTTCGTGCGTCCGAGATTCTGCAGGTCACCTACAAGACGTTCCTGACGAAGCTGAGAGATTACGGCATCGAGTAGGGAGAAAAAGGGGTCGGGAGTCTTTTTCGACCAGGCTGAAGCGAAAAAGACTCCCGACCCCTTTTTCCCCCTACGCAGCGAAGCCGATCTTGCGGAGGGCTTTGCTCAGCTCTTTTTCTGTCACGTCGTTTGCGATGGTCCAGGCGCCAATATCGGTCGCGAGGACATAGTGCAAGACGCCGTCGACGACCTTCTTGTCGAGCCGCATGGCTTCCAGCATCTGCTTGGTGGAGAGATCGGCAATCGGTGGGAGGGGTCCGAGCTCGACGATGACCTTTGCCAAGGCCTGGCGAGCCTGCTCGGCGAGCGCGCCCCGGGCCACCGCCACCTCGGCCGCCGCGAGCATGCCGTAGGCGATCGCTTCGCCGTGCCGGAACCTTCGGTACTTCGTAATTGCTTCAAGCGCGTGTCCCGCAGTGTGCCCGAAATTGAGAACCCGTCGCATCCCTTCTTCGCGCTCGTCGCGCGAAACGACCTGGGCCTTGATCGCACACGAGTCGGCAATGATACGGACGAGCGTGTCCGGATCGCGATTGAAGATCGCCTTGGTTCCGTGGCTGACATGGTCGAACAGCGAACGATTTGACGTCATTCCGTACTTGAGCACTTCGTACAGACCCGCTCGAAACTCCCGACGTGGCAGCGTTGACAGAAGCGCCGGATCAATGGCGACAAGACCCGGCTGATAGAACGCGCCAATCAGGTTCTTCCCCAGCGCGTGGTTCACGCCCACTTTTCCGCCTACGGCACTGTCGACCTGCGCCAGGAGCGTCGTGGGAACGTGGACGAGCCCGATTCCGCGAAGATACGAGGCCGCGGCAAATCCGGCCATGTCCCCGATGACCCCGCCGCCAATTGCGACAATGACAGAACCGCGATCAGCCTGGGCCCGAACGAGCGAATCGTAGATGCGAGACACGGTGGCGAGCTGCTTGTTCCGCTCGCCATCCGGTATGATGATCGGATCTTCTCCCGGTAGCGCACGTGCCATCTCCCGGCCGTGGAGCCTCCAGACGAGCGGGCTCGAGACAACGAAGACGCGGGATCCGACGCGCGCATCGCGAACCAGATCGCCAAGCCTGGTCGTGAGTCCATGCTGAATACAGATCGTGTAGCGTCGGGACGGCGTGTTGACCTCGATGACGACCGGGTCCATGGGTGACGGTAGAATAGCAGAGGGCTCTTGGATTTCGGCTTTCGGATTTCGTTCGAGATCCGAGAGCCGAGTTCCGAGAGCCGAGCTATGACCGCCCCCAACGCTCGAATGTCACCACGTGGTCTCTACCTGGTCGGTCTCGGGTTCATCGTTCTGACGATCGTTCTCACGTATCCTCAGGCACCCTATCTGACGTCGCACGTCAGCGGTCACTTCGATTCTTTGTTCAGTGTCTGGCGACTCGCCTGGGTTGCCCATCAGATCGTGACGGACCCGTTTCATCTGTTCGATGCCAACATCTTCTTCCCTGCGCGCGCGACGCTGGCCTATTCGGATGCGATGCTCCTGCCCGGGGTTGTGCTGGCTCCCCTCGCCTGGGTCGGTTTCTCGCCGGTCGCAATCTACAACTTCGCCGTGCTTGCCAGTTTCGTCTGCTGTGCGACCGCCGCTGCCGCACTTGGATGGCGTCTGACCGGGCGCATCGAAGCGGGGGTCATCGCTGGCGTCATCTTTGGATTTGCGCCCCATCGCTTCGATCATTTCTCCCATCTGGAGCTTTTGCTCAACTGGTGGATGCCGCTGGCATTTCTGGCGCTCCGCGATGCGCTCAGGACCGGAAGTCCGCGTGCCTATGCTGCGTTGGCGGCATGCCTAGTGCTGCAGGTTTTGAGTTGCATCTATCACGGATTGTTTCTGGGTGTCTCCATTTGCGCCGCTGCAGTTGCTGCGATTGTCACGGGACAGGCGACATCACCACGGAAACATCTGCCAGGTGTGGCATGGCTCGCCGTCGCTGCCGTTCTCTTCCTTGTGTACTCGCTGCCGTATCAGGCCAATCGACAGGTGGTTGGAGAACGTCCCCTCGAGGAAATCGCTCTATACAGCGCGAGGCCCTCGGATTTTCTGGCGACGCCGCCAGAGAATGTTCTCTACGGTGGGGTAACGAGCCAGTTTGGCAAAGCGGAGCGGTTTCTGTTTCCTGGAGTCCTTGCCTTCGCGCTTGCAGGCATCGGGCTGTTCTCACGTCGGCGGCGAGTCATTGCCGTATGGGTCGTCACGCTCTGGATGGCAACTGAACTGTCACTTGGGCTGAATGGGTTGATCTACCCGTTCCTCTACGAGCACGTCGAAGTCTTTCACGGGTTGCGAGCGCCGGCGCGCGCAGGAATCCTGATTCTGTTGGCGATTGCCGCGCTGGCGGCGCTCGGCGTCGAGGTCATTCTTGCAAAAATTCGCCACCGGAGAGCGCAGATCGTCGTGGTTGGAGCGCTGGTATGCGGGATGACGGTCGAGTACTATTCACGCGTTCAACTGGTTCCCCTCGAAGCGCCGCCCTCTGTCTATCGAATTCTTCAGCAGCAGACCGAAGCCGTCGTTCTGGAATTGCCCGTTGCGCGCCCGGAAGCACTCGCTCCAATGCCGGAAGTGCTCTACATGTACTACTCCACCACGCATTGGAAGAAGCTGCTGAACGGATACAGTGGTTTCTACCCGAAGACGTATGTCTTGACGCTTGAGACGCTTCGGAATTTTCCGGACGAGACGTCGCTGATGTTCCTCGAGGCAAGCGGTGTGACCCATATCGTCCTGCATCGAGATTTCTGGTTCGGCAAGCTGGAGTACGACGAGACCGTGAGCCTGCTTCGTGACTCCAGCGTGCCGCTGGTGGTCCAGACTGCTGGTACCACGGTCTTTTCGCTGCCGCGCAAGGCAGCCAACTGACTCGAAAAGGGGCTAGGATAAGCGCGGTGGACGTACAGGGAGATTTCCTGATCATCGGCAGTGGCATCGCGGGACTACGTGCAGCGGTCGAGCTGTTCGATCGCGGCAACGTGATCATTTTGACCAAGGCGGAGCCCGCCGAGAGCAATACAGGGTACGCCCAGGGCGGTATTGCTGCGGCCCTGAGCCGAGACGATTCTCCGGCGCTGCATGCCGCCGACACGATTGCTGCTGGTGACGGCTTGTGCGACGAGCGAGCAGTGGAGATCCTCGTCGAAGAGGGACGGCGTTACGTCATCGAGCTGGTGGAGTGGGGGGCTGCGTTTGACCGTGACGCAGCGGGGAAGCCGGCTCTCGGCCGCGAAGGTGCGCACAGCGTTCGCCGCGTGCTGCATGCGAAAGACGCAACCGGGCGAGAAATTGGTCGTATGCTCTGGCAGCGGGTGTCGAGCCGGCCGAGCATTCGCGTTCTGAAAGACACGCTGGCCATCGAGACGGTGATCGAGCGCGGTTCGTGTGTCGGCGTGCGGTTCATGGATCGCGACGGACAAGTGGGAATGGCCCGCGCGCGGGCGACCTTGCTTGCGACCGGCGGCGCCGGGCAGGTCTTCCGGGAGACCACGAATCCGCGCATTGCCAGCGGCGACGGCATAGCGCTCGCGTTCCGAGCAGGTGCGCGCGTCGCAGACCTTGAATTCATTCAGTTCCATCCAACGGTCCTGGCGGTCGAGGGCGCCCCCAGGTTTCTGATCTCCGAAGCGGTTCGTGGTGAAGGCGCACGGCTGATCAATTCGGCCGGTGAACCCTTCATGCTGCGCTACGATTCCGCGGGCGATCTTGCGGCGCGCGATATCGTGGCACGTTCGATTGTCCGCGAATCGCATCGTACTGGAGGGTCCGTCTATTTGTCCCTTGCACATCTGGACTCGGTGTTCGTTCTCGAGCGTTTCCCGGGGATAGCAGCCATCTGCCGGCAGGTGGGTCTCGATTTCGCGCGCGATCGCATTCCTGTCGGGCCCGCGGCACACTACGTCATGGGCGGAGTCGAAACAGACCTGCATGGCCGGACCTCACTGCCAGGTCTGTTTGCGGCCGGAGAAGTTGCCTGCACCCGTGTTCATGGGGCGAACCGGTTGGCGAGCAATTCGCTGCTTGAAGGCCTCGTGTTTGGCGCACGAGCAGGCCGTGCGATGTGTCAGCCGCTGGCTGCTGCCAGCCTTCCGTCCCCGGAGTTTCGCTCGTTGACGGAGGAGATTGAGCGCGGAAGGCAAGCGGCACCGATTGCTGAAGACGCAATCCGGGACGTGATGTGGCGCTCAGCAGGATTGTTTCGCAATGGTGATGGCCTTCTGGACGCGATGACGATACTGGACGCTGCCCACCTCGACCTGGAGAACACGCTGGCCGCACATTCGGTGACCGATCTGGCCGCCTGGCGTCGCGCCAACCTGCTGACCGTTGCGCGACTTGTTGCACGAGGCGCACTCCGACGGCACGAGAGTCGCGGCGCGCACTTCAGATCGGATTTTCCGGCAAAAGACGATCTCCATTGGAAGACCCACGTGACGGACGTCAACGAGACCGAAGCCCGGCGGCTGGGTATCGGCCCCGCCGCTAATCGAGCCGTGTAGCGCACATCCTATGAAACAGAAAAAGGAGTCTTCAGAGAAAGCAGATCGCACGGATCAACCTGCGCCGCTCGTCACCGAAATCACACCGAGATCGCAGGATTTTTCCCGCTGGTATACGGACGTCGTCCGCCGGGCCGAGCTTGCCGACTACTCACCGGTCAAGGGCTGCATGGTCATCAGGCCTTACGGATACGCCATCTGGGAGTTGATTCAGCAGGCGCTGGATCAGCGCATCAAGGCAACCGGGCACGTCAATGCGTACTTCCCGCTGTTCATCCCGGAAAGCCTGTTGATGAAGGAAGCGGACCACGTCCAAGGTTTCGCCCCGCAGGTCGCCTGGGTCACGCGAGGCGGGGATGAAGATCTGGAGGAAAAGCTCATCGTCCGGCCCACGTCCGAAGTGATTATCGGGACGATGTATTCCAAGTGGGTGCAGTCGTGGCGTGATCTTCCTATTTTGATCAATCAGTGGGCGAACGTGGTGCGTTGGGAGAAAGTGACACGATTGTTCCTCCGCACGACCGAGTTTCTCTGGCAGGAGGGACACACGGCTCACGAAACGGAAGAGGAGGCGGAGGCCGAAACGCGCCGCATGCTCGGCGTATACAAAGAAGTCGCGGAAGTTGAGCTGGCGATGCCGGTGGTCGATGGACTGAAAACCGAAAGCGAGAAATTTGCCGGTGCGGTGCGCACCTACTCCATCGAGGCGCTGATGGGGGATGGGCGGGCTCTCCAGGCTGGAACCTCTCACAACCTGGGACAGAACTTTGCCAAGGCGTTCGACGTCACGTTCCAGGCTCGGGACAAGTCGTTGCAGTACGTGTGGGGAACCTCATGGGGCGTAACGACCCGATTGGTGGGGGCGCTCATCATGACCCACGGTGACGACAGTGGTCTCATTCTTCCGCCGAGGGTTGCACCCTACCAGGTCGTGATTGTTCCCATTCCAAGAGGAAACTGGCAGGAAACCGTGTTGCCACGAGCACGGACCATCCGGCAGGAACTCGTCAGCCAGGGTGTCCGCGTCCAACTGGACGATCGTGACATGTACACGCCCGGCTGGAAGTTTGCCGAGTGGGAAATGCGGGGAGTACCGCTCAGGTTGGAGATTGGTCCCAAAGACATTGAAAAGGGGCAGGTATTACTCGTGCGGCGCGATACGCGGGAGAAGATCCCGACGCCGATGGAGGGTCTCGCCGGACGCGTCCGCGAAATGCTCGATTCGATTCAGCAAAGCCTCTTCGATCGTGCTCGGCAATTTCGCGAAGACCACACCACGTCCACAGATTCCTACGACGAATTCAAAACGATTCTGGAAGGACGCCCGGGATTTGTCGTCTCTCCGTGGTGCGGTGATGAAACCTGTGAGGCTCAGATCAAGGCCGATACGCAGGCCACAATCAGGAATCTTCCGTTCGATGCCCCCCAGCCAGCCGGTCGCAACTGCATAAAGTGCGGACGTCCCGCCGTAACAACCGCGTACT
>DATBJG010000160.1:0-2560 GCA_036556585.1 Vicinamibacterales bacterium
GGCGTACAGCGCTGAGGCCTCCGCTTCGTGCCGCCGCTGCGAAAGGACTTGCAGCTCGGATAATCGATCGAGGATCTGCAGAATCGCCGTCCGACTCGGGACGACTCGGCGGCGCAGGACGGCTGCCGCCTCGGTGGTATCCAGCGGGCCATCAGGAGAGAACGCCAACTCTCGTGATTTCCAGAAATCTTCGAGCTCGTTCTGAAGCTGTGCCCAGTGCTGACGTTCCTCCGGGGACGTCACGTCCAGAGAATAATCGGGCAGCAACTGCTCGACTTCCCCGCGAATCCTGTTGAGCTCCTGCCAATAGTAGTCGGCGCTGATCGAACGGTTGTCGATGATCGCATCTCGCAGAAATATCGAACCGAGCAGGACGTTTGTCCGAATCGTCGTCAGAAGGCGGGCTCCGCTCAGCGCTGCCTCGTGCTCCGCTGCCGTACGCTGCTCGAGCGCCGCCAGCCGGCGCACGAGCTCGTAGCCGGACAACACCCACAACCCGAACACGACGGCGAACCCCGCAATCAATACACTCCGGATCGACGATCCCGGGCGAATCCGCCGAGTTAAAGATGACAAGACGTGTATCACAGGCGCACGGCCATCATACCGGTTTCATCTGATTCATACGCCAATCCGCCCAGAATCGCTTCTCCCCACCCGAGGGGCCCCTCGAAGTGCGTCACGAAGGCGTCGGGAAACGATGTTTGAAGCTGGTTCTGGCCGATGTTCCGGTTTCGGACGATGACCGGGACGTCCACATGTTCGAGAACAAATCGATCCGACGACGTGACGCCGAACCCGATGGTGACGATGTCGGATCGATGGATGCGATAGGTCTGGAGCAGGAACTGAAGCCCGCTGGGAGGTTCGACACCGAACCCTCTCGCCACAAACGTCATCATCTCCCAGTCCGTCCCCGCTCCCGCGTATCCGCCTCCGAAGTAGCCGTACGGAATGTGCAGAGTGGTGCCGCCGTCTGACAGGTACGGATGGACGATTCCAAGCTCACGTTGAAGATGTTCGGGCTCTCGGACGACAGATGAGGCAATAAAAATGATTGGAATGTCAGCGTCAATCAACAACTGAGCGGCTCGGCGCACCGTCGGGTGGAGTTCAGGTGCCGCAGGGTCGCGGAACACGTTCACCGGAGTGACCACCAGAATGGGCCACCGGGGTCGCGCCCGGTGCTGGACGGGTGCAGTTGGCAACTCGAACATCTGTGGCTACATGGTGCGCAAGGCTTCACCCAAGTCGCCATCCTGTTCGGAAGGTATTTTTGGACACTGAAACCCTTTCCGAGTACGCAGCCAAAGTACAGGCTGTAACCGATGGCTTCGCAGAGCTCGAGTGCTTCGAGCCGGCGAAGGTCCTTCTCGAGCCCGTCCTGTCTTGACTGTATTGGCGTGGCCGCCGGAACGGTATTCCGGGGCTCAACAAAGCGGCAGCAGCCCGCGCGATGCGACTGTATTGATCTCTTCGGATCTTTCTCAGACCCTTGCAGCGTTCGGCACCCCCAGATTAGTTCCGTCGCCGAACTGAAAGGGCACCTATGAGGACCGATTCGAGGAAATGGTTGCCGTTCGTTCTGGTGCTGTTCGCGTTGTCAAAAGTGGCGTACGGGCAGGAAGCCAGTGTCACCGGCACGATCACGGACGCGACTGGCGCCGTGCTTCCCGGCGTCACTGTTGTGGCCGTACACGAGGCATCGGGAAATCAGTTCGAAGGTGTCACCGATGGCCGCGGCGTATATCGCATTCCCGTCCGTGTCGGCACGTACCGGATCTCCGCAGATCTGGCGGGTTTCACGCGTGTGGAGCGCATGGCCGTTCAGCTCCTGGTCGGTCAGACGGTCACCCTGAACATGCAGATGTCGCCGTCCACGGTACAAGAGACCGTCACGGTCACCGGAGAGGCGCCGCTCATCGAGACGACGCAGTCGACGGTGGGCGGCAATATCGATCCGCTGCAGATGACGGAGGTGCCGGTGCAGGGCAATCAATGGCTCGCGCTGGCGCTGCTGGCTCCAGGCAACCGGACAACTCTGATCGGCGATGAGCCCGTCACGGTGCCGCGTGAAGACAACCCGGCATTTGCGTTGAACCTCGACGGGCAGCAGGTGGGCAACACGCTGGGCGCGCTCAACCAGCCGCGGTACAGCCGCGACACGATCGCCGAATTCGAGTTCGTCTCGAACCGATTCGACGCGACGCAGGGCCGATCGCCAGCCGCGATGGTGAACGCCGTCACCAAGTCGGGGACGAACGCCTTCACCGGGCTCGTCCACGGCTCGTTCCGCGACAATGACTGGGGCGCGGAGGACCACGTCCTCGAGCGCAAGGTGCCGTTCAAGAGCACGCAGATCAGCGGTGCCGCGGGCGGTCCGATCGTGCGCGATCGGGTGCATTACTTCGGCAACTACGAGTACAACCGCACGCCGCTGAGCTCCATCGCGAGAACGCCTTACCCGCAATTCAACATCGAGCTGAGCGGCAAGGAAACGATCAAACTGTATGGCGGCCGGCTCGACTACCAGTTCTCGCCCAATGCCCGCCTGATGTTC
>DATBJG010000161.1:0-6818 GCA_036556585.1 Vicinamibacterales bacterium
ATGAGCTTGTCGCGATCCGACTGAGAAATCGGCGCGGCAGCCATGAGTGAAAACATGGTTCCGAGCGCCGCCAGCAAAACCGGTGCAATCATAGGTCCTCCAAAGCGACTCTAGTGTGCCACAGCTGTTCAAACCACATCGTCTCCTGACCTCCTGGTCTCCTGTAAAGACCAACGCCTAATCTCCTGTTAATCCTGACTAGAACCCGCTGGGCTGAATCCAGAAGCGTTCCTCCCAGATCCCATCCGAGGCGATGCGCTGCAGTTCGGCATATGCGCCGCGCTGCGCAAGATTCATCGCGTTGGTGATGCCCGCCATCGGTTCGAAACAGATGAAGTTGCGATCTTGACCTGGAGACGTCGGCTTCGGTGCCCAGACGACGGCCGCGCGCCAGTTGGGCCCGAAGACCACGTCAATGCGTTGCGTTTTCCCTCGCACAGACATCGTCGCGCGACCTGATCCGTCGCGGACAAGATCAGCAAAGACATCGTCCAGATTGTGGTCTCGCAGCGGGATAGACCGCGGATCGGGGAACAACCGTTCGATGGGTTCGGTCTGACCCGTCGGTAGCTTGTCCTGGTTCAACAGCCAGCGGGTACGGGCGCCCACCGAAATGGTCCAGTCGTCACGCTTCGACTCCGTCAATTGAAAATACGGATGAAAACCAACGGCAACCGGCATGGGGTCGTCCGACAGATTGTGGATGCGCGTCGCAACTTCCAGCACGCCCTTCTGCAGTCGATACGTCATCTCGATGGTGTGCGCGAAGGGAAACTGCGCCATCCAGGCGGGCTGCCGATAGAAGTCGAGCCGGCTCGTCGCCCACGCAGACGAACCATCAGATTCGGCGCGCACGACGCGCCAGTGCGGGGTGGTCGTCACGAATCCGTGAATGGGAATCTCGCCACGGATATTCCCGAGGCTCATGTCGAACGCGTACCGCTGGCCGTTTGCGTAAAAGGCTTGTTCGTCCAACCGGTTTGCCCAGGGTCCCATGAAGGGAACGCCGCCCAGACCCGGCTTTGCTTTGAACTCGTCGAGTGACGCGTATGGCCACCACAGGATGTTCGAACCCTTCACGCTCATGGCAAAGGCGATGTTGCCGACGCCAGGTACGATCGAAACGACGGTTTTCGTCCCGACATCCTCGAGTTGAATGACTCCTCCAGACTGCCGGGCAGCATAGGGTTGTGCGCTGACCGAGGCTGGCACCACGAGCGCCAGCACCACAATAAGCGTTCGGTGGAGCTTCATGATCGCGTCGATTGTAACTCCGTAAGTTCCGAGAAAGCCCAGACTCTGGGACGACGGGTATAGAATCCCAACCCGATGCGCACGCTCGCGACCGCAGGGCTCGTGCTGGTCCTGATTTTGTGCGCGCTTGTCGCGTTCGTGGTTCCGTTCTGGTACTGGGACGGCGGCCTCATTGAAATCGAGGGCACCCAGTTCATCCGGCAGTATCTGGATGGTCGCAGCGGACTCCTGCGGATCGTGTTCGACCCCCACGCCAACGACCTGGGTACCTTCCAGGCCCGGGAGCTGAGCTTTCTCTTCGACTATCTCGACGCGCGCGCGTTCGGGGCGCGGATTGCCTGGGATTTTCCGTCCTTCGTGCCTTTCAGTGCGCTGCTATCTGGACTGCTGACCATTGCGATCTGTCTGCGGGCGTTTTGGCGCCAGCCGCGGCTCGGGCAGCTGACCGGGTCGTGCATTCTGCTGGTGTATCTCACCAACTACGTCAACGTGGTCACCATGGGGATGCACTATCGGTCTACCAAAGTCCTGCTGGCCCCGGTACTGCTGGCCACAACGCTGTATGTCGCGCGATTGTTCGATGGGGACCGGCGACGCTGGGCGCCCGCCGTTGTCTTCCTCCTGTTCTGCATCATGAGCCTGCTCGATCGTCAGGGCTTCTTCTATGCGGCGCTCGGCCTTGGCGTTGTGATCGTGCTTGCCGTCACGCGAGCCGGCGAATGGCGCGTCGCGTTGGCAGGTGCGGCCGCCGTCGGTTTCATGATGTTCTACAACGCGACGCTCGGTCCGTTTCTCGTCGAGCGAATCAACGGCTACGTTCCCAACGCCGAGTACCAGCAGCTGCCACTCGGCGACTTGCTGATCAATCCCACGATTATCCTTCACGCGGGTGAGTTGTTGATTCAAGCCGGTGCAGCATTCTTCGGGGGTCTGCCGCTCTGGGTGTTTGGAGGCGCACTCGCGCTGGCCGGCGGATGGGTGGTCGTAAGACGCCGTGTGTCTCGAACATCCATGATTCTCGCGACGTTGCTGGTGCTTGGCGAGATCGTCCTGGTGTCGTTGATGATTGTGCGCCACCCGCCCGTGTATGACTACTACGACCATCGAATCTGGTACTACCCGCTCCCTTTCCAGGCGATGCTCCTTGGGCTGCTGCTTGTGATGACGAAGACGATGTCGACGCGGACCGTCAGAGGATCGACCGTCGCCCTCGTCCTGTTCGTTGCCATCGTCGCCAGCAACGTGGGTCACTGGAACGACTATCGACGCGCGCAACTGCGGTCGCGCTGGTTTCCGGTGGTCTACGCACAGACAAGTGCGCTCAAGGCGTCGCTGACCGACGGGCGTCCCCGCCCGTCACTGAGTCCAGAGTATGGCGCACTCTACGAGGTGTGTCTGCGACTGTCGCCTGCACTGCGCGAACGGGCCGCGCTGATCCAACGCCCCACGCCTTAAGCAACTCGACGCAGTGATGCAGCCGTTGGAGAGTCAAACCACGACGAACACGAAGAACGCGAAAAACTATTAGAACCACGACGAACACGACGTTCCCGACACCATGCTTGGCGGTGTGTTTTCGTGCGCGTCGTGGTGACCAAGTCAGCACCGGCGTGCCGCACGCATCAGGCGTCCGCGTCAAGCAACTCAGCGCAGTGATACACCCCTTTGGTAACCACGAAGAACACTAAGAACACGAAAACCAATAGCCTACGACGACACGAAGGATCAGGAATGCGTGTGTGATGAGCCTTCGTGCCGTCGTGGTGACCAAGTTAAGGCGTCCACGCTTTAAGGCAGCCCGGCGCAGTGATGCACCCCGTTGGAGAGTCAAACCCCAAAGAACACTAAGAACACGAAAACCAATAGCCTACGACGACACGAAGATCAGGAATGTGTGTGTGATGAGTCTTCGTGCCGTCGTGGTGACCAAGTCAACACCGGCGTGCCGCACGCATCCAGGCGTCCACGCGTCAAGCAACTCAGCGCAGTGATACACCCCGTTGGTGACCACGAAGAACACTAAGAACACGAAGACTAATAGGGTCCACGACGACCTCGAAGATCAGGAATGTGTGAGTGATGAGTCTTCGTGCCGTCGTGGTGACGAAGTCAAGAACGTTGTGTCGCCGTAACTGAAGCGTCGTTTTCAGACTACAGGCGAAGCAATACCGACACGAATCCGATGATGCCGAACACGGACACAAAGATCGCGAGCAGGGTGGTGAGCGACCTCGGCACCGGGCCATGACCGTATTCCGCTCTGAGAGTTTGCAGGTCCGTCCTGTGTTGGAAGGTCGCAAGAATGAGGGCTCCGACGCCCATACCGATCATCATCAAGGCGAACTCGCGCGGTCCAAACATTCGGCCATCGGTGAGCGGTTGGTTCTCTCGCAGAGCCTGGAAGAATTTGTAGATGGTAAAACCGAACGAGATGAGCGACGTGGACGTTCTCACCCATGCCATCAGGGTTCGGTCGTGCGCCAGACGCGTCCGATCGATCGCCAGTTTTGTCGCGGCCGGAACTTCTGTGGCGGTTGTCATGGCGAAGTGCCTCCCTGCTGGTCGGAACTATAACGAGGCCCACAGCAGGCGCCTATTGTCCCTTGGTGCAATAGGCTAGGGAAGCCGCACCACTTTCCCGGGATTCATCCGGTTATCCGGGTCGAGGGCACGCTTGATGGTCTTCATCACCTCGACGGCTTCCCCGTGCTCCTCCACCAGATAGTCAATCTTGCCCAAGCCAACGCCGTGCTCGCCCGTGCACGTGCCCCCCAGAGCGAGGGCGCGACGCATCAACCTGGCGTTCAGCCCCTTGACTTCCGCGAGTTCCACCGGATCGTCCGGATTCACGATGAAGTTCAGATGAAAGTTGCCGTCGCCGACGTGGCCGACCAGCGGCCCGAACGCCCGGGAAGCAGCAAGGTCGCGCTTGGTCTCGAGAATGCATTCGGCGAGACGTGAGATTGGGACACACACGTCGGTCACCCACGGCTGACCACCTGGTCGCATCGCTCGCGACGCGGGTAACGTGTTGTGCCTGGCTTCCCACAGCTTTGCACGATCCTCGGTGGTCGTCGCCCACCGGAAATCGGCGCCTCCATGTTCGGTCGCGATTTCCTGAACTGACGTGGCATGTTCGGTGACCCCTGCCTTGCTGGTCCCATGGAACTCGAAGAACAGAGTTGGTTTCACAGGGTGCGAGAGGCGCGAGTACCGGTTGACGGCATCCATCATGACTTCGTCGAGAAGCTCGATTCGAGCGACCGGAATGCCCAACTGAATGGTGGTGATGACCGTGCGCACTGCGCCTTCCATGGAATCGAACGCGCACACCGCAGCCGCGGCTGCTTCGGGCAGACCGTACACACGAAGGGTGATTTCCGTGATGATGCCAAGCGTACCCTCGGAACCGACAAACAGACGCGTAAGGTCGTATCCCGCCGATGACTTCCGTGCGCGACCTCCCGTTCGAATGATACGGCCGTCAGCCAGCACTATCGTGAGCCCCCGCACGGTTTCGCGCATTGTCCCGTAGCGAACCGTTGTCGTGCCAGACGCTCCTGTCGCCGCCATCCCGCCAATCGTGGCATCCGCACCTGGATCAACCCAGAAGCAAACGCCGGTATTTGCAAGAGCCTTGTTCAACTGACGGTGCGTGACACCAGCCTCTACGGTCACATCCAGATCCTCGACGCTGACGCGGAGAATACGGTTCATACGGGTGAGATCGACAGACACGCCTCCGGCGAGAGCGTTCACGTGACCCTCGAGCGATGAACCCGCACCGAACGGTACGATTGCGGCCCCGAATCGTGCAGCCGTTTGCACAATGGCACTGACTTCCTCTGTCGTCTCGGGGAACACAACGACGTCAGGCGTGCCGTGGGGGTGCCACGATTCACTGTGACTGTGGTGCTCCAGCTGCGTCGGATTCACCGTGCAGCGCTCACCCACGAGTTTCTTCAATGCTTCGACCAGCTCAGCACGAACGTCAGCGGTAAGCGTGCTCATTTCAGTAGCCACCAGATGGTCACACCTTCCCCGAATGGGTCTGCGCGCAGTATACGCGGCCCAGGCCGCCAACGCCGATCGTCGCGGTTCGCGTAGACTTGATGCAATGGATTCGAGCCGCACGTCTCCCGACGCTCGCCGACGCGATGCCGAGATTATCGGGCTCGTCGGTCTTGCCCACGGGACGTCGCACTTTTTTCACCTGATGCTGCCGCCATTGTTTCCGTGGCTCATGAAAGACTTTGGTCTCAGCTACACGGATGTGGGCCTGCTGACGACAACGTTTTTCGTTGTCAGCGGGATTGGTCAGGCGCTTGCCGGCTTCGTCGTGGATCGTGTGGGCGCGCCGCGCGTGTTGTTTTTCGGGATCGGTGCCTTGTCAGCCTCTGGGATCCTGCTCGGATTCTCCAATAGTTATCTCATGCTGCTGCTGACGGCGGCCGTGGCGGGTGCCGGTAACAGTATTTTTCATCCGGCCGATTTCACCTTGCTCAACCACGGGATTGCCCCTACACGGCTCGGTCACGCGTTTTCAGTCCATGGGCTCTCCGGCAGTCTCGGCTGGGCGGCGGCACCGGTGTTCATGGCGGGCACGGCAAGCCTGGCAGGATGGCATGTCGCAGGGTTCGCGATTGCCGGTGTCGGCGCGCTCATGCTGGCCCTTCTCTGGTGGCGTCGCCGCGTGCTTGCGGAAGCGGCGCTCGAGCTGGTCGTTCCGGCTCGCGGAAAAGAGCAATCAACCAAACCTGACGGACAGCTCGCGTTCCTGTCCTCAGGCGCGGTCTGGCTTTGTTTCGCGTTCTTCCTGCTGACGACGGCGGCGTTCGGCATTTTGCAGAACTACGCGCCAGCGATTTTGAGCCGCGTGTACGGCGTCTCGCTCGTCATTGCGAGCGGTGGTCTGACGGCCTACTTGCTCGGCAGCGCCTCGGGAATGATCGTGGGCGGTTTTCTGGCGGCTCGCGGCGACCGCGTCGTCACCATCGCTCTAAGCTTCGCAGCGCTGATGGCGGCACTTCTGGCATCAGGAGCCGTGTCCCCTTACGTGTTGTGGCTGTTGATGGCGGGGTTGGGCTTTGGCGTCGGAACGGCTGGACCTGCCCGCGATCTGCTCGTTCGGCGTGCGGCCACGAGCCGGTTTGGGAGAACGTCTTTCGGGCGTGTGTACGGCTTTGTCTACTCGGGGTTGGACACAGGCCTCGCTGTCTCGCCGCTTCTTTTTGGACCGCTCCTCGATGCGGGACGTTTCCAGGATGCGTTGGTTGCCGTTGCCGTTCTTCAGGTGCTGTCGTTGTTCACCGCACTGCGCGTGGGGAGCAGCGCTCGCGCCACGGTGGCGGCATCGACTTGAAAGAGGTATCCGATCAATGAAAAGTAGTCAGATCGCAGATATCAGCCGGCACCTTGTCGAAAGCAGCAGCGACTGCGTGAAGATCCTGGGCCCCGGCGGAGAGGTTGTCTACGTGAACCCGGCAGCCATCGAGCTGATGGAGTTGTGCGGCTCTGAAGAGATGTTGAATCGTTCGTGGGTCGATTTTTGGGAGGGCCAGTAC
>DATBJG010000162.1:0-3183 GCA_036556585.1 Vicinamibacterales bacterium
GCCGAGCTGTGCATCATCGGAATCGATGCGAGCGTCGGCAGGTTGAGCGCGAGCGTGATGTCGTCCTCGGTCCGCAGCGTCGAATCCCAGTACTCGAGGAACGCCGCGAGACCCACGCCGAGGGCCAGGCCGAACAACAGACCCAGAATCACCAACCGCTGGCGGTTCGGGGCAAACGGCGAGCCCGGCAGTTGCGCCGGCTCGACGATCGAGAAATCCGCCAGCACCGACTCGTTCTCCAGCTGCTCCGCCATGCGCGAGTTCTCCTTCTTGCGGAGGAGGTCGGCATAGACGAGTCGCAGGGTCTCGTAGTCGCGGGTCAGATCGGACAGCTCGGTCTCACGCACCGGCTGCGCATCGATCCGGCGCTGATACATCGCCTTGGCCTGGAGCAGCTCGGCCCGGTCGCTTTCCTTGTCGCGGATACGGCCGCGCAGGGTAGCCATCTCGGCCTGGCGCTCGATCAACTCGGGCGACGGGACGACCGGCACGGCAGGACCATTCGACGTCGCAACCGCGGGAGGCGGCTGGAGCGAATTGCGAAGAGCCTGCTCGAGGTCACGAATGCGGCGATCCGCACGAATGACGCTGGGGTGCTCCGGCTTGAAGCGGGTTTCCATCTCACGGCGCTCGTTGCGGGCCGCGATCAGCTCGAGCTCGAGAGCCGACGGCTGAACCGCGCCACCAGGGGCGGTCGTGGCCGTAAGCGTCGACGAGCCGCGCTTCTCGAGGTCGGCAATGATTCGCTCGAGCTGGGTCTGACGTTCGAGATCCAGACGCAGCGACTCCTGGAGAGCCCGCAGCTGGACGTCGGCCGTCTGCACGCCACCGATGTTGGCTTCGAGCTGCGTGGGCAACTCGCCGGCATGACGGGTCCGGAACGCTTCGAGCTTCTGCTCCTGGGCGTTGAGCCGGTCGCGGGCGTCGGTGAGCTGCTTGTCGAGGAACGCACCGGTCGACTGCGCGGTCTCACCACGGTCCTTGACGTTCTTCTCGATGAAGAGCTTCGTCAGTTTGTCCGTCACCGAGAAGGCTTCCTGCGCGCTGGGCGACTGGAACCCAATCTTGACGGTCGTGGCGTCCTGATTTTCCGGATCACCCTTTTCGATGGTGACCGAGGTGTCGGCGCGCATCCGCGTGACGACATCCATGTCCGGATTCTGCTTGCGCTCGGGGTAGAGGTTCAGTTCCTCGACGACCGCCTGCAGAGAGTCACGGCTGAGCAGCTGCTGGCTCATGCCATGCAGCCGTTCCTCGATGCGCGGGTTCACAGCCGGGCCGACCAGATCTTCCGGCGCGTTGTGAGCGGCAACGAGGATGGTGGTCTCCGACCGGAAGATCTCGGTCATGGAGTACGACGCCGCCAACATGCTGATGCCTGCGAGCACGCAGGGCACCACGATCCACCACTTGCGGCGCCACGCAATTTCAGAGAGTTGCTGGATTTTGTATTGTTTGCCGGGTATCACATTTCACCTCAATGACCAAGAAGTGGAACCCACACCGACAGGCCCACACGAACCGCGTTCCGTTCGAACGCCGTAGGAATGCCGGGGAGAAGGAGTCCCCCCTGCGGCACGTAGTTCACGTACAGATAGTTCAGATCGATCGCCAACCGCTGGGTGATTGGGTACTGCAAGAGCGCCGACGCGTCGTACACGTTGTAGCCACGGCCTTCGACCGAATACCGCAGACCGCCCTGCGTGTAGCTCGTCGCCATTTCGAAATGGAGACGATCCGTGATGTAGCCGCCGAGCGCGGCCGTCACGGCGTCGGAAGCGAAGGGCTCCGGAATGCCCACGATGTACTGGAAGCCCCGCTCGTAGCCGAGATGGGCCTGCCAGGTCCGACCCATCCGGTGATTCAGGTCGGCGGCACCAATCATTCGAAGGTAGGTTTCCCGTCCATCCGCGCCCGGCGGCTGGTCCCGGCGGGTCGTCATCGAGCTGCCCGTGCGGAAGCCAAACGTCGTGCGCCGCGTCACGTTGAGGGTCTGCCCGTAGTTCACGCCGAGATCCAGGTCGTGGCGATCGAACGGAATGACCTGGTCCTCGCTCAGATGGCGGGTAAACGCATACCCGGCCACGAGCGCCGTGTTTGGCGCAACCTGCCGGCTTGCTCGGCCGCCGACACTCTGCGTCGCCCAGTTGAACTGCGGGTTGCTGGGAAAGTCGGTGAAGTGCCCGGTGTAGAAGGTGGCCAGCGACGTACGCGAGTCGAGCTGGTGGGCCACACCGATCTCGGAGATGGAGCTGTACGCACCGCGCGAGACGAGGAAGAAGTCGCGCGAGCCTACCGACAGGGTTTCGAGGTCCCCTGTCGCTTCAAGCGTCCGAAAGTGATGGAAGGGCGAATACGCCACCGTCTGCGACACCGTCAGATCGGTATTCGCCGTCAGACCCATGCCAAGTTCGGCATTGACCAAGTGGCTGTTCGCTGTCAGAGGTCGAGTCGATGTCTGACGCTGAAAGTCCGGATAGTGGACGACGGCTCCGACGTACCCCGTGCGGAGATTGAAGTTCTGCCCCGAACGGTAGTAGGTCAGACCGGCAGCCCCCTCGACAACCTCACCCGCGATACGGCGGCTGTCGCTCTGGCTGAACTGCGGCAGCGCCGTGTCGTAGCCAGCGAGGAGATCGGCCGTGAGATCCAGGAAGTTGCCGGAGTTCACCGGGCTTCCCGCACGACCGAACACCAGCTGCACGCCGGGCTGGCCTTCCGCCATCTGGGCGAACGCCACACTTGACGTGACGAGGAGCGCCACGGCAAGGCTGAAGACGATTCGGACCAGTGAAGTCACCACTGCGCACCTGCCTCTTGAATCTGCATGAACGGCTCGACTACGGCACGACAACGGTGTCACCAGGCTCGAGCACGATGTTCTGCTGGAGCTTCTTGCCGCCAATCACGTCCTTGTAGCTGAACTTGTGACGAACCTGACGGCCGTTCTCGCTCCGCATCACGACAATCTGGTCCTCTTCGGCCCAGTCGGTGAGGCCGCCGGCCAGTGCGATGAGCTGCAGCACGGTGGTCGGCGCCGTCAGGACGTAGGGCCCGGAGCGCTGCACGCGCCCGGTGATGAAGACCTTGCGGCTGTTGATCTGGCGAACGACCACGGTCGCGTTGGGCGACTCGAGATACCGCGCGCCCGCTTTCATGAGCGAGTCACGGAGTGCCTCGGGT
>DATBJG010000163.1:0-1617 GCA_036556585.1 Vicinamibacterales bacterium
GATGATCGGCACGATCGCACCGTTGTCGTCGAGACCGATGCGGCGACTGAAGAACAAGTCCAGCTCGTCTTCTTTGCCAATGGTGAAGAGGCCGGAGTTCTCCAGGAAGAATGGGCGCTTTTCTGGAAAGCGCAGGTTGAATCGCGACAGGTTGATCTGCTCGGCGTCGACCTCGACCTGTGCGAAGTCGGTGTTGTAGGTGAAGTCCAGGTTGAGGCTCGGTGTCAGCCCTATCTTGGCGTCGCCGCCGATGTTCCCGTCCAGCTTTGTCGTCGAACCGGGAAGGAAGTTCCGGTCGGTCGAACCAACGACGTACGGCAGAATTTTGAAATTGCGCGGCGTCTCGAGCGCGAGACCCCGCAGTTCCCCCGCCGACGTCAGTCGCCCGAGTTCGTAGACTCGCTCGAGCGGCGACCAGTACGTCCGCTCGCGCGTACGTTGTATGTTGCGATGGAAATTCACACCCCACGTCTGCGGAGCCGGTCCATACCGCAGCGTGCGCAATGGAATCCGGAACTCGGCGCTCCAGCCGGTCGGCGACATGCTGGTTTGTACTTCCCAGCTGCCGTCCCAGTTTGACTCCTGCTCTCCCTGGTCGCGCACCTGAGCGTCGTACTGCACGCCGGCCACGTTTGTCCCGAACACGAAACCGTTCTGCCGATCGTGAAACGTGTCGAAGATCATCTGGAACGAATCCATGTCTTCGAGGTCGGCATCGCGTCGTGTTTCGGTCGTGACAATGAGTGACGGATCGCGATCGTGCAACATGACACCAACGTAAATGGCCTCATCGTCATAGAGCAGCCGCACCTCGGTGCTCTCGGAGCCCGGCATGCCCTCGAGCGGTTCGGCCTGAATGAAGCCGCTGAGCAGTGAGGCTCCCTGCCACATGCCTTCGTTGAGCACGCCGTCAATGGCCGGGGCTTCGATAACCCTGGTGGCTGTGGCAATGAGACGTGGGCCAGGAATGTTCAACGGGAGGGGTGACGACTGAGGCAACTGTGCCCACGCCGGCGCAACGAATAGAACGCCCAACCCCCACATGCATAGAACGGCCTGATTACGGAGACAGAAATATGGCATCAGCAATAGCTACCCATTATGGACGAGGTGCATTTTCGACAGGGCCGCTTGCCGGCGTGACAGGCGTCTCCGCGTAGAACGAGATCGGTGCGAGGGATGTTTACCGAAAGCGATGAGGCTGCCTGAAGACGTCGGTCTGGCAGGAGGTAGCCCGGCGGAGGCAATGCTCCAAGAGAAGAAGATGCGTATCAGCGAGCTCGAGCGTGCGGTCTGGGCAGGGAAACAGTCCTGGAAGAAGAAAACGGCATTGATCGACGCGTGCGGGGTTGACTCTGAAGAATGTCGATGACCTGGGGGCTCGCCGGTTGATCGGTCACATGCGCAACGGCCGCTTCGACCAGGCATCGATGCCGGGAGCTGAAGGCATCGGTGCGCGTCGAATACAGCGCGACAACGGCCCGATGCCCATCGGGCCCATCAACCGGGACGGCGAGCGCACTGCGCAGCGCCGACGCCTGCAAATCGAACAGATCGAGGGCCGCGTCCGCGTTAATCATTGCTTGCCCCGAAGCGGCGACCCATCCGCTCATCCGC
>DATBJG010000164.1:0-3464 GCA_036556585.1 Vicinamibacterales bacterium
TCGACCGCGGTCGTATCCGGTGCACCCAGATAGACCAGCGTGGCAGCTACACAGACATTGAGGAAGCCGTACATGCTCGCTTGCGGGCTGCCGGCCTCATAGGTCAACGCGTACCGTCCGCAAACGGCATGATGAAGACCCGCCGACGCCTTGAATGCCACCTGTGAGGTCGCGCAGACCCGCATGCAGCGAACGAGCTCGGCCGAGTCGGGAAAGGCTGTTTCGACTACGCCCCCTGTGCGAATCTTGACGCGAGCCCCATGAGCGGCAACGGCCGCAACGCGTGCATCAAACTCCGCTCCGAGCGGCACTTCGAAAAACACCTCGACACCGTTGGGAATCTGTCGAGCCACCTGATCGATCTCCGGCGCTGAGAGCGGCGAAAACTCCAGGCCGGCCACAACAGCCTTGCTGCGCTTCTCAGCATTGAATCGCTCGATCGTCTCGCGCTCGCCCGACTCACCCTTGGCAATCAGACTCAACGGCCACGGCGAGCCGTTGGACCCCCTGTCGATCACGATTCGTTCGAAATCCCCGAGCTGCGACACTGGAAAGACACACCGCCCGAGCATCCACGCGTGCTTCCCCGCACGCGCGCGTGCGTAGGTCGCCACGGCGTCAGCCAACTCGAGCTTCGCCGGCGGAAACGTGCCAGCGTAGTCGACCACCGCCCGCAGAAGGGCGGGTACTGCCTCGACCATCCTAACTGCCTCCTAACCTCCCCCTAACCCCTCCATCACTATAAGGGCAGCGATGTCGACGCCTTGATTTCTTTGAGCACGATGCTCGTCCGCACGCGATCGACACCCTCGACCTTCATGAGCTTCTCGAAGAGGAATCGCTCCAGGTGGTCGTGGTTGGTCACGACGACCTTCAGCAGATAGTCCACTTCTCCCGTCAGATAGTGACACTCGAGCACCTCGGCCAGGCGCCTGATACGGTCGGGAAACCGCTTGACGCTATTTGGACGATGGTGCGCGAGGCTGACATGGACGAAACACAACAAATCCAGCCCGACGGCCTCCCGGCTGACGAGCGTCGTATAGTGCCGGATCACCCCCTGCTCTTCCAGCCGTCGCAGCCGCTTCTGCAGACCCGGGCCTGACAGGTCGAACCGTCGTGCCAACTCGGCGCTGCTGACGCGGGCATTATCCTGCAGCTCGGCAAGCAGTCGTCGATCCAGCTCGTCGAGCCTCGGTCGGCTGGCGGGTTTGGGGGTCGCGGATCCACGCGGATTCTGACGTTTCTGCTTCACGTCTGCCCTCCAGATGCCCCGCCACGGTAGTTTCTATTCATAACCAATTCAACCATATTTGTAATCTTTAATTACTTGCCATGCCATTCAGGTTTCGCTATTCTGCCTGTATGCAGGATTTCTGTCCCATCAAGCGGGTCGATCATCTCGAGTTCTATGTCGGCAATGCCAGGCAGGCGGCCGCCTTTTATGCGCATCGCTTCGGGTTCGTGAACACCGCGTATCGGGGTCTCGAAACTGGTTGCCGGGATACCGCATCGTACGTCATGCAGCAGGGGGACATCCGCTTTGTTCTCACCTCGGGGCTGGGCGGCGATCATCCGGTTTCCCGATTTGCGCTGGAGCACGGCGACGGCGTGGCGGTTGTCGCCCTCGAGGTGCCCGACGTAGCGCAGGCGTTCGAGGAATCCAGCCGTCGAGGTGCCTCCCCGGCCATTGGCCCCACCGAGGTCACCGACGAAAGCGGCGTGCTGCGGTACGCGGTCATCCATATGTACGGTGACACCCTGCTCAAGTTCATCGAGCGCGACGACTACGCAGGTTGCTTCGCACCAGGATTCCGGAAAGTGCCGGCGCCCGGCGGAACTGCTGGTGCTGGCCTGATGGCCATCGACCATATCGTCGGCAACGTCGAGCTGGGCGCGATGGACAAGTGGGTTCACTTCTTTGCCGACACCATGGGCTTCAGCCAGCTCGTGCACTTCGACGACAAGAAGATCACGACCGAGTACTCGGCGCTGATGTCGAAGGTCATGCAGGATGGGTCGGGTCGAATCAAGTTTCCGATCAACGAGCCCGCGACAGGCAAACGCAAGTCGCAGATTCAGGAATATCTCGAATACTACCGCGGGCCCGGCATCCAGCACGTGGCCTGCGTCACCCACGACATCGTCAAGACGGTATCGACGCTTCGCGCAAGCGGTGTGGAATTTCTGCGCGTGCCGTCCACCTATTACGAAGACCTCGAATCGCGCGTGGGAACAATCGACGAGCCGGTGGACAAACTCGCCGAGCTGGGCATTCTGGTCGACAGCGACGATGAGGGGTACCTGCTGCAGATCTTCACACAGCCGGTTCAGGATCGGCCGACTCTGTTTTTTGAGGTGATCGAGCGGCACGGCTCGCGCGGCTTTGGTGCCGGCAATTTCAAGTCGCTCTTTGAAGCCATCGAGCGCGAACAGGCCAAGCGCGGCAATTTGGTGTGAAGCTGAAGGCTGATAGCTGACGGCTGAAGGCTGAAGGCTACTATGAGCTTTTATTTCAAGCTCGGGAACGTTCCGCACAAGCGGCACACGCAATTCCGCCAGCCGGATGGGTCCCTGTACCACGAAGAGGTGATGGGACTGCGGGGCTTTTCCGGCAACAAGTCGCTCCTTTATCACCTTCGACCGCCGACGCAGGTGCGACAGATCGAGCTGGCGTGCAAGGTGGACGTGCCGTACGCCGACCAGGGTCCGCTACGCCACCGACTGCTTCGCACGGCGCATCTGCCGGCTCGCGGCGACGCCATCCAGGGGCGCGTCCCGCTGCTCGCCAACGAAGACGTCAGCATCTCTGTCGCAAGACCGTCCGAGCCCATGTCGTACTGGTACCGGTACGCGCACGGCGACGAGGTCATTTTTGTTCACGAGGGCACGGGCACGTTCGAGAGTCAGTTCGGCACGATTGCGTACGGACGCGGTGACTATCTGGTGATTCCAACCGGCGTGATCTGGCGGTTGTCGCCAGACGCAGGCGTCGAGCACCGGCTGTTGATCGTGGAAAGCTCCGGCGGCCACATCGAGCCACCCAGGCGATACGTCAATCCATACGGACAGTTCCTCGAAAGCGCGCCCTACGCCGAGCGGGACATCAGACCACCCGAGAAGCTCGTCACCTACGACGAGGCTGGCGACTTCGAGGTGCGTGTCAAGGCACGGGGTCACATCTCGCGCTATCACTACCCGCACCATCCGCTCGATGTCGTCGGTTGGGACGGGCACCTGTGGCCATTCGCTTTCAATATCGGAGATTTCGAACCCATTACGGGTCGCGTCCATCAGCCGCCACCCGTGCATCAAACATTCGAAGGACCGGGCTTTGTGTTGTGTTCCTTCGTGCCGCGGCTGTTCGATTACCACCCACTTTCAATCCCGGCTCCCTATAACCACTCGAATGTGGATTCGGACGAGGTGATCTACTACGTCGACGGCAACTTCATGTCGCGGCG
>DATBJG010000165.1:0-3030 GCA_036556585.1 Vicinamibacterales bacterium
CAGGTGTTTTTGACACCAAACATCTTCGTCAAGCTCAACAATGCGTTCGGCGTGACGTCAAAGGCGATTGACGTCGCGCCTGAAATCGGCGTGATGATGGTGTTCCCGCTGCGCTGACCTGCGGCGTCCGGCTAAAGCCGGGCGCTACGCCCCTACGCCCCCAAGATGGGCTGACTACTCCGGACTCTACTCCGCGGACCCGGCTGGTTTCGCTCGTTCCTCCAGCCTCCAGCGATGGCCCTTGTCCTTGAAGTTGGCGTGATATTCGCCCAGGGCTACGGCCTTGTCGCGCTCATCCAGCCACCGGCTCAGCACCTGTTCGTTTCCCCCGTGTGCCGCCTTCTCGGCGCAGACAGCCCTGAACTGCTTGCCCTCTGAACTCGTGTCGACTGTCGCCGCGGCTTTACAGCCGACGGACACAACCAGGGCCAGCAGGGACACGCAGACGAACGACAAAGATCGAGGCATAAGGACTCCTGATGTGGCCTGGGTTACTTGCCTGTGGCAAACGTCGCTTCGATGAACGAGGTGTTGCCTTCCTTGGAAACCGTGCCAATACCCAATGAGTACGCCGTGCCGGGCATCAGCAGGCCTTCCGGCACGGCAAACGACGTCGATGATCCCGGCAGCTTGACGGTGATTTCGAAGTTCAGGTCGGGCTGTTCGATGTACACAACGTAGTTGGCCACACCTTTGACTGGCGCCCAGGTGATCTTTAGATTCTTGACGGGCACGTTCTCGGCGTCCGGCTTGGGTGTGAGGAGCGTCGCGGCTGGTGGCAGTTTGTGCGTGAGCGTCACTTTGCCGCTGAGCTTCAAACCGGACGGCGCCTGGCCGGTGAGCGTGTACGTCCCTTCCGGATAGCCTGAGCGCAGGACCTTGATGTCGTTCGGCTCGGGGGTCTCGAGATGAAAGTGTCGCATTCCCAGGGTCGGCTTGCCCGTGGCGGTGTAGTCGACAACCTTGCGACCGTCCGGAGAAAGCACGGTCAGCTTTTCGAGACCTTCACCACCGCTGTTGACTTCGAGCACCACCTCGTAATCGCCGTCGGTCGCGTTCTGTTCGAGATGAACCCTGGCAATTGAAAACGGCGAGGTGTTGGAATTCCCGTTGGATTGGCCTGCGGCATGGCCCTGCAAGCCGAGGAGGAACCCGATCGCGACAACCGTTCGAACGACCTTTGACATGAGCGTCTCGCCTCCGAACTATTTGGTTCCACGTGACTCGCCATACTTGACGAGCATCAAACTATCCCGTTGCACGAGGCCGATCCGCGGGGCGTACCATTCGTGAACGATCTGGGATCGCATCAGCGGGGTCGTCTCGATGATGTGCACGCAGTTCTTGAATTCACCGGCGGGTGTGATAACCGTGGCTCCGACATCCAGGACTTCAGCTCGCGCCATGGCAACGCCGGGTGCGAGTTCCTGGTAGTGCCGGGTATTGGGACGCGGGCGGGCCTGGAGTTTCAACCCGCACTTGGCGCCGCCGGCGCCAGCCATCCAAGAACCGTCGTGCGCGACAACCCGGCCACCAAGATAGATGTCGACGTCCTGCCCAAAGCAAAACACGTCGTTGGTTTTCTCGCTGACGGCAAAGTAGTTCTGGCACACCTCGATCAGCTCACCACCCTGCATTTCGGACGCTTCGACGACGCGGGTTTCGACGCCGTCAATCATGCGGACGTCCGGTTTGACGGTGATGGTCGCGCGGGCGTCGCTTCCTTCGAGCACGAGCTGGTAGCCCGGCTCGAGGATGAAGAACGGGTTTCGCCCATTGGCAGCCATGTCGCTTCTCTCGAGCGAGAAGTCCGACACCCACGAGCTGTCCGCACCCTCTCGCCCTTCCGCGCCGACACCAGGAGGTGTGGCGAGCAGTCCCACTGCCGTGAGCGTTGGAAACCAGAGGACTTTTCCCATCGACTTTATGGCCGCCAGGCGTACTGAAGCTTCACGATCAACGCGTTCGATTCGAAGTCCCACACTGTACGCAGCCGGTCATTCAACGACCGCTGCAGGTTGTGGTTGTAGACGACGAACAAATCGCCGTTGGGATGGAAGGTCCAACGCAGGCGCGTGTTCGTCCCCATGGATTCGCTCTCATTGTCGTACTGCGCGAAGCTGCTGAACTGCAGATCGGGCGAGAACTTGAGCTCGAGCCGGCCGCTGTAGAGGTACTGCGTGAAGTCTCCATCCGGAAGCTGGCCAGAGTTTCTTTCAGCCCCGAATTCCAGCCGGAAGAGCGATTGCTTGAAGGCCACGGTCGCCTCAACCGAGTTGAGCGAGCCGTCATAGAAGTCGCCAGTCGAAAACACGACCTCGGAGCTGACCGCACGTTTCTCAGCCAGGGTTCCTTCGATGGCGTATCGCCGCCATTCGTAGGAGCCCGCCGGAATGACCACCGTTTCGTTCTGGCCTTCGAATACATCGAATTCCTCGTCTGGCCTGTCGCCTTCCCAGTTCAGACGGAACCCGATGCGATCGCCGCTTTCGAACAGCCAGTCGAAGGGCGTGACATCGAACGTGTAGCTCTGCCAGGTGCGATCCAATTCGTTTACCGCGAAGGCAGACACCCGATGATGCATCTGTCGTATTTGCGCGCGTCCGGGCCGAGGTTCGAACGCGAAAGCCCCGCTCGACACGTACACGCCCGTCCGGGGGACAAACCCCAGTGACGGGTCAAAACCATCACCGATGCGGGCCGACGACGCGCTGAAGTTCCACCGGTCGTTGGGATAGTCAAATCCCAGCCCGTAGGCGCTCTTGTCGCCGTCCAGATCGTGCTTGTCGTTGAGCAGCCCCCACGCCGACAC
Source organism: Vicinamibacterales bacterium (assembly GCA_036556585.1). Lineage (GTDB taxonomy): Bacteria > Acidobacteriota > Vicinamibacteria > Vicinamibacterales > JAMQPK01 > DATBJG01. The sequence continues at coordinate 2,813 of DATBJG010000165.1, forward strand.
ACTGAGATTCTTGTCGCCCCGGAACCGGGACGTGTTGTAGGTGAAGTCCGCGCCGCCCATCCAGCTGTTCTGCGCGCCCATCTGGTCGCCATATGTGGCAATCATGCCGATGGACGACTCCTCGAGCACGTTCTGCTTGATGCGCATGGCCGCCATCGTCGCGTCGCCGGCACCGAGGCTGTCCACGCGGCGTGTGTTCACGACGAGGCCGCCAAGAT
>DATBJG010000166.1:0-2234 GCA_036556585.1 Vicinamibacterales bacterium
CTTATCGACAACGAAGGCGGCGCCACGTTCCGCGTCACAATCCCCGACGTGGTGGTGCAGTTGAAGGGCGCGCGGCGGCTCAGCGCTTGAGGCCGCGGTTGCCCTCGAAGCCAGGATTGAATGAACCTTTTCGTCATGCCCGGACTTGATCCGGGCATCCATGCCGCTTCGTCTCAGCGCGTTGGAGCCAGTGGAGTGGATTGCCGGGTCAAGCCCGGCAATGACGGAGAGAGTGGAACTTGCCTTTGCGCGGGCGACCGATTAGGTAGGGTTTGCTTGATGCCTTTTGCGAGCCTCGCTCGCTTCACTTTGCGCATCCCGCGCTTGGGCTCAAGCTCGCCGTCAGGAGAAGGGTTCGTCTTCTGGAGGCTGGACGCGCCCGTAGCTCAGCTGGATAGAGCACCAGACTACGAATCTGGGGGTCAGGAGTTCGAATCTCTTCGGGCGCGCCATTCCCACCTTTGTACTTAGCACCTCAGTTTGGGGCATCGGCATGATCGCAGCAGGGCCGCCTTGGTGGACATGGACGGGGCCTGCACTGGCCTGGGCAATTCTGTTGCTGACGGCCTTTCTCGGCGTCGGGGGACTCATCGACGCGGTTGCAGTCGTCGCCCTGCTCGGCACCGTGTTCGCGGCCGTGTATCATGCGGAGGTCGTTGCACACCGCGTCGGCGAGCCGTTTGGCACGCTTGTCCTCGCACTCGCCGTAACGGTGATTGAGACGGCATTGATTGTCTCGGTCATGGTCGCAGCTCCGGCCGAGAAGGCAGGACTAGCACGCGACACGGTTTTTGCCGCTGTCATGATTGTTTGTAACGGTATTGTCGGCTCCTGTTTGCTCTGGGGCGGTGCCCGCCACTACGAACAGGGATTTCAAGTCCAAGGAGCGAGCTCGGCCCTGGCAGTGCTGACCGCGCTTACCGGCCTCACTCTGATTCTTCCAAACTATGTGGCCAGCGGGCTCGGCCCATTGTACAGCACGCCGCAACTCGTTTTTGCCGGGCTTGTGTCGTTGGTGCTCTACGGCTCCTTCGTTTTCGTCCAGACCGTGCGGCACCGCGACTACTTCCTCCCGGTCGAAGCTGACGATGAAGAGGCGCATGCGCCTCCGCCCCCCAACAGACTTGCTGTTCTGAGCGCCGGCCTTCTTCTCGTTTCGCTCGTCGCCGTGGTGGGTCTTGCTAAGACTCTCACTCCCACGGTGGAATTTGCCATAGCCTACCTTGGCGTGCCGAAAGCCGTGGTGGGAATCATCATCGCTGGACTCGTGCTAATGCCCGAAGGTCTGGCGGCTGTCAGGGCGGCCCGGAACAATCGATTACAAACGAGTTTGAATTTGGCACTGGGATCGGTGCTCGCAACCATTGGCTTGACGATCCCGGCGGTTGCCGCTGTTTCGATCGCCCTTCGGCAGCCGCTCGAACTCGGCCTGGACGCGAAGGGTCAAGTTCTGCTGGCGCTCACGCTGCTTCTCGGCGTAATCACCTTGGGCACCGGCCGGACGACGGTGCTTCAGGGCATCGTACATTTGGTCATCTTCACCGTATTTTTGTTCTTTGCGGTAGTGCCCTGAATTGCGGCGACCTTTCCCCGCCGCGGGCTGAGGTCGAGCCAAATTCGTCCGCTAATGGCACTTAGCGGACATGCTGAATGCGCTGACGAATGTCCGCTTCTGGGCGGGCGTGAGGAAAGGAAGTGGTATGGCGAAGCTCGTGTTCGGAATGAACCAGTCCCTGGATGGCTACGTCGACCATATGGCGTTTGCGCCAAGCCCCACGCTCTTTCGCCACTTCATCGAGGAAGCTCAGGGGCAGGTGGGCAGCGTCTACGGTCGCCACATGTATGAGGTCATGCGTTACTGGGACGACGATCATCCTGAATGGGATTCAGAGGAACACGCCTTCGCGGAGGCGTGGCGGAACCAGCCGAAATGGGTCGTCTCGCGCTCGTTGAAGTCGGTCGGCCCCAACGCCAGTCTTATTGAGGACAATCTTGAGGGCGCGATCCGCGAATTGAAGGCCGAGCGCGACGGAGAGATCGAAGTTGCCGGCCCGGACCTGGCGCACAGCCTCACCGAACTTGGCCTGATCGATGAGTATCGAATCTACCTGCACCCCGTGGTGCTTGGTCACGGCACGCCGTATTTCGCGGGACCTCGGTCACCGCTCCGCCTCATGGCCTGTGATCGGATGGGCGCGGATGTGATCAGGTTGACCTACACTCCTGCCTAAGCC
>DATBJG010000167.1:0-13765 GCA_036556585.1 Vicinamibacterales bacterium
TCGTGCTCGTCATTTCCGCATGGTCGATCGGGAACCAATCGCCCCAGTCTTCGCGCTCGAACTCGGCCGCGTCGGGTTCGTAGTACATCAAGGCCGTGTTCAGCAGCTCGCCACCCCGGACCCAGTACGTCATGCACCAGGCGTACGCGCTTCGGCGGACGTCCATCGTGTAAGAATCGATCGGGTTGTAGTCGAGCGGCGTGCCGTCGGCTTTCTTCAGGGCGGCCACGACGTCCCGGGAAATCAACCCGCGATAGACAACCACCTGTGTCCAGCGCTTTGGAGGCGTGCTAGGCCACAGGAGCTGCAGCACCTTGGAGTTGAGACCGTCGGCACCAATCAGCACGTTGCCAGTGGCTGTGCTGCCGTCCTCGAACGTCGCGGTGACCGAATCGGCCGTTTGCGTGAGCGCGCGCAGTCGCTTGCCCATGTGCACCCGAATCGGGCAAGGCACGCCGGTGTCCGGACTGAAATCAAATACCCTCTTGTACAGGCACATCAGCAGGTCGAGGCGGTGCATGTGATGGAAGCCCGCACCGTCTCCGGCTGCAGTGTTGTGATCGATGGGTTTCAGCGAGATCGTGTTGTCTGGCATCACCTGGCGCGTGGCCGTCAGAATAGATGCCCGGCCACCGTCAATCGCACCGGGTGGTCCTTTCGGATCTCCGCCGTCGAGATCGACGCCAAGCCATTTGCAGAGCCGTGCGCCGTTCGGAGCGATATTCAGTCCGGCACCGGCAGTGCTCGGAGTCCTGGTCTGTTCGTACACGTCAACCGCGCTGAAGACGCCCGACTCCCTCAGCGAGAGCGCTGTGAAGAGTCCTCCCATTCCGGCCCCGACGATGATGGCGAGCATAAGCAGTTTTCAGTTATCAGTTTTCACTTATCAGTAGTCGGTTATCAGGAGTCAGTCTTCAGGAGCCTGAAAACCGAAACCGACAACTGACTACTGATAACTGACAACTGATAACTGATAACTCTAATACACCCTCAGCGCAATCACGGGATCGACACGCGTCGCACGGCGGACTGGGACGATGAGCGCGATGGCCGCGCATGCAGCCAGGCTCGCGCCTGCGAGGCCGAGCGCAATCGGATCGAAGGGCCCTACTTCGTAGAGCAGGTCGCGGACGAGTTGCACGACGAGTACAACGCCCAAGGCCCCGCCGATAAGGCCCGCGGCCATCCATCCTGCCCCCTGCCGCAGCATCAGCGCCGCAATCGCGCGCGGGCGCGATCCGAGCGCCATGCGGACGCCAAACTCCTTCTCCCGCGCCGCGCCCAGACTGACAAACATTGCATAAACCCCGACGGACGCAAGCAGCAGCGCCAGCGCGGCGAATGTACCGATGAGCACGACCGGAAGCCGCCGGCCGATGAGCCCCTCGCCCATCACGGCGTGCAACGTCATCGCCCGGTTGAGCGGAATTCCGCGATCGAGTGCCGCCAGCTCGCGTTCGATGGCTGAGACGAATGCCAGTGGATCTCCCTGCGTCCGGAGCAGGATCCGACCGATGGGCGCCGGATTCGGACGCATCGACCCGTAGGCCATCGGCTCGGCGTCAGGTCGAGCCGGATCATTGCGCACGTCTCTCACGATGCCGATCACTTCGATTGGCGGTGCGTTCGGGCTGCCGCCCATACGGACGCGGGCGCCGAGCGCGTCGCCGTCAGGCCAGTAGAGACGCGCCATGCTTTCGCTGATCACCACAACCGGCGTCGTGTTTGGCTGGTCGCGTGCGTCGAAGAGGCGGCCCCGCTGGAGTGGGATGCTCAGGGTAGCGAAATAGTCGTCCGACACAGTGGTGAACAGGACGAACGGCTCCGCGTCGTTCGGCCAAGGTCTGCCCACGATCGAGAACGACACCCGGTTGCCGACGTTCGTCGGAATTGAGGTGGCCAGAGCCACAGCATCCACACCAGGGAGCGCTCGCAGTCGATCGAGAAATTGGTCGAAGAACTGCATCCGAGCCTGGGGTGTGGGATAGCTGTACGGCGACAGCCGGAGTGCGGCCGTGAGTACGCCGTCCGGATTGAAGCCGGGCGGCTTGGTGCTCATGGCCCACAAGCTGCGACCGAGCAGCCCGGCGCCTGAGAGCAAACTGACGCAGAGAGCAATCTGGCCCGCAACCAGCACCCCGCGCAGTCGCTGCGCGCGACGACCCTCGCTCGCGCTGCGCGACTCGTCGCGCAGCATGCCCTGCAAGTTTGGGCGGGCAGCGGCAAGCGCCGGCGACAGGCCGAAGATGATCCCGGTGCTGAGCGTCAACAGCGCCGTGACGAACACGGCGCCAGCATCCAACGACAGCTCCGCATACGCGGGGAGGATCGGCAGGGCAAGCCATTGCAAGAGCCGCAGCAGCAAGACTGCGAGCAGCAGGCCTGCAACGCCGCCAACGAGCGCGAGCAGTGTGCTCTCGGTCAGGAGTTGACGGATCAGGCGGCCGCGGCCCGCCCCGATTGCCACGCGGACGGCAAATTCCTTTCGACGCGTGAGCGTCCGGGACAGCAATGCACCAGCGAGATTTGCGCAGGCGATGAAAAGGACGAAGCCCGCACTTGCCATCACGACGAGCAGCGGTATCCGTGTCTCGCCGACCATCCAGTCGCGCAGTGGCATCGTTGTCACGACTTGTGTGCCGTTGTCCGCTGGATACGCCCGCACCAGATCGGCCCAAATTGTCCCAACCTCAGTGGCGGCCGCGTCGTGGCTGACCTCCGGTCTCAGCCGCGCGACAAGGCCGAGCCATCCCGCCCGCCGGGCCACACGTACGTCGTCCACCACCGGAGCGAGATCGAACGCAAAGTAGACGTCTGCCTCTCCCATCGGTCCGGCATAGTCGGGCGGCAGCACGCCAATGACGGTGCGCGGTATGCCGAGGACCTGTACTTCGCGACCAAGCACATGTGGATCGCTCGCGAGCAGCCCCTGCCAGGCAGCGTGACTGAGGATCACCACACGGGGCACTTCCCGACTGAGCTGACCCGCAGAAACCGGAACCAGTCCGTTCGTGCCCTCGTCCTTGCGGAAGTTGCGGCCGAGCACGGGCCGCACGCCAAGCGTCTCGAAGAAACCGGGCTCGACCCACCCGATTCGCACGACCCGGGGGCCGGTCTCGTCGCCGAACACACCTTCACCGGTTCCGAACTGGAATGCCGCAAGTCGGTCGAACGAGCGCTGGCGCCGCGCGATGTCCGCGACCGTGCCGGCGCTGAGCGGCCCACGAGACTGCGGATTGTCCGTAAATTGGCTGTACACGCGCACAAGCCGATCGGCATCCGCGTAGGGGAGTGCGTCGAGGAGTACCGATTTCACGACGCCGAAGATCGCCGAGTTGGCACCAATGCTCAGGGCGAGTGTGAGGATGGCGAGAAGGGAAAAGAGAGGCGCAGCCGCCAGTTGCCGGGCTCCATGACGCAGATCCTGACGAAGGTCGCCCCACCAGTCGGCTCTCTGGGCACGATGTACCCGCCTGAGCCCGATCTGTTCCAGCTCCGCCTTGGCTTCTCCCAGATCTCCGAACTCGTGGACCGCCGTTGCTCGCGCCGTGCCCGGATCCATTCCTCTTGCGACGAGCTCCTTTGTGCGCTCGTCCACGTGAAACGCGATCTCGCGCTCGACGTCACTTCCGACATCGTCTTGTGAGGGGGGCAGTCGGAAGAGCCTGCGGATCCCGAAAAAGCGGGCCATGATCCCTCCGTTCAGGCGGTCTGAAGAATCTTGAACACCGCGGTCGCGTAGCGCGACCACGTTGCCATCTTTGTCTTGAGCTGGCGACGGCCTTCGGGAGTCAACTGATAGTACTTAGCCTGACGGTTGTTCTCGGTCTGACCCCACTCGGCCTCGATCCAACCGCGCTCTTCCATCCGATGAAGCGAGACGTAGAGCGCCCGGTCTTCGACCTGAAGCTCGGCGTCGGTGATGTCCCGAATCCAACGAGCGATGGCGTAGCCGTGACGCGGTCCGCGCGAAACCGCTTTCAGGACCAGGACGTCGAGGGTTCCCTGGAGAAGCTGGAGATCGTCACGAGCCATCGCGTGTGTCCTCGGAATCATTCCCCGGAATTATGACGGGGAACCAATGAACCCTTAGACGGGAAAAGGCCGGGCGAAGTTCAAGCGGCTGTGCACACCGGGATAGGCTCCTTCCTCCTATACTGTTGCCCAGTTCGCGCATCAGGAGACTGATATGACTATCCGCTCAGGGGCTCGCTGGCTCGCCATTCTGCTCCTCATGACCCCGTCACTCAGCCACGCCCAACCGCCAGACATCGGCATTCCCGTGCCGCCGCTCGGGGCCGGTCCTTTCGTCCTCGATACTGCCGAACAACACAAGATCCGCATCACTGTGGTCGCGCGTGGGCTTTCGCACCCGTGGGCGATCGCGTTTCTTCCCGATGGCGCCATGCTGATCACTGAGCGGCCCGGCCGCCTGCGCATGATCCGCAATGGCGCGCTCGACCCGGCGCCCATTGCTGGGGTTCCGCAGGTAAGGACCGATGGCAACGGCGGGTTGATGGACGTCGCCCTGCATCCGCGCTTTGCTGAAAATGGCCTGGTCTATCTCACCTACACCAAGCCCGTCGGCAGCGGCAAGGGCGCTCCGGCGCTTGCGCGCGGAAAACTGGAGGGCGGCGCGCTGAGAGAGGTGCGCGACCTGGTGGTGACAGATGCCTTCGACGGGAACGGCGGTCTGAATGGCCGTGTCGTGTTCGGGCGCGATGGCATGCTCTACATGTCCACTGGAGGCAATATCGCGAACGTCGCGCAGGATCCGAGCAGCCTTCGCGGCAAGATTCTGCGCCTGCGCGACGATGGTTCCGTTCCGAGCGACAACCCCTTCGTCAGCCGCGCAGGCTACCGGCCTGAGATCTATTCACTCGGTCACCGCAACACGTTGGGCCTCATCGTCCATCCGGAGACAGGCGCCATTTGGAGTCACGAAAACGGCCCGAACGGTGGCGACGAAATCAACATCATCCTGCCGGGCCGCAACTATGGATGGCCGCTCGTAAGTTTCGGCCGCGATTATCAAGGACCGCGCATTTCCGAACATCCGACCCGGGAAGGATTTGAATCGCCGCTCGTGGTCTGGCTTCCTGCGATTGCGGCCGCCGGCATGGCCGTCTATACGGGCGATCGCTTCCCTGCGTGGAAGAGCAACGTCTTTGTGGGTTCCATGATGACCGGTCGAATCCCTGGCACAGGCCACCTGGAGCGCGTCGTGTTCAACAAGCAGACTGAGGAAATCCGCCGCGAATCGATGCTCTGGGAGCTTAGACAGCGGATCCGCGAAGTCCGCCAGGGTCCAGACGGGTTCCTCTACCTCCTGACCGACGAAGACGACGGGACGCTGTTGCGTCTCGAACCCGCACAATGATACCGATCGGGTCGTACGCGTGTCTGACGTAGTGGTCGTGGGGGCCGGGGTGTTTGGGGTCTGGACGGCCCACCATCTGGCAGAGGCCGGCGCACGCGTGACGCTCGTCGACGCGTACGGGCCCGGCAATTCACGCTCGAGCTCGGGCGACGAGTCTCGCATCCTCCGCTGTGGGTATGGGCCGGATGAAATCTATTCTCGCTTGGCCCGCCGCTCACGGGACCTCTGGCGCGACCTCGATGCGCGGAACCACTCCGGCTTCCGCCTGTTCCACCCCTGTGGCGTCCTCTGGATGGCGCCAGCCGACCATACGTATACGGCCGAAACACTCGCAACGCTCCAACGCGGCCACTACGAGGTTGAAGTGCTCGATCAGGCTGCTGTCCGGTCTCGTTATCCTCACCTTGTTGCGGACGGCGTCGCGTTGGCGATGCTCGAACCCGAGGGCGGTGTCGTGATGGCACGGCGCTCGGTGCAAACGCTCACCAACGAGCTCTCGCGAAAAGGCGTGTTGGTCCGTCGAGGCCGGGTGTGGAAGCCGCCGGCGCCAGGACGAGTAGAGGCTCTGCGCTTGATGGATGGGACGGAGCAACCCGGTGCTCGCTTCGTGTTTGCGTGCGGCGCCTGGCTGCCAGCGGTGTTTCCAGAGCTACTCGGTCAGCGAATCACGCCAACACGACAGGTCGTCGTGTACTTCGGCACCCCGCCGGGCGACGACCGGTTCACCGCAACGCGCATGCCGGCATGGATTGATTTTGCAGCCGGCATCTACGGGATCCCGGACGTCGAGCACCGCGGCGTCAAGGTCGGCCTCGATACTCATGGTGCTCGATTCGATCCGGATACCGGTGATCGGACGATCGATCGCGAAAGTATCGAAACAGCACGCGGTTGGTTACGTCGCAGATTTCCGATCCTGGCCGATGCTCCTGTGGTCGAGAGTCGCGTGTGCCAGTACGAAAACACCTCGACTGGCGACTTTCTCATCGATCGCCATCCGGATCACGAGAATGTCTGGATTGTCGGCGGCGGGTCAGGTCACGGCTTCAAGCATGGGCCTGCGGTGGGGGAGTATGTGACTCACCTGATGACGACCAACACGTCACCGGAGGTCCGCTTCGCGCTTCACACCAAAACCACGGTGCCCCACCGCGCTGTTTACTGAGAAGTCAAATCGGCTCCAGGTCGCCTAAACGAGCACGGCATCAAGCGTGATCTTGGCATTCAGCAGCTTCGAAACAGGACAGCCACTCTTAGCGGCGTCCGCGGCTTTTTGAAAGGCGGACTTATCGGCGTTTGGAATCCTGACTCTGGTTTCGAGCGCGCTTGTTGTCACGGCAAACCCGCCTTCCACCTGCTCGAGCGTCACGGTCGCCTTGGTGCTGATGCTCTCCGCGGTCATCCCGCTATCGCCGAGAATCTTCGACAGAGCCATTGAAAAGCAGGCGGCGTGCGCCGCGGCAATCAATTCCTCCGGATTCGTGCCCTTCTCGGTTTCGAACCGCATGCGGAAGTTGTATGGCACGCTGGACAGCGCGCCCGATTCCGTCGAAACCACTCCCTTACCGTCTCTGAGCCCGCCGTTCCACACAGCACTCGCGCTTCGATTCATGTTCAGTGCCCCTTTTTCACGTGGGGCTCCGCCCCACACCCCGGCTCGGTCGCTTGCGGGGGCCCCTTCGCCCCGCGCCGCTCCCTCGCAGGCGCGCCGTGCGCGCCTAATGATGACTCTACCGCATATCCCGGCCTCGTCAGGAACTCACGGAAGCCGTGACGCTCGGCGCTGCATTCTCCGACCGCGGCAGCACCTCGGGACCAGGCGCCGCGGCCCGAGGCGCTTTGGGTTCCGCCGGCTTGGGCGTGTGGGGAACGGCAGCACCGCGGATGCGGATTTTCAGAAGTTCTTCCGCGTTCGCGAACAACTCCTCCTGGGAGATCTTGCCCGAATCAACGTCGGCAAGCAGCGAACGCTGCGCCTTGTACTCGCGGTTCTCGACGCCCGCCTTGCTCTGCAGCATGCGCCAGGCTTTGCGTCGCTCGACGCAGAAAAGGACCAGTTGCCGCGACAGGGCGCGGTATTCGATTGCACCGTTTGTACCGGGGACCTTGATGTACACGCCGAAGTCCGGGACGAAGGAACGGTGAGTCGGGATGAGATAGCGTCTGTAGACGACGTCCTGCTGGGTGATCCTCACGAGCATGTTTTCCAGCGGGACAAGCCGTGCGGCGTTTTCGGCCTTGATTTTCTTCAAATGATTTCTGAAGCGTGCCTCGGTCGCGCACCAGTGAGCGACCGTGTAGCGATAAGATTCGTTTGTGCCCTTGAACTTCGTTTCGTACCAGTCCATGTCGATTGACGGATTGCCCTTGAGGTCGAGCGCTTCCTGATACGACTCCCCCAGTCGCGGGTTGAAGACGAACTCGGGGGCTCCGCGCGAATCGCGCACCCGCTGCGCCTGATCGAGCGCCATATCGTCGGCTACGCCGTGCTCTGGCTGGCACGTCGTAAAGCACTGCATGAACATCGTCCCGCGGTATTCGAGCCCGTCCAGGATGGCTCGATAGAGCTTCGGCGCGTTCGCGATTGAAACCTGAGCCACAAACGGCGAGCCATGCCCGGCCAGGAACGTTTCGGCGACTGTCTTCTTTTCGACGTTCTTTCCCTGCGTTGCCGCGCCAAACACGTTCATGTCATTGCCGCCAAGCATGGGCGTGGAGTCTGAATTCTGTCCTCCAGTGTTCGAGTACACCTGTGTATCGAGCATGAGCGCTTTCACGTTCGGCCGATTCTGGAGGATCACTTTCGAGGTGTTCTGGTAGCCGATGTCACCCATTCCGCCGTCACCGCCGACCACCCAGACCTTGGGCAGCTCGAGAATCTCCTGATCGGTCATGATCGCGTCGCTGAAGTGCACGTATTCGTAGTATTCGCGCTCGCTGATGACGCCGCTGTCGCGATGCAGCAATACATCGGCCAACCGTTCCGGGATGACCGACCGGCGTGCATGATCGACGATAAAGCTTTCGCCCAGAAGCCATCCCACCGTGATTCCGTCCTGGAACAGCGAATTCATCCATGGGTACGGATGCGGGTTGTTTGGCGGCGTCGAACCGTACACGGTGTTGCACCCGGTGTGCGCAGCCATCGCCATGACTGACGTGCCATTTGCCAGGCGGCCATCGATCGGCTGCAGGTCGCGGTGATTGAACGCCTCCTGTCGCATCACGGCCACGATCGCGTTGACGACGTCCTCGTCAGAGATCGGTCCGTGCGCGGCGATGCGCGCTTTGGTGTCTTTGTCGTCCTCGCCACCGAGGCCCATCAGCATGTGAGCCACGACCTGACGGAACAGGTCGTACTCGTCCTGACTCCGGGCTCTGAGCGTGGCCAGCTTCTCCGGGCCGGCTTTCTCGAGTTCGAGCGCCGTCGCGCGAAGGCGATCCGCCTTTGCGTGATAGAGCGGCCGCATGTATGCCTCGGTGACCGCGGCGATCGCACGGAGCACGCTCTTCTCGCCGCAGCCCGCGCAGGCCCCGTCACCTGACACAAGAGCGTCGTAGTTCCTCCTCACCATCAGCATGTTGCGCAGGGTTGCGGTTTTCGAGTCCTGCGGCCGCAGGTCGTTATACAACCCGAGGTATTTTTGAGGAGTGTCGGGCAGCAGATCCAGGAACGCGGTGCCGGTTTCGTGCTCCGCATTGACGTCCTCGGTCTCCTGCACCATGCGCAGCGCCCGATGCTCGCCACAAGCGGTGACGCACGCTGCACAGCCCTTGCAGAGATCGGAAACGAAAATAGAGAAGATACCGCCCTCACCAGCCTTCCGCTTCTCAGGGGTCCCGAAGATGGCGTTCGCCTTTTCGTACGCCATCGGCACCTTCTCGATCACGTCAAACAACTGCTGCTTGGCCTCGGCCGAGAACCCGTTGACCTCGTTGGTCACCTTCCGGATGATTTGCGGCAGCGGCAGCGGATCCTTTGCCAGACCGGCGCGCATCATCTCGCGCGTCCGCTGTTCGATCTCCGGCATGAGCCGCAGCATCTTCTGCCGTTCGCTCGAGTCGGTGACGTAATGGGTCACCGCGGTCCGAAGGATCGTTTCGAGATCCTGCGAGCAATTCGGAAGCGCCGTGTCGGGACAGACCGCAATGCATTCCATGCATTGCGTACAGTTTTCCGGAATGTAGAGCGGCGTCTCCCGGCGCGCGACGTACTTCGAAGCGGTGTCACCGCTCGCGGCCGCCATGACGCCGAGCGACGCTAGAGCGTTTGCCGGCTGGTTGTAGCCGAGCCCTGCCCGAAACAGCCCGTCGAAAGATCCAATCCGGGTGAGCGGCGTCCGCTCCTCCTGGGTATCCGGCCGTGTGTGCGAGCGGCAACCTGAGCCGCAACCGCTCTCACGCGCTTGGTCGATGATGACCGGAAGGAGTGCCTTGCCGCGGAGCGTCGATCGGTCGGGCGCCTCGAGTTCCCCGATGCGGATTTCACGGACGCGCTCGAAGCCCTGTGTCATGACCTCCATGTTCGAGGCCACGACGGCATCGCCCAGGCGGCCGAACTTCTTGACATATTGCTTGTGGACGACTTGTCGGAACTGGTCCTGGGTAATCCGAAACTCCTGCAAGAGCGGTGAGACGGCAAAAAACGCGCCCAGGAAAGCGTTGCCCTGCATGCGCAGCTGCAGGTCGCCGCGATCGGTGGCCTTTCGCGCAATCTGGAAGCCGGGGAGCGTGAACACGCGTATGTTCTTTTCAAGAATGTGCTTTCGAGCCCACATTGGCAGCCGCTCCCACGCCTGCTCTCCCTCCTCCTCGGATTCCCAGACCAGACAACCCCCTTCGGACATCCCATCGAGCGGGTTGGTGTGCGTAAACGCCTTCGGATCGCAGCACAGGACCACGTTGACATGGCGCAAGTCACAATTCACCCGAATCCGTTCGGGCGCGGCAACCATGAAGTACGCCGTTGGCGCGCCTTTCTTTTCCGACCCGTATTTCGGGTTGGCGCTCACGTGAATGATTTCCTTCGGGTTGCCAAAGTCGTCGACGACCTTGTCGCGGTCGTACAGGAGATCGTTCAGGTCGCCGATGATGGCGCCCAGGTTCTTCCCGGTTGTGATGGCACCCCAGCCCCCGACCGAGTGGAAACGCACGGCAATCGAGCCTTCGGGCAGCAGCGATGGCGTCTCGTCGGCGATGACTTCGTACGGATGATCGACGCCCAGCACCATGAACGAGGCACCATCAGAGGCGCGCCTGCCATCGCTGCGGGCACGGCTCCCGGTGGCGAACTCGTAGGCCCCGATCGTGTGTTCAGGACGAAAATCCCTGGACCCCAGCCCGTAAACGCCCGCAAACAGCCGCGGCATCTGGTCAGCCGCGATTGTTGGCAGTCCCGCGTCACCCTGCAACGCCTTGTGCAAGGCGGTCCGGATGTCGCGACCCATGGGATTGTCTCCCGCCAGAGGCTCGTCGGTGCGCTCCAGGATGATGACGTGCTTTTTGCCCGCGAGTGCCTTGACAACCGCAGCTTCGGGGAACGGCCGGAAGACGTTCACATGGATCGATCCCACCCTGGCACGCCTCGTGTCGCGCAGGTAGTCCACGGCGGCTTCGATGTTTTCTGCCGCCGAACCCAGCGAAACGAACACGGTCTCGGCGTCCGCAGTCTTGTATTCGGTCACGAGCCCGTAGTGTCGGCCCGTGAGTTTTGCGAACGCGTCGTACGCCTCCTCGAAGAACTCGAGGATGGGTTCGGTAAAGTTGTTGCGCCGCGCGACGACGCCTTGCATGTAATGCTCTTGATTCTGGACCGGTCCAAGCAGAACGGGGTTGGCAAGATCGATCATCTTCGGCACGCGCCGACGCGTCGGACCGAACAGTTCGCGCTGGCTCGCCGTCGGGCACGAAATGAGGTCTTCCGGCGCGCCCAGGTATTCGCGAATCAACGCGGCTTCGTGCTTGTAAAACGTCCGCTCGAGATGCGAGGTGAGAAACCCGTCCATGACATTCATGCCGGGCGTCAGACTGAGCTCGGTCACACGACGCAGGATCAAGGCCTGATCCGCCGCCTGCTGGGCGTCTTTGCCGAACACGATGATCCATCCAGTGTCGAGCGCCCCGTACACGTCATCGTGCCCGCAATGGACGTTGAGGGCGTGCTTGGTCAGTGCCCGCGCTGCGACTTCCAGGACCATCGTCGAACACTTGCCGGGAGCGTGATAGTACTGCTCCACGCCGTAGACGACCCCCTGGCCGGATGTGTAGTTGACGACGCGTTTTCCGCAGACCGAGTGCGCGATGGCTCCCCCCTGCGCCGCGTGCTCCCCCTCGGCCTCGACCGCAAGCGTATTCATGCCGAATACGTTGAGATGTCCCTCCGCGAATGCCTGCTGGTACAACTCTCCGCCTTCCGTCGACGGAGTAATGGGGTAGAACACACCGGCATCGGCAACTCGTGTTTCCGTGTGATACGACACGAGCTGATTCCCGTTCGCGGTCACGCGAATTCCCGGGTAGCGAGCTTTCTCCATCATGTCTCCCCCGACAAACAATGAGTCACGGACGTAGGTGAATCCACCGCCCTGCGCTATTGCGAGCCCTGGTTCAGGTCTGCTCTGGTCCCGCGCGTCGACGGGATCCGTAGGTCTCGCCAGTCCAATCCGGACAGGTTCTGCAGGTGTCGACTGTCTCGAGCGGGCCGGTATGTGATGGGTGACGGCAGCTCCACGGCGAATCCCACGCGCTCAACCAGTCGGGAAATGCCAGGTAGAGGGTAGGCGCGCCCCAACGGCAGGACTGGGGTGTCCGCCGGGGTGCAGGAGCGCTCTTGAGAGTATCCGCGGGGCCGGTCACCGCATCCATGGGAACTTCTGCCATGGAGCTCCTTCCTGACCGAAATCCAAGTTTCGTCGCCGCCGAGATCGATACGTTATACACCCGCGCCCGGCCATTTCGCAAAAAACGTGTGCCCGTCCCATCGTTCACGCTGGTGATCCTGGCCAGCTATCTGCCGGCGCGCCGGGTGGCGGCGGTTGATCCAGTCGAGACCCTCCGAGCGGCATGAAATTCCCCGGGTTTATGGATCGTTTATCTTCGAGTTTTACGATGGTCCAAATGGCCTCCAGACGGATCATCACGCCTTCGATAGATAAACCCGCCGTGTGGCCGGTGTCGGGATTCACGGTGGAGATGTTCGAAGAAATTATTGAAGGGCTCATCGAGGACGAGATGGCCGCAGAGATTGATGCAGAGCTGCACGAGGGTTGCACTCGCCTCACGATCGGGGAGCTGCTCAAGCTCGAGGGAAAAATGAACTAACAACCCGTAGGTTTGCCACCGGTCAAGACATTCTGAGTGCCCCCCCGTATAATCACCCTCTCGCCCCACCATGTCGCTGGCGTCCGGCGGCAGCTTTCGTCACCGAAGGACCGACCCTCGGCGACCGGCAAGGCAGCAGTACGTGGTGTCTGTCGACGGCCAGCGGTGTCTGATGAACACGGTTCCGGCGGGAGCCTCTCCGCCAGTGACTGTCGTCCTCAACTGGAAGCCGCCCGACCCATAACCGCGCTAGACTGTGCTTTCTCTCGAAGGAGACACTATGAGTGCTCAGCGGTTCCACCGAATGAGGATACTGGCGGCAATCACGATGGGCATGTCTCTCGCCGCCGTGCTCGCGGCCCAGACTCCCAATGTCGATTGGCCGAGCTTTAACCGGACGCACACGTCCGATCGCTACGCACCGCTCGATCAGATCAACCGGACCACTGTCTCGAAGCTGAAGCAACTCTGCGTGTTCGATTTCAACGTGGATACCAACTTCCAGACCGGGCCGCTTGTCATCGGCCGCACGCTGTATGCGACGACCGACAAGGAGATCGTTGCCATCGATGCGGAGACATGTCAGCAGAAATGGCGCGTGCGCGAGGAAGGTCCCTCAGTGGGGTTGGCTGTCAATCGCGGCGCCGCCCATCTGGACGGCCGGCTCTTCAGGGGAACCGGAGAAGGTGACGTGATCGCGTACGACGCGGCAACGGGAAAAAAGCTCTGGACCACCCGCATCGCCAGTCGGGAGAAGGGCGAAAGCGTCCCGTCGGCGCCGATTGCCTGGAACGGGCTGGTCTTTGTTGGCACGGCTGGCAGTGACAACTACGGCGTGCAAGGTCGCATGTATGCCCTCGAGGCCCAAACCGGCAAGGTTGCCTGGGAGACTTATATGGTGCCCACGGACGCACCGCAGCCGGGCAACGAAAAAATGCAGGCGCAGGCCAGAGCGACCTGGGGCAACGCAGGCGACGTCCCGATTACCGGCGGCGGCACGTGGTCGACGTATACGCTCGATGCGGAGCGCGGGTTGCTTTATGTTCCCGTCGGCAACCCGGGCCC
>DATBJG010000168.1:0-10142 GCA_036556585.1 Vicinamibacterales bacterium
CCGCTCGAAGTCGAGGTTCTCGGCAGCTTCGCGCATCTCCCGCTCCAGCTGCGCAATGTGCGCGTCGAGCTCCGCCTGACTGTGGAACGACAGGGACTCTTCGCGTGCGACGGGAATAGACAGATAGTCGCCCTCGTAGACACTCGACAGTACTTCGTCGATACCTTTCACGATCGAGGCTGGTGTAATGCCGTGGGCTTGGTTGTAGTCGGTCTGGAGCGCCCGCCGACGCTCGGTCTCGGTGATCGCCTGCCGCATCGAGTCGGTTGTCGCGTCGGCATACATGATGACGCGACCGTTGACATTGCGGGCAGCCCGGCCGGACGTCTGGATGAGCGAACCGCCCGACCTTAGGAACCCTTCCTTGTCGGCGTCGAGAATTGCCACCAGGGATACCTCGGGAAGATCCAGGCCTTCGCGTAACAGGTTGATGCCCACCAGCACGTCAAACTCACCTCGCCGCAGGTCGCGCAGGATCTGAACGCGCTCGAGCGTCTCGATCTCCGAGTGCAGATAGCGTACCCGCACGCCCAATTCCTGGTAATACTGCGTGAGGTCTTCGGCCATCCGCTTGGTGAGGGTCGTCACGAGGACGCGTTCCCGTTTCTCGGCCCGCACGCGGATTTCCTGCAGCAGGTCGTCCACTTGGCCGCGCACCGGCCGCACCTCAATCGGCGGATCAATCAATCCCGTCGGTCTGATGATCTGCTCGACGACGACGCCCTGCGCGCGGCGCAGTTCGTACTCGCCGGGCGTAGCGGAGACGAAAATGGTCTGGCCAATCCGGGTCTCCCATTCCCCGAAACTCAAGGGCCGATTGTCCAGCGCCGAGGGCAGACGGAAACCAAAGGCCACCAGCACTTCCTTGCGGGATCGATCCCCGTGATACATGCCGCGCACCTGCGGAACGGTCTGATGACTTTCGTCGATGAAAATGATGGAGTCCTCCGGCAGGTAATCGAGCAACGTCGGCGGTGGCTCGCCAGCCGCACGCCCGGTGAGGTGGCGGGAGTAGTTCTCGATGCCGTGACAATAGCCGATCTCCCGGATCATCTCGAGATCGAACATCGTCCGTTGATGCAGTCGCTGCGCTTCGAGCAGCTTGCCTTCAGCCTCGAGTTCGGGACGCCGAACCTCGAGCTCGGCCTTGATTGATTCGACAGCTTGTTTCGTACGGGCGCGGGAAGTCACAAAGTGCGATTTTGGATACACCGTCACTCGATCGTGTCGGCGAATGCTCTTGCCGGTGAGCGGATCGAACGACACGAGCTCGTCCACATCGTCGCCAAACAGCTCGATCCGCAGCGCATGTTCTTCGTACGAGGGGTAGACTTCCACGACGTCGCCGCGCACTCTGAACGTGCCGCGCGTGAACTCACGATCGTTGCGCTCGTACTGAATCTCGACCAACTTGCGGAGGATATCGTCGCGCTGAATGCGCTGTCCGCGCTCGAGCGGCAGCAGCATGCCGTAGTACGCCTCTGGCGACCCGAGGCCGTAAATGCACGAGACGCTGGCGACAATGATGACATCGCGGCGCTCGAACAACGACCGCGTCGCCGAGAGTCGCAACCGATCGATCTCATCGTTGATTGTGGCTTCCTTTTCGATGTACGAGTCGGTCGCCGGGACGTACGCCTCTGGCTGATAGTAGTCGTAGTAGCTGACGAAGTACTCGACGGCGTTGGTCGGAAAGAAGCGGCGGAACTCCTGGTACAGCTGCGCGGCCAGCGTCTTGTTGTGAACCATCACCAACGTCGGCCGGTTGACACGCCCGATCACCTGAGCCATGGTGAACGTCTTGCCCGAGCCGGTCACGCCCAGGAGCACCTGGCTTCGATCGCCGCGCTCCAGGCCAGACACCAGTTCGTCGATCGCCCGTGGCTGGTCGCCGCGAAGCTCGAAGTCAGAAACGAGTGTGAACCGGTCGTAGCGGGATGGCATGAGAGGACGCGGATTTGCGCGGATCACGCGGATCCGGGACTGCGCGATCACGCGGATCCGGGGAACCAGGACGATGGGGGTCAGGACACCGGCCGCTGGTTGGTCGCGGCCGGCACTGGCCACGTAGGGAGGGCCCCCGTGCCCTCTCGTCAACAGAGCATCGTACCACAAGTATCAGGGCACGGGCTCGCGGCGGCGGGCAAAGTATCCGGGACGGGTGCGAATCTGTGCGCGCTTCAGCTCTGACCGCTTCAGCTTGACCTCGACTTTCCGCCATCGCCCGTCCATCCGCGGATCTGTCGAGATATAGCCCATGACGTACTGCGCCTCGAGCTCGGCCAGAATGCTGTCGTACGCCAGATCCACGTCCTTTCCATCGCGCGGGAAAAAGGCGCGCCCGCCGGTAACCTCCGCAATCTGTTGAAGCTGTCGCTTTTGAGCAAACTGTGCACTGCTCGACTGGTGTTCGAGAAACCCAATTGAATGGATGATCACGTCGGAGGCTTTGAGCAGCCCCAGCGTTTCCGACCATGACATCGAACTTCGGGTATCCCCACCGTCTGTATAGATGATCAGAACCTTGCGACCGTCGAGTTCCGAAGCACCGACCAGGTACGTGCCCAGGGCATCGTAGAGCGCTGTGAATCCATACGGCTTTCGTCCCCGGATGCGCTCGACCAAACGGGCGAAATCATTCTGTGAGTAGCGCGAGAGCCGGACCTCGGTGTCGAATTCGACGAGCGTCATGTCCTCGGCGTGCGGCATCGCGTTCAGGAACTTGATGGCAGATGTTCGCGAGAGGCGAATGTCCTGTTCCATGCTGCCGCTCGTATCGAAGAGCAGCGCAAGATGCAAAGGAACGTCTGTGCCGCTATCGGCGCCACGAGCGAAGTACTGCACCGACTGCAGCTGCCCATCTTCGTAGATCTCGAAGTCGTGTTGGTCCAGATCAGTCACGAGTTGCCCTTTTTCGCGCGCGATGGTCACCGCCATGCTGACGAGGTCAACGTCTGCGCGAAAACGGTTCTGGGCAACGAGACCAGCGGGAGCGAGCGAGGCGAGTCCTGCCAGCAGGACCATCCATGAGGGGTTCATCGGCTGCCGATCCGGTCTAGCGCGTTGGGGCCAGGGCACCTCGAATCCTGACGTGGCGGCGCTGACGAGAACATTTTACATGCCCTAACCCGCTCAAAAACGGGAATTTGCCCCGGAGCAGCCAGCCACACCAACTGACAGCCGTCGTATAATCAAGAGTTGCGGCCCGCGCAGGCACCCATTGCTGCCGGTCCCAGCTTCAGATGAGGTGTCTCGCCGTCTGTCAGGACGAGCTGGTCATCAGGATGCTCGACGAGATCCTGCTGCCCGGCTTTCAGGTCGACTTTCTGGTTGAAAGCCGCGCACTAGCCCGCCGCCTGCATGAAGCAGGGGTGGAGGTGGTTGCCGGCGATCCCCGCCGAAGCGATACGTACATCAAAGCCGACATTTCGCCCCAGACCTGCGTCATCGTTGAAGACAACGGGCGCAAGAGCCTCAAGCGCGTACTCGAAGCCATCCGGGACGCCGGGGGAACACTGATCTACGTCCTTGGCATTGGCACCGGCCACACGCCGAAGCGGGCCGACGATATTCGCACCCACTTCCCGGACGTCGCGTATCTGGCGATGGCCGAACTGTTTGGCGGCCCGCTGCTCACTGAGTTCGGCCGATCCCTCACCCGGGCCAAGGTGCAGCAGTATCAGCGGTATCTGAGCGATGCCGATCGCATCCTGATTCTGTTGCACAACGATCCCGATCCCGACGCCATGGCCAGTGGTCTGGCGCTCCGAAACCTGCTGCGACGCACGAAAACCACCGCGATCATCGGGGCCCTGCAAGGCGTGACCAGGCCGGAGAACCTGCGGATGGCTAACATGCTCGACATTCACGTCGAGCCCGTGACGCCCGGAATGTTCAACGATTTCGAACGGGTGGCCATGGTGGACGTGCAACCACACTACTTTGGCGGGCTCCTGGATCGAGTGGATCTTGTGATCGATCACCATCCTGAGCAGCCCGGATATTCAGCGGTGTTCAAGGACATCCGCGCGGACTATGGATCGACGTGCACCATCCTCACCGAACATCTGCGATCGGTCGATGTCAACATTTCCGAGCGCACCGCCACGGCAATGTTGTACGCGATCAAGTCCGACACCCTGTTCTTCAACCGACAGGCGAACCGCGCCGATCTCGAGGCGTTCTCGTTCCTCTACCCTCTGGCCGACGCGACACTGATTCGTAAGATGGAAGGAGCGGAAATCACGCTCGAACGACTCGAATACGTGATGAAAGCCACCAGCAACCATCGGTTGTTCGAGCAGGTGTTCTGCGCGTTCGTCGGTGAGGCACCGCGCGACGATTTGGTTCCCTATATTGCCGACTTCTTCCTCCAGCTCGAGAATGTGAAGTGGACGGCGATTGCGGCCATTGTTCACGACCAGTTCATTCTCTCGGTCCGCAACCTTGGGTACTCGCGGAACGCCGGCGACTTCGTCCGTCGCTGGTTTTCGGATCTTGGGTCGGCGGGCGGGCATCGCGCGATGGCCAAAGCGGTCGTTCCTATCGACGCCTTCCGCGAGCGCTTTGGGGACCTTCAGAATGCGGACATCACGGCAAAGTTGCAGGAGATGGTCATTCAGTTTCTGCACGAACACGCAAGCGCCGAACGCAAGCGTGAAACCGTCAAGGCCTGAATCAGGGAAGCTCGCTCAAATCACCGACCGGCACTCGCCAATCACCAACGATTCGCCAGTCAGATCGCCAATCGCCATTGGTCATCCGCCGAGACGTTCGCCACTGGCCCCCACCACGGGTTCAATGAACTGCCGATACGCATCTTCATAACCGCGGTCAATCAGCTCGGTGAGTGGATACGTGCGATCTGATCGCTCGTCGCGAATCCCTCCAAAGTCCATTGGAGCCAGCGGATTGTGCGACGGCACAATCCGAAACACCGCGTCGAAGAGACCAGCTCGTGTCGCGACGGCATCACCAATGGACGTCACTTCTTCGGACGCCAGGTACTCAGCCACGCGCGATCGAAGGGTAAGTGAGCGCGAGACCAGGCCGTGTGGAAGCGCACGGTCAGCCGCCGCCGACACGAGCAGTACCTGTCGGACACCGGCTGCGGCCACTTCGTCGAGCACGCGCGACACGAGACCAAGGCGATCCGAAAGTCGGTGTGTCTCTCCCTGCCAGAATCCTTCCAGAGGAAACGTAACCGGATGCGCTTCAGAAAGGACTGGCAGACACAGAGCCGCCGCCAGGGCGTCGAGCACCTGTTGTCGTCCAGTTCCCGACAGATCCACGAGATCGCCGGCCCGGCGGCGATGGCTGGCGGCTCCCTCCTGATGGAACTTCCGACGAAACGGTTCCGACAATAGCGCAAAGACCACATCGTGCCGCGCATCGAGGTCGTGGGCGACCACCATGAGCTCGGTGAATCCCGGCTGGCCAAGGTTCTCGGTTAGCAGCTCGGCGTACCGCCGGCTGAATTCCGGTGCCGGCGGCTGCCTGACGGCCGCTGCTCCACGCAAGAACTTCCAGAGTGCTTCGCGAAACAGGTCGGCCGCTTCGCGGGCGTTCCACGGGGCCCCCAGCACCCAACTCCACCACGGACCGCGGTCGCGTCGCCGGTCTCCCCGAGCCAGGCGCTCCTGCAGCCCTGCGGCAGCAACGATGACCACTATCAGCATGAACATGAACAACGCCAGCCTGGGAAGGATCGTGGGAAGCATTGCCGGCTCAAACGCACGGGCCACAAGATCGGTGTAGCGAGCGATCAGGTCCTGACCCACCTCGGGGGACACCAGCTGCACGATGAAGCCGAGTGGATACGCGACAAGTCCGGCGGCCAGCACGAGGAGGGGCAGGACGACCAACGCAGCACCCAGAAACAGCGCCAGACGGACAGCAGCCAGCGCGGGAGTCAGCCGGTACAGCCGACGAACTCTCGAATCGCGCCAGAAGCCGCCAGGCTCCCACAGGCCCGCCGCACCATCGACGGCTGTCAGGAGCGCCGCGCCCGCGCCAACGCCATGCGCGGCAACGAGATCGATTTTGATTCCAGCTTCTCGCAGGGCGCGAAGGACGCCGGCGTGGTAGGCGCCGGCGGTACCGGTGCCCGATAAGACAAGCGCAGTGCGAAGCTGCGGGCGATACGCTCCTTCGGAGCGCGGCCGGCGGGGTTCAGATCCGGACGGAATGGGTGCGTCTCGTTTCAGGCTTCGTCGTGAATGGTGATGAGCTTGATGACCTCGAACATGCGAACGCCGCCCGGTGTCGGCACTTTGATCTCATCACCCGCTTCCTTCCCCAACAAGGCCCGTCCGAT
Source organism: Vicinamibacterales bacterium (assembly GCA_036556585.1). GTDB lineage: Bacteria > Acidobacteriota > Vicinamibacteria > Vicinamibacterales > JAMQPK01 > DATBJG01. The sequence continues at coordinate 6,317 of DATBJG010000168.1, forward strand.
TGGTGAACTCGTCGAGATGAGCCCCCGGTCGGCATCGGCATCCTCGGGCATCACCAGCTGGTACACAAGGAGTTCGCCGCCATCTTCTTTGAGATGCACGGTCGACCCAAAGGCCACTCTGTCCTTGGGGATCTTGTCGAGATTCATCAGCGAGATTTCGGCCACCCGCTTTTTCAACATCCCGATGCGAGCCTGCAGGTACGTCTGCCGTTCTTTTGCGGCCTGATATTCGGCATTCTCGCGAAGATCACCGAGCTCGCGCGCTCGCTTGATCTCTTTGGGCAGCTCGGTGCGGAGTTCCAGCTCGAGCTCCTGAATTTCGTCTTCGAATTTTTTCAGGATTTGAGCTTTCATCTTCGGGCGGGCGATCTTAGCACATCTGCTATGCTCTTCTCGTGCCACGACTTGCGCACGTTTCACAGTCAGACCGCATTCGCCCGATTGCCAGCCGTCAGAACCCGATCGTCCAGGAGTTCCGCGAGCTTGCGCGCAAACGCAAGTCCGACGAAACGCGGATGCTCATCGATGGTTGGCACCTCCTGCTCGAAGCACGGCAGGCGGGCGTGGCCATTGAGCGTGTGGCGTTCACGCGCGACCTCCTCGAGACCGCGCATACCGCCCTGGTCGCCAACGAGCTTGCCGAATCGGGCGTGGAGGTGTTCGAGGCCAGCAGCACTGTGATGGAGGCCCTGAGCCCGGTCCGCACCCCCACAGGCGTCGTCGCAATCGGACGAAGAGACGTCGCGGCGCTCGACATGGCATTCAAGGGCGTGCCCCAGCTGGTGCTCGCGGCTCTGGACATCCAGGACCCGGGGAACCTCGGTGCCATGATTCGCGCTGCGGACGCAGCCGGTGCGACCGGGGTTGTCGCCTGCGGAGCGTCGGCCGATCCTTTCGGCTGGAAGGCGCTGCGAGGCTCGATGGGGAGCGCATTCAGGCTTCCAATCGCGCGAGCGGATCTGGAAACCACGATGCGCGTTGCACGGGCAGCCCGCGTCAGACTCGTGGCGGCAGTCCCCCGCTTCGGTCAACCTCTGTTCGAGACCGACTTGAGGACCCCTACCGCGTTCCTGGTGGGAACCGAAGGTGCGGGATTGCCGCTGGGTCTGTTGCAACAGATGGACGAAACCGTCACGATTCCCATGCGACCACCGGTCGAGTCGCTCAACGTAGCTGTGGCCGCCGCGCTTCTCTTTTACGAAGCGATGCGGCAGCGTTCTCGGATTTAGGTCTGGGCTTTAGGCTCTCGATTTTGGGCTTTCGGCTCGCACTCATGGAATCAGGGTCGCTCTTCGCATCCGACAAGACGTCCTCGAAGCGGCCAGCTGGGACGCCGCTGGCCGAGCGGATGCGTCCCCGCACGCTGGACGCCTTTATCGGCCAGGAAGAAATCCTGGCGCCTGGCAAACCCCTGCGAGAGGCGATCGAGCGTGACTTGCTCCAGTCAATCATCCTCTGGGGCCCCCCAGGGACCGGCAAGACGACCCTCGCCCGCATCATTGCTGATCTCACCCAGGCCCGGTTCGTCGCCTTCAGCGCCGTGCTCGCAGGCATCAAGGAAATACGGGAGGTGATGGCAACCGCCGAGCGAACTCGGCGCGAAATGGGTCGTCGGACTATCGTGTTTATCGACGAAATCCATCGGTTCAACAAGGCGCAGCAGGATGCCTTTCTCCCGCGGGTCGAGGCCGGTGACATCGTTCTGATCGGCGCCACGACGGAAAACCCGTCATTCGAGGTCAATGCCGCGCTGCTATCCAGATCGCGCGTATTTGTCCTTCGTGGGCTCACTCAGGACGAAATTGCAGTGCTCCTGCGACGCGCGCTCGATGATCCACAACAGGGTCTTGGCGCATTGAACGTTCAGATGGCCGAGGGGGTCGTCGAAGCCATCGCGCGCTTTGCCAACGGTGATGCACGGACCGCACTGAACCTTCTCGAGCTGGCAGTCTCCGGTGCTCCCGCCAGTGCAAGCCCCGCCGGAGGAGAAGTCCGGCACGTCGATCTGCCGCTCGTCGAGCAGGCGATGCAACGCCGCACGCTCTTGTACGACAAGTCGGGGGAAGAGCATTACAACCTGATTTCGGCACTCCACAAATCAATGCGCAACAGCGATCCCGATGCCGCCGTGTACTGGCTGGCACGCATGGTCGAATCCGGTGAGGATCCCCTCTACATTGCCAGGCGTCTCGTGAGATTTGCCTCAGAGGACGTCGGGAACGCTGACCCGCAAGCCCTCGCCATTGCTGTCGCGGCCAAGGACGCTGTGCACTTTGTCGGGATGCCCGAAGGCAATACGGCTCTCGCGCAGGTGGTGATTTATCTCGCAACTTCCCCGAAGAGCAATGCTACCTATAGGGCATACGTACAGGCCGCTGAAGATGCCATGCGCGACGTCGCAGAGCCCGTGCCGCTGCATCTTCGGAACGCCCCAACGCCGTTGATGAAACAACTCGACTACGGAAAGCACTATCGGTACGCGCATGACGAACCCGACGCTGTGACCGACATGGAATGTCTCCCCCCGTCGCTCCAGGGCCGACACTACTACACGCCAAGCTCTCGCGGCTTCGAGGCTGAAATCGAGCGCCGCCTGAACGACTGGAGGAAAAAGAAAGCCCGTTGATGACAAGAACCTGTACTGAGGAGCGGCCATCGTGAATCTTCAAGATCTTCGCATTCTGTTGGACTACCACTACTGGGCGCGCGACCGCATCCTCGATGCCGTCGAACCTCTCGCGCCCGAACAACTCACACGCGATATGGGCAATAGTTTCAGGTCGGTTCGCGACACGCTCGTGCACACGTACGCCGCCGAGTGGGCATGGTATTCCCGGTGGCAGGGAGAATCGCCGACGGCCCTGTTGGCCGCCGACACGTTTCCCGACCTTCCTTCGATTCGTCGCGAGTGGAACGCCCACGAAACGAAGGTGCGTGCGCTGCTGGATCGGCTTGGTGAAGAAGGGGTGAATCGTCGAATCGACTACAAGCTGCTCAACGGACAGCCTTCGTCATCTCTCTTCTGGCACATGTTTCAGCACGTGGTCAATCATGCGACCTACCACCGGGGACAGGTCACGACCATGCTGAGGCAACTCGGTGCGACGCCGCCAAAGCCTATGGACTTGATTGCGTATTATCGCCAACGGGAGGGTACGCCGTCCGGCTGAAGCCGGACGCCGTGAATACGGAGCGCCGATCATGGAGCGTCCGGCTTTAGCCGGGCGTCCTAATCGCCCGTGGGTGCAGGCGCGGCGGCCGAGACGGAGAGGCCCGGAACCTTTCGAAACATATCGTCGCGCAAGGGCAGGATGAACGAAAACCGGAAATCTCCTTCCATCCGGCCGACGGGAATTCCCACGAGACTACCCTGCTGATCCAGAACCCCGCCGCCGGAGACGCCCGGATGCCCGTCGGTGAGGCAGGTCACGAGGCCGTTGGACGTGCGCTGCCCAATATAGCCGGTCGACAGAATGATGCCCTTCGAGTAGTCATTTCCAAGACGGACCACGGGCTCGGCAAAATCGTAGGAAAAAGCGGTATCGACGCGCAGTGGCGGCAGGTCGATTTCCTTCTTGACCTTGATGATCGCCCAATCACCCGGGTGCACCTCGACGTTGGCATTGCCAGCGTCAACGACCTGAGCTTTGATTTTGTTTCCCTGGTGGATGATTTCGATTGAAACAATCCGTCTGGCATCCGGGCGATCCAGATCGTCTCCGAGCGCCATCACGCCGTGCTTGACGGTAATGAAATAGCCGTTACCCAGATATCCGGCCGTGCCGTAGTTGAGCCGCCCACGGTTGTCGTAGGTGTTGAGTTCGAC
>DATBJG010000169.1:0-6688 GCA_036556585.1 Vicinamibacterales bacterium
TAGGTCAGCATCTCGTAGAAGATGCCGTTGTCGCGGTCCATGAAGAACGACCACGCGGTATTTGACGCGATACCAAAGCTGGCCATGCCGAGGACACCTGCGAGGAAGAACTCGTGATAGTCGGTCGGCAGGTTCGAGAAGCCAAGCGCTTCGTTCATGCCAACGCCAAAGACGAGCAAATAGCCCAGCGGGTACACGACATCCCAGAAGATGAACAGGCCATTGGTCGCCCGGATCTTGCCTTCGCGATACATGACCGCTGATAGACCACTCATGATTCCCTCTCCCTCAACACAAATCAGCGCGGATTCTCCTGGATCGACACGAGCATCCCGTGTTTGATCCGAAGATATCCGCGCCGATCCACGTCCCGTGTGTGATCCGAGAAATCCGCGTGATTCGCGTCCCCGTGTTTGATCCGAAGAGTCCGCGTTGATCCGCGTTGTTGGATCCTCACAGATCTGCGTCCGCTATCCCCGCTCACGCGGGCTCAGCCGTCTCTGCCGACACGGGCGTCCCGCGTTGCGTGAGCTCGACGAAGATGTCTTCCAGGCTTGCGCCGCCAATCTCGAGGCGCAGCAGGCGACCCCGCGCCGCGAGCGCGCTCACGACGTTCAGAATGCCGCGGTCGTCTTCCTTCAGGGTCACCTCGACGGTGTTCTGCGTGATGGACAGCCGAATCGGCGTTCGCGCCGCGAGTTCTTCCTCGATGCCCGGTGGCAGCCGATCGAACGTGACCGTGACGTCGTAGACTCCCTGCGACAGCAGCTTGAGCGTGTGCAGATCGCCGCGCGCCGCCTGGCGGCCGCGGTTGAGAATGAGAATGTCGTCGCAGAGTTCCTCGACCTCGCCGAGAATCTGCGTCGTCAACACAATGGTTCGTCCCTCCGCCGCTTCGCGCCGTAATTTGTCCATGATGCTGCGCTTCAGGATGGGGTCCATCCCGGTCGAGAATTCATCGAGAAAAACGACCGGCGTGTTGACCATGAAGACTTTGGCAACCTGCACTCGGCGTCTGAAGCCCCCGCTCAAATCCTGCACTTTGCGGTGAGCTTCTGCCGCGAGACCGAAGTCCTCCAGAACGCGGCCGATGCGTACCTGAATCTCAGCGGCATCCAGACCGTGGAATCGCGCGAACGTGCCAAGGTTGTCCCGCACGGACAGGAAGAGCTCGGCGGCGCTCTCTTGGATGACGACCGAGATGCGTTTCCGTACATCGAGCGGCGACGTCACCACGTCGTAGCCGAGGACGCTGGCCGTTCCGTCCGTCGGGCGCGCGAGTGTCGAGAGGATCCGCAACAACGTCGTCTTGCCGGCGCCGTTTGGACCGAGCAGTCCGAAGATCGCACCGCGAGCGACGTCAAATGACAGGCCGTCAATCGCGCGGACCGCCGGCTGCCCGCGTCGGGTAAAGAGCTTGACGAGATTCCGGACACGAATGGCCGCTTCAGACATGGTGGCACCAGTTCCGTACGGTAACTGTTAGAGGTGTCGTGTCGTCCGCGTTCAGCCGCGAACGCCGGACAGGCGAGGGCGCGACGCCGCTCTTAGCGCGAGAAGAGCGTGACGGCCGAAGGAGTCATCGGACGATTTTCATGGAAGGCCTGGTTGACACTCTAACGCCAAGACCAAGGCGAGTGCAAGAGGGGCGCAAAGCGTCGGCGGGGGCAGGAGAGTAGAATTGACCGATCGGTCTTCGAAAGGGGCCGTGTCTGTCGTTGTGCTTCGACCAGTCCATGGCGACCACGTTCGTTTCCACTGAACTTGCTGCCCGCATCGACCATGCCGAAGCGCGGCTCTCCGCGTCGCTCGGTCACGCAGCACGGGCGCGAGCAGCAAACGAGGATGTGTTTGTCGACGAAATTGGCGGTGGCGTGGCCGTCTACACGGGGCCGTCGTCGCCGATGAACAAAATGATTGGTATTGGGTTCGACGGCAAGGTGCCTATCGACGCGTTGCGGGCCGTCGAGGAGAAGTTCAAGAGGCGCGGTGCGCCTCTCCAGGCCGAAGTCTCCACTCTCGCGGATCCAGATGTTGCGTCGAATCTGACACGTCGCGGATACGTCCTCCAGGGTTTTGAGAACGTTCTCGGTAGAGTTGTCGATCGTCGCGACGCGGACGGGGAGCCTGAGGGTGTCATCGAGATCGCGCCGATGGATGAAAGGGATGCGGCAAAATGGCTTGATGTGGCCATTACCGGTTTCATGAGCCCCGATCAGCAAGGCGTCGGGGCTGAGCCGCTTCCGCCGCGCGAAATCCTCGAGGCTGCTTTGCGGGGCTTCGGCGAGACGGTCGGGTTTCGCAGGTATTTTGCGAGGATTGGCGAGCAGGTTGCCGGTGTGGCCACAGTTCGGTTCGACGGTCGGCTCGCTCAGTTGTGCGGGGCCGCAACGTTGCCCGGGTTCCGCCGCCGTGGCGTGCAAACTGCGTTGCTCCGCCGCCGTCTGGCGGATGCTTACGAAGCCGGCTGTGAATTGGCGCTGCTCACCACATCGCCTGGCTCCACGTCCCAGGAGAATGGCCATCGTCAGGGGTTCGAACTGCTTTACAGCCGCGCGCTTCTGGTCAAACCGGTCGCCTGAAGGCTGTAAATGAGGGCTCGAGGATGTGCGCCATAGGCCGCGCGCGGCGAGACACCGATCAGGTCATCGGCGAAACCCTGTCCCGGTACCGGGTTGTCGCGCATCTGGGTTCAGGCTCGATGGGTGACGTGTACCGGGCTGAGGACCTGCGCCTGCGTCGGCCGGTGGCGCTGAAAGTGGTGAAGCTGGCGAGCGAACAGGCTGACGCATCGAATCGGCTCCTTGCCGAAGCGCGCGCGGCTTCGTCGCTGACACACCCCAATGTTGCCGTTGTCTACGAAGTCGACGAAATCGATCGCGATGGCGCGCGCGTTGGATTCATCGCAATGGAGTACATCGCCGGCCGAACGTTGTCCGAGCTCGCAGCTCAGGGGCCGCTCGCACTCGAGGCGATCGTTGACGTGAGTCGGCAGGTCGCCGACGCACTCGCCGACGCACACGCGCACGGGCTCGTGCATCGGGATATCAAGCTTTCCAATGTGATGGTTTCTGACACGGGGTTGGTCAAGGTGCTCGATTTCGGGGTTGCCCGATGGTCGATTCCGGTGATGGATCCGGATGCCGAGACGATGGCGGCAGACCTGTTCGACACCAGTATCGTCGGCACCCTCGCGTACATGTCACCTGAACAAGCAACAGGGCGGCCGCTCGATGGCCGCAGCGACATGTTTTCGTTGGGCGCCCTGATGTACGAACTCCTCGCGGGGCGCCGTCTCTTCGAAGGCGAAAACGCGGCACAGATTCTCGAGGCGGTACTGCAGCAGCCGGTGCCGCCCCTGCCTCTGCGGTTTGACGATCCTCGGTTGCCCGCGGTCGAATCAATCGTCAGGCGGATGTTGGAGAAGGACCCGTCAGATCGGTACGACGATTTGCATGCCGTAGAAAAAGCGCTAGCGGCGGTGCAACGGGGAGACCTGGCCGTCGATGCCGCTGCAGAAGCTGGTCCTCCGATTCTCGCTGTGACGGATTTTCGGAATATCAGTGCAAACGCCGAGGATGATTGGTTGGGCACTGGAATTTCGGAAACAGTCACCGCCGATTTGAGAGGCTTCGAAGGTGTCACCGTCGTCCCGCGCGGACGGGTCCACGAATTAATGCGCACGCTTGGACACCAGACAGGGGACGTCGATGACACGCTTCGGATTCGAGCCGGACGCGAACTTGGTGCGCGTTGGATTGTGACGGGCAGTTTTCAGCGAGCCGCGGAGGCTGTACGGGTGACGGCTTCGTTGCTGGACGTTGCCACCGGCCAAGCCGTGCACACCAGCAAGGTTGACGGACGGTTGGACCAGATTTTCGAGCTGCAGGACCGCCTTGTGCGGGATCTTGCCGAGGGACTGCGTACTGCGACGCATCCGAGCGGTGTCGTTCCCCAGGAAACGGGAATCGTTGGCGCCTACGAGGCGTTTTCGAAGGGGCTCCTCAACTTGCGCGCCGACACGTACGAATCGCTGGATCGCGCCGTGATGCTGTTCGAGCGCGCGGTTGAATTTGATGCCCTTCACGCCCGCGCCCATCTCGAGCTGGGCGCCGCTTATGCTACCAAGGCCGACTATCTCGGGATGAGCGAGCTCCGTGTACGCGCGGTGGCCGGCCTGCAGCGTGCTCTTGAACTGCAGCCCGATTCAGTTCGTGCCTGGCGCGAGCTCGGTCTGGTCCTGATTGCGATGGGACGGGACACCGACGGGTTCGAAGCACTTCATCGTGCAGTCGAGCTGGGCCCCACCGATGCCGGGGCTCTGGGAGCCATGGCACGGGCCCTGTTCATCGGGCGCGCGCAATTTGCCGAGGCCGCCTCCTGGTACGAACGGGCGCTCGAGCAGAATCCCAAGGGCGGATGGTTTGCGTTGCAGCTGTCCCATTGTGCTGCGTTGCTGCGCGACTTTCAGCGCGGAGAAGCCGCTGCGCGCCGCGCCATTGCTTTGCAGCAGGCATTTCTTTCGGGACAGGAAGGAGTGCTCATCGTCGGGGCATCCATGCGACTTGGCCACCTCGAGGCATTGCAGGGGCGGCACACCGAAGCGATCGAGCAGTTTCGTCAGGAACTCGAGTTTCTGACGATGGTGGACCACGGGTTGCGGAATCGCGTTGTCGTCGAGCTCAACATGCGATTGGGAGGGTCCTATCTGGCTGTTGGCCAGACCCGACAGGGTCAGGCAGCCCTCAGTACGGCAATCGACGGTTTTGATCGGCGCGTGCGCCTTGGTGCGGAAGAGCCGTACACCCGGTACTACGCCGCAGCCGCTCATGCCCTGAAAGGCGATGCCGACACTGCACTTGCGTTTCTCGAGCGAGCGGCGGCTGATCAGCGCGCGTTCACGCTCGTCCGCGCCAGAATCGAACCGGAGTTTGAAGCTGTACGGAGAGACGATCGCTTTCAGCGACTCTTTGCGACGTTAGCGAATCAGGCTCGCAGTTGAAGCGTCTGCAGCTCTGCCGTTATCCCCGCCGGTACTATCCCATCTGAAGCCGTCGTGATTGGCCGCGATTGATCGCGGCGCGCGGAGTCGCGTCGGCATTCGGTTCACAAGTGTCCAGAATGTGACAGAGAACCGAGCGGTCTGGCGCCACAACACCGACGGCTCTCAGTGGTATGCCGATTGCTCTCTCTGTCGCGTGATCTCTTCCGCCTGCAACAACTGTTCAGCTATGAAGGGGTTCTTATGATGATACGGACCAGCTTGATGATCTTCGCGTTGGCAATCCTGATCGCGTGTGATGATTCACCGTCAGCGCCTTCCCCCACTCCATCAGCCACCGTGAGTATCGTCTCTGGAGCGTCACTCTTGACGACAACGGCGTTCAGCCCGAATCCGCTCACGACGACCGTTGGCTCAACTATTCGTTGGACGAACAACGACAACCTTGCGCACACGTCGACGGCGACTGGCGGTGCCTGGAACTCCGGGACGATTCAGCCAGGCGGGCAGTTCAACTTCACGTTTCAGTCTGCGGGGACGTTTGCGTATCAATGCACGATTCATCCCGGCATGGTGGCCACCGTCATCGTGCAGTGAGCGTCGCGGCAGACAGGGAAGCCTTCTCTCTCGACGAATCGATCATTCCACATCCGTTACCGGTTGAGATGCCGCGGACCACGTGTGCCATGCCCTGGTCACACCCCGTCCCAGGCCCGATCGCCTCAGGCGGGAATCACCTGCCTGGCCCACCCCGGTTCTCGCTCGATTTGCCAACCCTCCCCAAGAGTGGGATAGGCTTTTAGCCCACGGCGAGCGATGATGTCCCCTGCTCGAACGATGTCGAGGATGAGAATGCGACCCGGTACTGCCACCTTCGTTGCGGCACTATGGTGCCTGTCGTCCACTGTGAGGGGGGCGGCCATGCAGGCACCGCCTGTGCAGGAGCCATCCGCACAAGCTCAGCCCACGTCGAACGTCGGCCGAATTGTTGGTACGACCACGGTTCTCGAAGGCACCGTGCGTATTTCGGGAGTCGACGTCGAGTTGCTGTCGGTCGACGGCAATCAGGTTCTCGCCCGGACGACCACTGACGGCGCGGGGCAGGTCACGTTTCCGGATATTCCCCCGGGGCGCTATGTGCTCAAGGCCACCCGGCCGGGCTTCGTGCCCATCGATTCGGCCCCGTTTGACGTGCGTGCGGGAGCCGTCACGCAGGTGCTGCTCGACATCCAGCTCACGTTCGTGGCGCCCGACGTCGAGGTCGTCGCGCCGGCGTCTCCGACTCAAAGCGTGCAGCCGGTGTCGGCGAGCGACATGCTGGCCGGGTCGCTGCTCGATACAGCCCCCCTCGAAGGCGACGACTTCCAGAGCTTGCTGCCGCTGTTACCCGGCGTGCTGCGCGGGCCCGATGGGCGGTTGCGCGCGAAGGGGGGCCAGCCCACGATGGGCGCGCTGCAGGTGAGCAGCGCCAGCCTCATCGATCCGTCTTCCGGCGATTTCGATTTGCAGTTGCCGGGCGGCAGCGTCGAGTCGGTGGAAATGTTGCCCAACCCGTTTGCGGCCGAGTACGGCCGGTTTTCGACCAGCGTGACGCAGATCCGGACCCGGCGCGGCACCAACGACTGGGAGATCAAGCCGGGCAACATGATTCCGCGCTTTCGCAAGGGCTTCAGCAGCCTGCGGTCG
>DATBJG010000170.1:0-10107 GCA_036556585.1 Vicinamibacterales bacterium
GCGCGGGACGTGGTTGATGTGAAGGATCACTGACGCCGAATTCTATTGGGGATTTCGCGATTTGCGAGTAGTGATTCGCTGACGATTTCGTGATCGGGTGATTCGTGAATTATCGGACGTCTGATGACCCGCCCAAAACCCGGACCGGAGGGCCTGTCAATCGCTAGTCGCCATTCGACACTCACCATCGATTCATACGTCGACAATCACGAATCACTAATGATTTGAAGCACTCTAATGGCTGATTCGTCAGCCTGTCAATTTTGCGACGCGGATCGCCGGGGGATCCCTGATCAACACGGGACACGGATTGGCGCGGATTCTCAGATCTTCACGGGACGCGGATCGGCGCGGATCTCGCGGGGCCCCGACGGACGCGCAGCGCTCCCCCCGGCCCATCGGCTGCGCCACAGGCGGTAGAATCCGTCCATGGGACGTCTTCACTGCCCGGCCCGAACCGCCTTGATTGGCTGTCTTACCTGCCTCTGCGCGGCGTCCCTCACGGTGGTTGCTGGGTCCCGGGCCGGTCAATCGAGTGGAGCACGACTCTTTGTTGACGTGACCGAGGAGTCCGGAATCGACTTCGTCCACGACAACGGGGCCACGGGAGATTTGCTGCTCCCGGAAGTGACCGGTTCGGGCGGGGCGCTGTTCGACTACGACAACGACGGCGACCTCGACGTTTTCGCGGTCCAGGGCACCGCGCTCAAGCCCGGTTCACATCGGGGCGCTCAACCGGGAACAGCTGCGGTTCCGCCAGGCAGTCGACTCTTTCGGAACGACCTGGTAAAGGGCAAGGCGGGTCGCCCGCGTTTTACGGACGTGACGGCTCAGAGCCGTATTACCGCCACTGGCTACGGCATGGGCGCAGCCACCGGCGACATTGACAACGATGGCTGGGTCGACCTTCTGGTAACGAACATGGGACCGAGCCAGCTGTTCCGCAACAACGGCAACGGCACATTTAGCGATGTCACGGTCAAATCGAGGATCGAACCGAATCTGCGAGATCCGGCTCTCGTTGGGAACGATCCGCGCAATCCGCGTCCCATTGAGAATGATCCGTCCAATCCGCGTAATCCGCGTCCCGTGAATGATCCGCGCGATCAGCGTCCCCGGTGGGGGGCCAGCGCCACCTTCTTCGACTATGACCGCGACGGATGGCTCGACTTGCTCGTGGCCAACTACGTCCATTTCGGTCTCGAGATGAAACGTGAGTGCTTCTCCAAGACCAGCGCGCGCGATTACTGCAATCCCGTCGTGTACGATCCGTTACCCGCGCAGCTCTTTCACAACAACGGCAATGGCACCTTCACGGATGTGTCCGTGCAATCGGGCATCACGCGATCGCTGGGCCGCGGACTTGGGGTCGTGGCCACTGACGTGAACGCCGATGGCTGGATCGACCTCTACGTGGCTAACGATGGCGACCCCAATCACCTCTTCATCAATCAGCGCGGGACTGGAGCCTTTAAAGATGAAGGACTCCTTGCAGGCGTGGCGGTCAACCGCATGGGACAGGCTCAAGGGAGCATGGGGGTGGACCTGGCTGATATCGATGGCGACGGAGATGAGGACCTCTTCGTGACCAATTTGGACAACGAGTCAAACACCTACTACTCCCAGACGGCCCCCGGGCTTTTTGAGGACCGCACAATCGAGATGGGCTTGTTCAGACTTGGCTTTACCGGCTTCGGCACGAGATATCTCGACTACGACAACGACGGATGGCTCGATCTGCTCATCGTCAATGGCGCAGTGAGGCAGTTGGGAAATCTCGTGCGACAGGGGGATCCGTACCCACTCAAGCAGCGCAAGCAACTGCTGCGGAACGACCGCGGAAGAAAATTCGTGGACGTGACGGGATCGGCGGGACCGGCCTTCGATGGGCTCGAGGTCGGCCGCGGCGCCGCCGTGGGTGATCTTGATAATGACGGCGACTCCGATGTGGTCGTGTTCAACAACAGCGGCCGGACGCAGGTGTTGCTGAACGACGTCGGGCACCTCCGACACTGGATGGGAGTTCGGGTTGTCGACTCACGTCTTCTCCGCGACGCGGTGCAAACACGCGTCGAGCTCGTCCGCCCGAACGGCCGCTCCGTCTGGCGGCGCGTCCAGACCGATGGCAGCTACTGCTCGGCGAGCGATCCGCGGGTCCTGTTCGGTCTTGGAGAAACCGCGACGCCTCAGACAGTTCGAGTGCACTGGACAGGTGGCAAGGCCGAAGAGTTCAAGAATCTGGCTGTCAATCGATATTGGGTGCTGGAATCAGGCAAAGCTCCGCGATGATGCCCGGCGGACCCAAAGGGTCGCGAAGGACGGTACATGAGGCGTTTGCTGGTGGGCTGGGTCGCTTTGGTCAGCGTATGCATGGCACCTGTTTCGGCGTTGCAAGCGCCGGGTCCCGCGACGCTGCCGCCTGCCAGACCGAACCTCGTGCCGGTTCCGTTGCCTCCGCTCGACTCACTCGAATCGTCGGTTGCTGATCAAATCCGTGAGGTTCAACGGTCGGTTGCCGGCCTGCTTGGCAAACCCGATCTAGGGCGTGCGGAGACCGCCGAAGCATACGGAACGCTGGGCCAGCTCTACCATGCCTACGAAATGTTCGATGCGGCCGAGGCGTGTTACAAGAACGCCAGTCGCCTGAGACCAGACGACTACAGATGGTCTCATCTCCTCGGCTACCTTCATCAACAGACCGGTCGACTCGAGGATGCCCTCGGGTTCTACGATGCCGCGCTCATCGCCAAACCTGACGATTACATCGCAACCCTCTATCTCGGCGACGTGTACCTCCGCCTGAATCGGCGCGCGGAAGCCCGAACGCGATTTCAGGCGTCCCTCGACCGATTCCCGGCGGCCGCGCTGAGCAGGCTTGGGGATCTCGCGTTGGTCGAGAGCCGGTACAAAGATGCTATCCGGGAGTTTGAGGCAGCGCTCGAGCGCGTGCCGCAGGCAACGCGGATTCACTACTCCCTCGCGATGGCCTATCGGGCCCTCGGTCAACTCGACCGTGCGCAGGCACACCTTCAACAGGTGGGCTCCGGCGACATCCGACCCGTCGATCCGCTTGTGGAAGGCCTGCAGGATCTCCTCCGGGGAGAACGTGCTCACCTGATCCAGGGACGATTAGCGTTCCAGGGCGGTCAATATAAGGATGCTCAGGATGCATTCTCCAAGGCTGTCGAAGCGGCGCCGGAGAGCGCGAACGCACGCATCAATCTGGCGTCCGCGATGGCGCGTCTCGGCGACACTGAAGGCGCCGTGCGAGAGCTGCGTGCGTCGCTGCGATTCGATCCGGCAAATCTCAGCGCACACTTGAACCTGGGCCTGCTGCTTGCCAGCCAGGGGCAGTATGCGGACGCTGTCGATCATTTGAAAAAGGTGGTCGACGAGACACCAGACCACTCCGAAGCGACCAACGTCCTGACACGTGCCTTATTGAGGTTAGGGAGAGCCGAAGAGGCTATGGCTGTTTTGTTCAAGGCAACGTCGCGCGATCCAGGTGACGAAGGGACTGTTCTCGGCTTGTCAATCATGTTGTCAGAGCGGGCTCGATACCGGGAGGCACGTGATCTGCTGGACCGGTCGTACCGGTTGTTCCCCGATCGCACGCCAACCGCAACGACGCTGGCGCGCTTGCTGGCCGCGGCGCCCGATTTGTCAATTCGCGATGGCAGCCGCGCCCTCGAGCTTGCTATGACCGTGTACATGGCTCAGCCAACCGCTGTGCACGGTGAGACGGTCGCCCTGGCGCTGGCCGAGCTGGGGCGCTGTATGGAGGCTGCGGAGTGGATACGCCGCGCTATCACTGACGCCGAGCGGGCAGCAAGTGCGGTGGAGACTGCACGCCTCAAGAGTGAGATGCCAAGGTACGAGGCCGCTTCGTGTCGACCGCCGGTTTAGCGACCCCGGCCGTCGAGTCTCACGCAGGTTATGATACGCGGAATGGCAAGAACGAGCGGTTGTGGTACCGGTTTGTTGCTCTTGAGCTTTGTGATCTGTGCGTTAGGTCTGGGCGCGGCTGCTCAATCTACCCAGACGGTGACCGACGATACTCAAGTCACGTTCAGAATCATTGTGGTCAGCTCGGCTGAACGGGCCGAGCAACTGGCGGTGCGGGGGAGACAGGGGGAGGACTTTGCCACGCTCGCCAGGGCGGAGTCGCTCGACCCCTCCGCGGCACGCGGCGGTCTGATTGGGCCGATCGCCTTGTCGGAGCTTCGCGCGGAGCTGCGAGACGCCTTACGGAACTTGCCTGCCGGAGAAGTCAGGGGGGTGCTGACGGTACCGACCGGCTTTGCGGTCGTTCAGCGCGTTGCAGCCGAAGCCGTCGCGTCGGCCCGCAGCACCGAGTACCTCACCCTGTCTGCGGTCGCCGGTGTGAAGGCGACAATCAGTGTCGACGGCCTGACAGATGTTCAAACGGCTGTGGTCAGCCTCGAGAAGCCAGAGGACTGGAACCAGGATCCCGGTCTGATCTGCCAGTTACGTGAACAGGCAATTGATCGGTACAAGATGGTTCTTTCCCGCGCCCTCGCACAGGAGTCGGAGAATCGAAGCGCCAACATCACGCTCTTCGACATCATTGATGGGCACGCGTCCCTGGCAAACCTGCACGCGTACACAGGGCACATGGAGCTGGCGCTGAAGGAGTACGGGGAGGCCCATCGCCTGGCAATCGCGCACAACCCTGCGACCGTGTCGGACCACGAGCAAGTGCTCGGCGTCGCTCACTTGCACAAAGCCGAGATGGACAACGGGCTTTACACCGAGCCGGGAGATCGCTGCCTGCTGTCGCTGCAATCGGCCGCTCCACTGGCAAGAACCGGGGATTTCATGGCTGGTGAGCGGCGCTTTCTCTCGCTGCTCGACCGCAATCCCGAAGACCTCGAGGTGAAATGGCTGCTGAACGCGGCACACATGGCGACGGGCGGATACCCGACGCGGGTGCCAGCCCGGTACCGGATTCCTCCATCAGCTTTCGCATCGCCCGAGGACGTGGGACGCTTTCGCGACGTTTCGTCGGCGAGCGGAGTCCGCTCGTTCTCCTCGGCCGGCGGGGTTGTCGTCGACGACTTTGACAATGACGGCCGCCTGGATATTCTCACCTCAAACTCGGATCACTGTGCGCCAATGCAGCTGTTCCGTCGCGAGGAGAACGGGATGTTCGTGGATCGGACCGCGCAGGCCGGCCTGAGCGGGCAGCTGGGCGGCCTCAACGTGAATCAGGCCGACTACAACAACGACGGCTGCCGCGACGTGCTGCTGATGCGCGGTGGCTGGGAACTCGCACAGCGTAAGTCACTGCTGCGTAACAACTGCGACGGCACCTTTACTGACGTGACGGCGGCAGCCGGCCTGCTGACGCCGGTGACGAGCACCCAGACGTCGGCGTGGGCCGACATCGACAACGACGGCTGGATCGACCTGTTCGTCGGCAACGAGGATGCGCCGGCGCAGCTGTTTCACAACAGGCGCGACGGCACCTTCGTGGACATTGCGGCCTCTGCCGGTGTGCAGCGATCCGCGTTCACCAAAGCCGTTACCGCCGGCGACTACGACAACAACGGACTCGCCGACCTTTACGTGTCGAACTTCCGGGGCGGCAACTTTCTGTACCGCAACAACGGCGACTTGACCTTCACCGAGGTGGCAACGGCCGCGGGCGTACCGGGCGCCGATCGGGGATTTCCGGCCTGGTTCTTCGACTACGACAACGATGGCTGGGACGATCTGTTCGCCGCCAGCTTCTTCCTGTCGCTCGAGGAGACGGCCCGGTCTTATCTCGGGCTGCCGCTGAATGGCGGAACGATGAAGCTCTACCGCAACACTGGCGACGGACGCTTTGTCGATGTGACGCAGGCCGCGGGGCTCGCCAAGTCCCTGATGCCGATGGGCTCCAACTTCGGCGACATCGACAACGACGGGTTCCTGGACATCTATCTGGGTACCGGCAGCCCCTCTTATGTTTCACTCGTGCCGAGCATGTTGCTGCGAAACCGGGGAGGTCAGTCATTCGCTGATGTGACCGTCTCGTCCGGCACGGGTGAAATGCACAAGGGCCACGGCGTAGCCTTCGCCGACCTCGATGGCGACGGGGATGAGGAAATCGTGTTCAAGGTTGGCGGTGCCACGCCGGGGGATGCGCATGCGTTTCGCCTGTTCGAAAATCCGGGCCACGGCAACGACTGGCTCGGGGTGAAACTGGTGGGCGTAAAGTCAAACCGCGCGGCGATCGGCGCTCGTATTAAGGTCACCGTCGAACAGACCGGCGGCACACGCCGGTCGATCTACCGGACGGTCACGAGCGGTGGCTCCTTCGGCGCCTCGCCGTTCGAACAGCACATTGGGCTCGGCAAGGCCGCACAAGTTGTTGAACTCGAGGTCCGGTGGCCGGCAAGCGGCACGCGTCAGACGTTCACCGCGGTCCCGAAGAACCAGGTGGTCGAGATTCGCGAGATGACCGACACCTACACACGTGTGAATCGACAGCCACTGCCGCTTGGGAGGCGTCGTGCTCAGTAGGAACACTGGAGCCGTCGCCGCCCTGGTGGCGACATTGCTCGCCGGCGATCCTGCCGGGGCGACCGCGGAGAAGGAGTACCCGGTCAGCGGCATGGTGTTGAGCGTGAATCCTGCTGCGAAATCGTTCACGGTGTCGCACGAACGAATTGAGGGATTCATGGACGCGATGACCATGCCGTTTGAAGTGCGCCAGGCTGAGGAGCTGAAGGCGCTCGTTCCCGGCGCCATCGTGGAATTCAAGCTGGTCGTCGGCGACCTCAGCGCATACGCGACCCAAATCATCGTGCGTCGCTACGAGACTGTCGAAAGGGATCCAAGCGCGGCTCGAAGGCTGGCCGCCATGAAGCGCCTGGCCGGCGTGTCGACTCCGCCGGTGGCGATTGGTGCCAAGGTGCCGGATTTCACGCTCATCGATCAGGCCCGGCGTCGAGTGGCATTGTCGAGTCTCGCCGGCAAGGTCGTGGTTGTGAACTTCGTCTACACCCGGTGTGCCCTCCCGCAGTTCTGTCTCCGGATGTCGAACAACTTCGGCGCGCTCCAGAAGCGCTTCTCGAGCGATCTCGGCCGCGACGTCGTGCTGCTGACCATCACGTTCGATCCCGAGCGGGATACGCCGGAGGTGCTGACCTCCTATGCCGAGCGCTGGGGTGCCAGGCCTGGCTGGCGCTTCCTGACGGGCGGCGTGGCCGATGTCCGACAAGTCTGCGCGTTGTTCGGGCAGGAGGCGTTTCCAGAGGAAGGGTTGATGAATCACCTGCTGCACACCGCGGTTATCGATCGTGCCGGCACCCTCGTGGCCAATATCGAGGGCAATGCGTTCACGGCAGAACAGCTCGGGGATCTGGTGCTGGCCGTAATCACCAATCAATCCCCAATCACCAACCGCCCATCACCACCGATTCGCTAATCACCAATCACCACTCGCCAATCCCCGCTGTCTAGCTCGTCCATCTGAGAATCGCGCCGAGGGTCTGCTGGAAACCTGGCAGAACCGTGGATCGAATCTGCTCCGCTTCGTTGAACAGCCGCCGATCCGACACGCGGCCCGCCTCGAAGACGAGCACCTCGATTCGGCGGGCAAACTGATGGAGCAGCCAGCATTCGCGCACACCATACCGTGCAAACCAGCCGATGCGCTCATCCAGGTGACCGATTCGAGGATTGGGGGAAAGAACTTCGATGACGAGGTCCGGCGCACCGCGAATGCGATCACCCACGATTTCGTGACGCTCGTTGGAGATGAAAAGGAGATCTGGCTGCACCACGAGCGCGCGTTCCTCGTCAAGGATGACGTCGATCGGCGAGAGCCACACGTCGCCGTCGCCTCGCTCACGCGTATGCATCGCGAGCGCAAGAAACAGGTCGCCCACCGCAGCCTGATGGCTGGGCGCCGGCGCATCGGCGGCTCGCAGCACACCGTAGATCAGCTCCTGCGGGTTCGCCGTTTCTGGAGTGTTCAAGTATTCGATCGTCGTCATATACTTCATCCTCACCGCCGCACGTTTCACGCCCACAACCTTCCACCGCTTTCTCTTCCCTGCGACGACGATGCCATCGTCGGGAAGAGAAAGTCAATGGGGACGGGAGTCGGGATTCGCGGTGTTGGGGAGTCGGGATTTTGGATTCGGGACGCAGGCTCGAAGAATGATCTTCGAATCCCGAATCCCGAACCCCGAGAACGCGCGTCAGCGCCTAAAAATCAAACTGCGCCCCAATTTTGAAGAGGCGCGGCAGGAGGATCGACTGCGGCGTCCGCCAGGCCGCACCGTAGGTGAAGTTCTCCGTCAGGACCGAGTTGGCGTTCAACAGATTGTACAAATCGAAATTGATGTTCGTCCGGGTCGTGCCAATCCGGAAGATCTTCGACACGCGGAAGTCGATCTGATTCAACCGCTCGACGTAGAGATCGCCGGGTTGCGTGATATTGAAGAACCTGAATGGCGCGAGGGCAAAGCCGCGGCCAAGCGTGGTGCTTCCGGCAAGCGTGAGGGAATTCGCATCCACAACGACGCCCGGCAGGTTCTGGAAGGTCCCGCTGACCTGGACGTCGATTTTCGGGATGGTGTAAGCGGCCAGGCCCTGGATCGATGTTCGCCAGCCGTTGTTCTGTTCGCAGCGCTCCTGCGTTCTTGCGGCAAACACGAACGTCCGCGTCGGGTTGCCGAAGAAGGTGTGCAGCATTTCCGGCAGGTCGTCCACGACCTCGCAGTCGTTCGTCACAACGCGTCCCGGGCCCAGGCCACCTTGCACGATGAGGCCATTCTGGAGCCGGGCGTTAACCGACACGTTGATCCCGTCGAAGTGCTCGGTCTGTTTTCCGTAGGTATTCGACCGCGTGACGAAATAGTTGACGGCCCTCAGAGCCGCCGCCGGCGTCATGTCGAACGCCGTGAGCGTTTTGCCGCCGCCGTCCGGAAGCCGCGGGTCGCTGGGCGTCACGAAGGTGAACTGCTGGTAGTCCCCGGGGGCAACCGCGAGGTCATCCGTCACTCGGATGTTGCCGTACCACCGCCGTGCATACTGGACGTCGAGCGACACGCGGGGCATGATTTCGTGGTTCACGCCTGTCGTGAACTCCCAGTTGAAGGCCCGCTTTCCCCAGCCAGTCATCAGATCCGGATCGTAGCTGGTCCCTGGCTGCACCGTACCGAAGATGGCCGCGTTCAAGAGAACCCCGCACTCGCCGTTGGGCAGGTAGTTCAGCAGGTCGCAATCGGGCGCGAAGTCGTTGTCGGCATCGCCCCAGGTGCGAGTGGTTGTGGTGTTGAGCCGGAGGATTGGATTGGGCGCATCGGTCACCTGGGCGGGCCCGAACCCGGTGGTCCCCAGACCTTCCAGATACTTGTTGAGCGTCACCTTCAGCGCCGTCTTCCCGTTGCCGAACAGATCGTAGGTCGCGCCGAGCTTCGGGGTGATATCGTGCCAGCTGAGGTTGTTGATCTCGGGGAATGACACGTTGAGGAACGGCGCGAGGGTCGTCGGCGCGATCGACTGCGCAGGGAAGCTGTTCTTGAAGTGGTCGTAGCGGATCCCGCCTGCGAGCGTCCACCGGCCCGTCGTCCATTTGTCCTGCGCGAAGAATCCCAGGTCGCGATCCACGTTGACCTGGACAGTACGAGGCACGATCCGATAGGTAATCTGGGTCGGACTGCCGTTGGCAAACTGGAACGTATACGGCGTGGACGGATCGGCGTAGGTCGTGTTCTCGTGATGGCCGTAGGCATTGTTGAAGCCGAACTTGAACACATGGCTGCCGGTGATGTACGACAGCGCCGCCCGATAGTGGATGTTCCAGTTCCACGAGTTGTTGTACCCGGCACCCGTATTCGCGCGGTACGACAAGCTCGCGCCATTGAACTTCGACGGGTTGTCAACAACGCCCGTCATGCCCGGTGTCAGCCCACTGATATTGTCCCCCTTGCCCGTCTGCAGGTGCATGCCGCCCCACCGTTCGACGCGGTGGATTCCGCTCGCCTCGAGCAGCACGCGGCTGCTGAGCGGGTTGTTCCAGTCGACCGTGACGAAGCGCTGGACCGGGAAACGCCGATCGACGCCGGCTTCGGGGGCAGTCGTGGCCGA
>DATBJG010000171.1:0-3240 GCA_036556585.1 Vicinamibacterales bacterium
AGAACAACAACGACAACCTGCTCCGGTTCGAAAAGCTGCTGAAGAGCGCGGGGCCGCCAGCAAAGCCCTGACGTCTGACGTCCGGCTAAAGCCGGACGCTACTACGCCTGCTAAAGCGCGACGCTACGCCTGCTAAAGCCGGACGCTACGCCTGCCAGCCATTAAGCGGCGCACGCGAAATCACGACCATAGAATGTAGCGTCCGGAGAATGTAGCGTCCGGAGAATGTAGCGTCCGGCTTTAGCCGGACGTCTATTTCTTCAACTCGTCGTAGATCGCCTCCACGGCGGCTTTGACGCGCATGGATTCGTATCCGGGATACTTGCTCGTCAGGTTGATTGACGTGACGGCCTCGTCCACGCTCTTGCCGGCCTTGATGGCAGACTGGGTTGCTGCCAGCAGATCGGCGTTGAATCGCTGGTATTCCTGCAGAGCCTTCCACTGCTGAACCGGCAGGTGACCGCCAATGATGGTGTCGACGTTCGTCACACCCTTCAGGAGCCGGTCGAGCGTCTTTGGAAGCTCCACACCTGTTCCACCGTTCGCGCGATCGATGAACGGCGCATCCTTCCAGGGAAACATGTCGCCCATATGCATCGTGCGCAGCGCGGGGAAGACCACGAACGTATCGCCGTTGGTGTGCCCGGGACCGAAGTAATACAGATCGATCTGATCCTTGCCTTTCCCGATTGACAGCTTGTCCTTGTAGGTTCTCTTCGGCAGGAATTTGGCCTTTTCGCCTTTGAAGGCGTCCATCCTCTCCATGTTTGCCTTCGTGTTCTCCTGCACGATGGTCTCGACCGTCGTGCCAAAGAACTCGTTGCTGCCCGTGTGATCGCCGTGCGTGTGCGTGTTGATGATCGTCGTGATGGGTTTGTTGGTCACGGACTTGACCCGATCGAGAATCACCTGACCCCATCCCGGCAGCTTGGTGTCGACGATGACGACCCCATTGTCGGTAATGAACACCGCCGTGTTGCCCCCGCTGAACGCGTTCCGGTCGGCAACACTCGAACCGGTAATGCTGTAGAGATTGTCTTTGACCTTCTCGATTTTCGTGGCCTCGACGGCAGCAGCCGACAGCCCCGTTTGCGGCGCCTGCACCGCCGCACCCGCCATCGAGAGCCCGCCGAGGGCAATGACCAGGCCGAGCACAATTTCACGTTTCATGGGTTGCATTTTAGCAGCATGTTCGAACTCGGTAGAGGCGGGTCTTTAGACCCGCCTGAGCCACTAGATCCGCCTGAGCCACTCGAAACGCCGTTGGCGCATATCGGGGTATGGGGAGCAGCCGCACAACGGTCGTCTTGACGCTTGTTGGAATCCTGGCTTTCACAGGGCTGGTTCGGGCCCAAACGGACCGGGCAGCACCCCAGCTGCCGCGCGGAGACGTTTCGTGGTCGGTTGGCCTGTGGGGAGCAAAAGAGAATCAGCCTGACACGTACGATGACTGGTATCACACGTGGAATGGATCCGTCGCTGTCGGCTACTACTGGACCGAACACCTCAAGACCGAAATTGATGCCGGTCTGACCAGCGAAGGTCGGCTGTGGGGCTCGGGGGTGTCCCCCGCGGGCGTCTACACGTCGGTGGCCCACCTGTATTCAACCCACAACCTGAGGTTGGCCCAGCAGTACCAGTTCGGTCACAACGCCCGATTTCATCCACACCTGTCGGTCGGCATTGCGTTTTCCTGGGTCCGCCACACGGAAGAGCGAGAACCGGGTTATCAGACGCTTCGGGTCCCACCGTATTCAGTGATGGTCGAACCGGCGCGCACGATTGGACCGGCGACAGAAATGGAGGCCGTGCCGTTTGTTGGAGGTGGATTCAAAGGCTACGTCAGCGAGCGCGCGTTCTTTCGGACGGACATGACCGTCGGACTGCGGGGCGGTGTGAGGACCGTGACGCTCGGCTGCGGCTTTGGTGTTGATTTTTGAGGAGACCGCTTATGCAGACAATTACCGCGTTGGTTTTGGTTGGAGTGTTCGTGCTCAACGTCAGCGCACCGGCCTTCGCCAGCGACCAGAATCCGGGATGGAACTCGACGGTGGCGGGAGAGTTCGTCAAGAAGCTGCCGATTGGCACCAACACCAGATTGAAACTGGAAGATGGTCGCAAGATCAAGGCAACGCTCATGGGCGTCGAAGAGGATGCCGTTGTCGTGCGAGTGAATACGCGTCTTCCCGAACCTCCGCTCAGGATCGAACTCAACCGCATCGTCGACGCAGAGATCGACCGTGGTGCGAATCTGGGCAAAGCCATTGCGGCCGGGACCGCAGCAGGTGCCGGCGCGGCACTCGGTGTGTTTTTTCTTCTGGTTGCAATCTATGCGGATTAGGAAAAGAAAAAGGGGTCGGGAGTCTTTTCCCTGCGGCCTGAAGGTTGCGACGCTGAGGAAAAGACTCCCGACCCCTTTTTCGCGGCGTTTCGCGTGCTATAGTCGCGAAACTGCAGCATGGGGTTCATTGGTCTCTTCTATCCGTGGGGACTCGTGTTGCAGGCCCTCGCGATCCTGCACTTTGCACGGCGGCGACCCGACAATTTCTGGCTCTGGATCATCATCATTGGCGGCGGGCTTGGCGCCCTCGTCTACATCGTCGCAGAAGTCGTCCCCGATGCCGCGCTGCTGCGGAGTTCGCTGACCGGTCTCTCCCGCCGCCGCCGAATGCGCGAGCTCGAAACCATCGTTCTCGACAATCCGTCAGTTGGCAACCTGGAAGAGCTGGCGGATCTGTACCTGGACGAAGGCAAGTTCGCCCGCGCGCGAGAGCTCTATGACAAAGTCATCTCTCCGCGATCGGATTCACTTCATGCGATCTATAGACGCGGGCTTGCGGCATCGGCTTTAGAGGATTTTCCCGCAGCAGTTACCGACCTCGAGCGTGTCGTGGCCCGCGATCCCAAGTACGACTTCCATCGCGCGATTGGAGTCTTGGCACACTCACTGGGTAAGACGGGACAGCCCGAGCGCGCCGAACAACTGTTCAAGGCGGCAACCGACATCTCGACTCTGTCGGAAACCTACTACAACTACGCTTCGTTCCTGGCCGCCCAACAACGAACAGCCGAGGCGCGGGAATGGGCACAGAAAATTCTCGCCAAGAAACCTACCATGCCGGGATATCTGCGACGGCGGGAACGCCCTTGGTTCCGAAAGGCCAGGGCGCTTCTCAAACAATTGCCTGCCTGATAGGGCTGCCGTGCCGGACCTGAAGGTCCGGCCTACGTACCGGACTG
>DATBJG010000172.1:0-15929 GCA_036556585.1 Vicinamibacterales bacterium
GCCCGCTTGGTTTCACGCCGCAGCACCTGATTGAGGTATCGCGAATTGTAAAGCTGCGTCAGGTCGTCGGTGACCGAAAGCGCCTGCGTGCGCTGGAACATCAACGCGTTGTCCAGCGCAAATGCCGCCGGTTCGAGAGCCGATCGCAGAACGGTTCGGAACGCGGATGTCCATCGCAGATCCTGAGACGACGCGCCTGGAGCGGCCAGGACAACCACGCCAACCGTGCGAGACCGACACTGCAGCGGAAGGCCAATCACAGAGGCGGGCTGCTCGGTCTGTGCGCGGCGATCTTCGGCTAGGTTCGGCGCGGTGAATTCTTCACCATGCTCGCTCACCCAGAGCGCGACATCGGTAAGGCGCGATTCGAGCAGCGTCGAGACCCCACGATCGGCAACCGTGGCCATTTCTCCAGACTCGTGGATAGCCACCACGGCCCAGTACGGCACGTTGAACCAGGTTCCCATGCGGTCGAGCAGCGCGTCGGCAATCTTCTTGGGATCGAGCGTCGAGTTCACGGCGCGCACGATTTCGACCAGCGCCTCGCGACCTGCCAGCTTGGTGCGGAGTCCTCGCTGTGTTGAGCGAATCCGCGCAAACAGGTCCATGCCTTTGGCGCGGCCCAACTGCCCGCGTACATCGGTTGGGGAGAGCGGCGCTTTCAAATGGGTGGTGAAGCCCAGCCGACGGGACAGATCGACCACACTCCGGCCGCCGGCCGCCGAGTACGAAACGACAGGTAAGCGGCGGGCAATTGCTGCCACATGGCGGCGATCCGGCTGATGTTCGGGCGAGAGCTCCCAGAGCACGCCGTCAAAGGCCGTGAGCGAGTGGGCGGTCATCGTGCGACGCGGGGAAAAGTACGCCAGTCGGAATCGGCCAGCGCGGCGCAGGCGCGATAGGTGCTTATCTGTACCGTCTCCCGCGTGATACACCGCAAGGGACACGGCAGCCTGCCGGTCTCTCCCTTTCTGGCGCCCGGGGTGCGGCGTGTCAGGCTTTAACCGCACACGTTCGGGCATTGGACTCGTGAGGACCGGAATCCTCTAAGTGCTTCTAAACCACGCAAATATACCATATGGCCCTGTTGAAAAACCGTGTCGCCCCGCGTAGGTGCCGCTCGTCTTCGAACGCACCGTGCGCGCCTCGTGACGGGCGGCGCCGACGAGGTAAGTGCTTGCCAGCATGCGACTTCTTGGCGTACGATCAGCAGTTGTGCGCCGGATGGACACGACACCGGCTCACCAGGTCGCACCCGGCTCGCCCGAAGTTATCGGCTCTAAATTGCGAATGTGTCAGTGGGCGTCGGACAGTTGGCAGTGGCTGCACCCGTGTCAGCAGCGCGGGCAACGATTCGAGGCTCCAGGTGACGTGCGGAAGAGAAGGACTGCCTCATGACGATGCTTGACCGGATGCGGCGCCACAAGAACTGGCTGAAATGGAGCCTGGCTCTCGTGGTGCTCACGTTCGTCGTGTTCTACATCCCTGATTTTCTCAGCTCGACCGATGCAGTTGGCGGAACGGCCGTGTCGGGCCGCGTCGCGCGTGTCGGGTCTCGAGATATCAGCGGGACCGACTTCCGAAACCGCTATCAGCTGCAGCTGCAGGCCTACTCCAACGCCTATGGAGGCAATCTCACCGATCAGATGCTCCGGCAGCTTCAGATCGAGCAGCAGATCCTGCAGCAGATGATCGAAGAGCGCGTGCAGCTGGCCGAAGCCGATCGGCTGGGGCTCAGCGTCACCGACGAAGAAGTGAGAGGCCGCATCCTGTCAATGCCTGGCCTGCAGGAAAACGGCCAGTTCATTGGCGAAGCGCGCTATCGCGAACTCCTGAGAGTGCAACGCCCACCGCTGACCCCGCGACAGTTCGAAGATCAGATTCGCAATGCGCTGGTCCTCGAAAAGCTGCGCGCCACGCTCACCGGCTGGATTTCTCTTACCGATCAAGAGCTCCAACAGGAATATCGCCGTCGCAACGAAAAGGTGAAGCTGCAGATCGTGAGTCTGCCGATCAGCGGATTCGACAGTCAGGTCACGGTTTCTGAAAGCGAGATGACTTCTGCCTTCGAGTCCGGCAAGGAAAAGTACCGAATCCCCGAGCGACGCAAGATTCGTTACATGCTGTTGGACCTGGAAACCGCAAGGGCCAAGTCAACCGTTACTGATGCGGAGATTCAGGCCGAGTACAACCGGCGCAGCCCGGAGTACACGACCCAGGAGGA
This sequence comes from Vicinamibacterales bacterium, assembly GCA_036556585.1. GTDB lineage: Bacteria > Acidobacteriota > Vicinamibacteria > Vicinamibacterales > JAMQPK01 > DATBJG01. The sequence goes on from DATBJG010000172.1 coordinate 2,225, forward strand.
AATCCGCGCCAGTCACATCCTGTTGCGAACCGAGGGCAAAAACGAAGAGGAGGTGCGCGCCACCGCCGAAGATGTACTAAAGCAGGCGCGCGCCGGCGCCGATTTCGCCGGGCTGGCCAAGAAGTACTCCGACGACGACGCCAACCGCGATCAGGGAGGCGATCTGGACTTCTTTACCAGGGGGCGCATGGTCCCGGAATTCGAAGACGTCGCGTTCAAACTGACGCCTGGACAGATCAGCGATCTTGTCAAGACACAATACGGGTTTCACATCATCAAGCTCGTCGACAAGAAACCCGGATCCGTAAAGCCGCTGAGCGAGGTTCGCCAGCAGATCATGGAACAGCTCCGGGCCGACGCGGCCGCACAGCAACTCGGCCAGCTCGCACAGCGGTTGGAAGGTGAAATTCGCACGAAAGCCGACCTGGAACGGTCGGCCAAATCGCAGGGATTGGCCATCCAGGAATCGGGATTCTTCGGCCGCAACGACCTGGTCCCGGGCCTGGGACTGGCGCCGGCTGTCGCGGACCGGGCCTTTCAAATGGGCGACAACGACGTGAGCGGCGCGGTTCGAGCGTCCAGAGGCGAAGTCTTTTTCGTGCTTGCCGGCAAGGAAGCCGCGCACCTCCCCAAACTGGATGAGGTCAAAGACCGCGTTCGAGCGGATATCGTCAAGCAAAAGGCCGGCGAGCTGGCCAAGCAGAAGGCGACAGAGCTTGCGACGGCCCTGCAAACAGCGCCGGATTTCGTCAAGGCCGCCAAGACGGCGGGCTTCGAAACCCAGACCACGGAACTGGTTGCACGAGACTCCGTGCTACCCACGCTTGGCGTCAGTCCTGCCGCCGACAAAGCCGCGTTCTCTCTCCCGGTGGGTGGTGTCAGCGGTCCCGTCGCGTCCGAGAGCGCATACGGCGTCATCAAGGTTGTCGAGCGTCAGGAAATGAAGCCGGAGGAATTCAACTCGGCCAAACCAACCTTCCGCGATGAGATCCTCAACGAACGTCGAGGCCGCTTTTTTGCGTCGTACATGGAACGAGCCAGACAGAAGATACGAATCGACGTGAATCAGGAAGCCGTTCAGAGGGCCATTTCCTGAGGCTGTGGGCTCTCGGCTTTGGGCTTTAGGCCCAAAGCCCGGAGCCTATCGCGCGACGGAGAAAGGTGCGAGCGCGAGCGCCTCGCCGCGCCGGAACAGATGGAACGGCATGGCGAGAGGCGCTATGACGCGAATGAAATCGGGCGCGAGCGCCAACAGGCGTTCGTGCGCCGACTGCCCAATCTGCTGCGAAAGCAGATCGAACAGTCCCCGATACGCGGGAAAGGTCACGAGCTCCACTTCTGCGCTTTCTGCGATCTTGGCCCGGCGCTTGGCGACCTTGACGGCGGTTTCGAACCCACCCAGTTCATCGACCAGGCCAATCTCCTTGGCTTGTTTTCCCGTCCACACACGCCCCTGAGCCACCGAATCCACCTTCTCGGTAGACATGCCGCGCGCGTCGGCCACTTTCTGAACGAACTGGGTATAGAAGGCGCCCAGTTGTTCTAGTAGTTTGCCGCGTTCCGATTCGGTAAACGGACGGACCGGGGAGTTCATCTCGGCATGGCGACCGCTGCTGACGGACTCGATGTTCATCCCAAGTTTCTGATAGGTACCCGCAGTCGTGAACTTTCCGCCGTAGATTCCAATCGAGCCGGTCAACGTCCCTGGTAGCGCAACGATCTCGTGTGCCGGCATGGCAATGTAGTACCCGCCTGATGCGGCAAGGTTCGACATCGACACGACAATTGGGCGATCCGGTTGCTGTCGACGGGTAATTGCCAACTCCCGCCAGATAACGTCCGACGCAATCGTGGATCCGCCCGGACTGTCGATGCGCACGATGATCGCGCGCAGCGACGAATCGCTTCGCGCACGGCGAATCTGCTCCACGATTAGATCGGACCCGGCAATCCCGCCGTACAACGGATCGAAGCCACCTCGGCCCGAAGCAATGGTTCCGGCTACCGAAATGACGCCCACACGCGGACTCGTACGCAGGCTCACGCGAGGCCCACGTCCGCGCGCATAGCCAAACCCGTCGAGAAGGCTCATCTTGCGCTTGCCGGTGCCAACGAAGTCGTCAATCTGATCTTCGTACGCCAACTCGTCGACGAGCCCGGTTTTGCGAGCCGCCTCGGCCAGAAACGGACCCTGGTCAACGAGGGCGCGAACGTCCGCCTCGCTTTTGCCGCGGCCCTTGGCGATGTCCGCAACCAGCTGACCGAAAAGGTCGTGGTTGAGCGACTCCGTCATCTCGCGATGCGCCGGTGTAAACGTGGTTTCCGTCAGCTGATTTGCCGCCGTCTTGTAGTCGCCGATGTGATGAATGTCCGGATACGCGCCAACCTTGTCGAGCGTGCCGCGCAGAAACACCTCGTAGCTGGCAAGCCCTGTGAGGTCCAGGGGACTGGTCGGCATCAGGAAAATTCGCTCACACGCGGTCGCAAGGTAGTATTCGCGTTCGCCTCCATATTCGATGTACGCGTACGCGGGCTTGCGCGATGAGCGGAAGTCAAGAATGGCGTCTCTGACCTCTTGAATCCTCGCCCAGTAATCCTGGGGTACGCCGCTCGGGACGATCAGGACGCCCGTCACGCGAGGATCAGACTTCGCACGTTTGAGGCTGTCGAGAACCTCCGGCAACGTCAGTACCCCTGGGGCACCGAACAGGCCACGCACGGCTTCCGCGCCGTCGCCATCGGGCAGTTCGCCGATGCGCAGCATCAGCGTCGTCCCTTGCGGCACTGACGGTTCGGCAGAGAGCAGCAAATAGGTGCCCACGACGGCGGTCATTGAAATGACCGACGCGATCACCATGAGCACGATGATTATCCAGACGCCCCGTCGTAGTGCCACAACCAGCTCCTTTCACAGACTTTTTGTACCTCGGACGTCGCGCGAAGCCGGAAAGGCCTGCGCTACAGGCAATGAACCCATACTACTCATGTTAGTCCCGTTTCTCCTTTTCATCACGCACCCGCTCAGCGCCAGACGAGAAAGGGATCAATAGGGGCGCCCTGCCACCAGCGTTTGGCCGGCCCGAGCTCGAAGATCGCAAAGTGTAAGTGGGGCGTACTTTCTGGAGCATTTCCGGAGGTGCCCACGTACGCAATCACCTGGCCCTTTCGAACCTCGTCACCCTCCTTCAGCCCGTCGGCATACTTCTCCAGGTGGGCGTAGTAGTACGTGAACCGCTCGCCTGGATCGAAGTGATAGATGGTGTGCCCACCGGCCCGACTGAAAAACAGTCGCGCAATGCGCCCGTCTTCCACGGCGATCACCGGCGTCCCTCTTGCTGCAAGAATGTCAATTGCCTCGTGGAGATGCCCGCGCCGGTCTTCGTCGAACGATTGATGAAGATCAGCGGGCTGGACATTGCGCACCGGCAGGACCAACCGTCGGCTCCGGAGATCCATCACGGTACGGCCAAATGCGCCGGATCGCGGGGAAGGTGGCAGCAACGAGGTCGGAGGAGATGGAGGATCGGAACCAGTCGTCGCAATGGGCGTGTCCGGCTCGGCACGCACGTCAACGACGGGACGAATTGGATTGGAACTCGAGTACCAGGCGATTCTGACGGCGAGCCAGGTCACGCCAACACAGTAGGCCAGGCCGACAATGACGAGCGTGGCCCGCTGAGCGCGTTTTCGCCTGTTGCGTCCCGAACGAAGCAGTCGTCGCATCCAGCACTCGTGGCTCGCAGAATCGCTATTCGAAGACGACTTGAGTCCCGGGCTTGACCAGCCCGGCAAGTTTCACGACATCCCAGTTGGTGAGCCGTATGCACCCATGCGATTCGGTGTACCCGATACGCGAGGGTTCCGGCGTGCCGTGCAACCCGTAATGTTCTTTGTTGATGTCAATCCACACGAGGCCCACAGGATTGTTCGGGCCCGGCGGGATCTTGGCCTTTGCGTGAGACGGGTCAGCATCCCAGAACAAATCCGGGTTGTAGAAGAACGTCGGATCGTACTGGATGCCGGTGACCTTCCACGTTCCCAGCGGTAACGGATCGCGCTCGCTGCCAACCGTCACCGGGGCAAACATCAGAATCCGTCCATCGCCTCCAGTAACCGTCAGACTAGCCCTCTCCTTCGACACCGTGACGGTGACATCAGGCCGTTCGGACGATTTCGCCGTTCTGTCATTGGTCACCGGGATTGCAACGTTCGGGACAAGGATGGTTTCACCGGAGACGAAGCGACTGGAGGCATTCAACTTGCGCAGGAGAGCGGGGCCCGTGTGAAACTTTTCGGCGAGGCCTTCGAGTGCCGACGTGTAACCCAGCGCCGGCAGCTTGGCCTGATCCGGAAGCTCCCGGGGAATGTGCTCGACGAACGGACCCGCCACGTCCTGCTCGGTGATTGTGTACATCGACAGTGTGTCCCCGGTTGCCATGCGTTGCCAGGTTGCACAATCAGCACGACCGGTCACCGGCAGGCTCTGCGCCGCCTGAAACGCCGCAACTGCGCGTCTGGTGAGCGCCCCTGCCCTCCCATCGATTTCGCCCGGCGAAAATCCAGCGCGATCAAGCGCGACCTGGAGGTCCAATACGTCATGCCGGCACCGCTGGTCGTTTGGAGCCGTACCTTCGGCACGCACGCGGGCCGACGCCAACCACATCGCAAGCATCAGCACCGGAATGGCCAGACCCAGCCGCATGGGGTGTCTGCCGTGAAGGTCAAACTGCCTGGGCCAACTGCGCTGCATTGCCTTTTGTCTCCTTGTCCGTTACTTCACTCTTTTCCGAAGCCTTGCCCGTCGCGCGCACCCAATCACCTTCGAACACCTCTCTGAACTGCCGCGCCGCAGACCCATCCCGGACGATGACACCAACTTCGCGGCGTTTATCCAGCTCGGCCGTCCTCAAGCTCTGGCTCCCGACAAACAGCTCACGCCCATCGCGGAGGATCGCGCGAACATGCAAGCGAGGCTTGGGCAGTTTTTCGACCTTCAAGCCCACTCCCCGTTTGGCGAGTTTGCCAAGCATTCGAATGTCAACGCCTGCCTTGGCGCGTTCCTGTAGAAGCCGAATCATCGAGCGATCGGCCACCTTCGGGTCGTAGATGAGGAGCTCTGTGCGCGCCTGCTTGATCAGTTTCGTGAGGCTCGTGCGAGCGTTCTCCGGACTGACCACGAGCGACGAAAGACCAGCCGAGTACGCCTGCCGCATGCTGTCGGCTTCAAAGAGCTTGGCGGCTTCCTGAACGAGCTGCTTGTGCTTGGTAAAGATCCCAAAGCTCCGGCTCTTGGAGACATCGAGCTTCGTATAGTTGAAGCCGAAGATTCCGAGCAGACGTCGATCGACAATGAGCAGCTTGCCGTGATACCGGACCAGGTCGTCATCCGTCCTCGAGACGGTGACGCCGGATGCCAGCAGCGTCTGTTCCAGCTTGCGCAACCGCTTCTCGCCACCCTGGTTGGTATGCGCAATCAGCGCTCGCACGAGCACACCTCGCGCCACCGCTGCTTCGAGGGCTTTCTCGAGCTCGACAAGATCGAATCTGAAGATGACGAGCTCCACCTGACGCTTGGCTTTCTTGATTGCGGTCAGAATGGGAGTAATCCCGGCATCTGGCTGAATGAGAAGCTTCATAACGTCAGGCTGCTTCCTTCTTGGTGTGCTTCTCGCCCCACTCGACGGTCACACTCTCGGAATCGTCCAGGTGCAGGATGGCATTGGACAATCGGTCGGTCCTGACTTCGACGGGTAATGACACCTCGTATTGGAGCTCGTCGGGTCCGGAGGTCCGCAACTCGAAACGCGCCTCCTGCCGAAGGAGCATCTGTTCGATTCGAGGCTGCACCTTCGCTATCTCCCTCTTCACGACTTTCAACGTGAAGTTCTTGCGTGGGTTCGGCTCGATGGACTCGAGCACCCACACCACAGCAAGGATGAATGCCGCCGCAAACGTCGACATCACGTACAGTCCCACACCGCACGACAGCCCGATCGCCAGCGTCGACAGCATGACCCCGGCGTCCTTGGGATCGTTGATCTTGGCCCGGTACCGAATGAGACCGGCCACGCCCACGACGCCAAACGCCCGTGCCAGGCTGGCGCCCACAATCAGCATGACGAGGGCACCAATCAACGCGAGGATGATCTGGGTCTGCACGACGGCTGCGGATCTGGGGGGAGTCCCCTTTCTCCGTGGTCTGAGGGCCAGTGCAGTGCCCAGTCCCGCTGCCAGTGGCAGCGCAATAGCTGCGTCACGCAGCTTGACGAGGCGCGAAGCGACGTCCTCCCCAAGCTGGGCGGAGAGGTTGTCCGACTGAGCTGCAGCGGTCGCACCGAGGACCACCAGGAGAAGCGCCAGGGTCAGCCCGATCGCGAGAACCGACCGTCCATGTCGCCGAACTGTGCGGATCATGACTCTGCCGACAGCTTCAGACCATCGGAGATCTTTTGGTGCAGGCGCCTGATATAGCGGGTGGCCACAGGGTCTTCGTATCCGCCCGCACGGAATGCGTCCTGCCATTGCTTGGGCGACAGCCGCGCAAGAAGATCGCACATCCACCGGACGTCTCCCGGCCTGACGTTGCGCTTGAGATGCGGCTCGCGCCAGGCACCGCGATAGTGGAACTCGACCGTCTCGTGGATGGACTTGATGAACGGCTCTCGCTCGAATCCCTCGACATCGCTTCTGGTACCAGGAAAGAACCAACTCGTTCGACCCAGAGACGCGCCCAGGTCACGGACCACGTACACCTGTCTCGGACCGGGCGCGCCGTTGACGTGATAGACCATGTTCTGACTTGTCTTGACGTCCCAGTTGTTGACGAGCACCATCAACACGAACAGTCCGGCGAGCTGTCGCGTACCGACAAACGGGTTCTCGTGCCACGCCCAGGGTTCCAGTGTGTCTTCGTTCTTCCGCTCCAACCGGAATCGCCCTGCACCCTGCGGAGTCATCCCGGTGCTGTCCACCAGGCCCCACTTCGGCAGGTAGTACACGGCTGGCTGGTGATACCCGACCGCCCACAGCAGCCGGGAGACCACCACTTCGGTCTGCGCTTCAGGGCCGAGCTTGATACTCCACTCACGGCCGCGTTCGTCCTTGACGTCGTAGCCTTTGCTGAACCCTTTCAGGTCGCGATCGACGAACTCGTATCGTCCATCCGGTCGTGGTGCGGACTCGGCGCCTCCCGGACCGTGAAGCAAGTCCCGTGTGGCGAGGTCCGCCGGCGCAACCCACAGCTCGCTCATCTGCACTGTGGTGGGGGAGCCGATGAGCGTAGAGCGCGCCTTCGAGGCACACGCGCCGAGCACGAGTTGGAGCGAGACGACTGCAACAAGAATGAGACGTGTCATGGCACTCACCTGGGGATCCCAACACCCGTCGTCGCTGCCGTTGCCGGCTTGAACGCGTCTCGACGACGAATCATCCCTTTATCAACCGTCGTCCCCTCACGACTGATGGTCTGGAAAAACAGCTCGTCGCCGGTAATTTCGACGAGCATGAACGAACGATCCCGATCGAATCCGCTGGCAGTGAGATCCGTCTTCCGAATATCGCCACTCCGCAACTTTGCCGCGCCCCCGGACGTGAAATAGGAGATGCCGTGCTGCGGCTTGATGCGTTCGTAGAAATGTTCGTGCCCGGCAAAAACCGCATCGACGCCGTACTTGATGAAAAGCGGCTCGAGCAGCGCCCGCAGCTCGATTTGCGACCCGTGCATTCCCGACGAGTAGAGCGGATGATGAAAGAACGGAATCTTCCAGTCGGATCCCGACGCTTGCAGCTCCTTCTCGAGCCACGCAATCTGATCCGGTTCCATGTAGTTGCTGTCGAGCCCGAAGAATCGGACCTGGCCCTTCTTGAAGGAGTAGTACCGTTGGCCGTTCATGTTGAATGGCTTGTAGAAGCGCTGATTCGGATCGTCGTGATTCCCGAGCACGGCGTAAAAATCGACCTTGCCGTCAAGAAGGGGCTTGTACGGTCGCTCGAATTTCTTTTCGAAGTCCTGAGGCCGCTCCGAGCCATACATGTTGTCGCCGAGCATCAGAGAAAATGTGAACGGGAACTTCTCGTGAAGCTTCACCATCTGCGCAGCAACTTCGTATTGCGCGGTGTCTCCCGTTCCTGAATCGCCAAACACCGCAAACCGAACCGAGTCGGGCCGTTGTGGAAGCGTGAGCTCCTGACCGGTCAGGATGGCCAGCGACCAGGACAAGATCAGGAGTGCAGCAAATCGCGCGGGGGCCTGAGGGTTCACGACGGGGATCTCCTAAAACGTCACCTGCGAAATGAAATCGACGATGAGGTTCGCCTCGGTGTCACGCAGGATGAGATGTCCCGCCACGATGCGGTATTCCACCTCTTTGGGGAGTGGCGGCAGCACCTTCAACAGGTGCGGCGGAAACGTTGCGAGTGGGAACGTGGTGGGATAGATGTGATTGACCTGCGGAGTAAAGGCGGGGACCTCTTCTTCCGCTTCGTTTCGTTGTTGTTTGACGCGAACCGATCGCCCCTTACTCTCCTGTTGAATCAGTTTCTTGAAAATTGCCGACACTTCGGGCGTGAAGAGAGCTCCCTGCTTCGCGTCAGCGCGCGCCGCGCGAATGGCATCACCCAGTTTTTTCTCGCGCGCCGCGATCTCCGCCGGGCTTTTCGTCTCATCAAGCTCGCCGACCTGCCCCGCCAGGCGCTTGTGCAGCCCGGCATAGTCGTCCACTCGCTTGCTGAAATCGGCAAGCGTGACCGCCATCGGATTGGCTGGTTTCGGTTGACCGCGTGCAATGCCGGTCGACATCGTGAAGCACACGACCATTGCCAACATCGTCGCACCCTGCCGGTGAACAGAATCACTGCACCGGGAAAGGTGGCACGACCAAACCTTGTACAGAATGCCCGTGGACCGTGTAATCATCGACATGCCGGTATCTCGACAGTGCAAGTCGCTTGCCGATTGACCAGCTAGAAAATCAGGAGTGGAGGTGCGCGGTCCCTGGACGCTGGGCGAGCACGGCACGCACGATGAAACGCTGCGGCGCACGGCCCACATAGAAAAACGGATAGCAGGTCACGAGGGTGAGGACGGGTTCTTCGTTGCTCTTGAGAACAGACACATCCTCCGGCTCGACGATGCGTGTGGAGACGACAATGTAACGCGACACGCCGGCTGGCGTTCTCACGAGGATTTCGTCGTGTGGCGCGATGTGGCGAAGCTTGCGGAAGAACGTGTCGCGGTGGCCTGCGATGGCGGAATTCCCGGGGCGTCCTGGCCAGGCCGTGCCGGGCAGATGACCCACGGCAAGCCGCAGCGTACGCGGATCCTCACCTTCGCGAATGACGACCGACAACGCAATTCTCGGAATCTCAAGGCGACCAAGCACCTCACCATGCGGCACTCCGGATTCGACAGTCTCATCCAACCCACGCATTTGCTCGCGCAGCTGTGCATCGAGCACACGACTTTGCCAGGCTTGGTAGGCCGCCGATTCAACGTGGCCGAGCGTGTACCAGGAAAGGGCCAGCACGCTTACGACAAGGAGACCCGTGTCGAGCAAGCCCCAGCGAGGCGCGCGTGAATTCATCGCTCGCCCCTTGGTTGGCCTTCGCTGACCGAAGGCGCCACATACCCGGCACGTGTTCGCACTGACAGCTTCTTGCCACGCGCGTCTCGCGCCATGACCTGGATCTTGCGGTACTTGCCGTCGCGATTTGGATTGGTAGACGCGTACCCGAGCGTGTAACCGGTCCGAATGTCCTCCGCGACCTGTTCAAAGGCCAATCGCACATCCTCGATGCGGCGAGGCGTCCAGACTTCTCCACCAGTCGCGACGGCCAGGTCTTTCAACGCTTTGAGATTCGACTCGGCACCCTCGTCGATGATGGCGATGGAAAAGATGAGTGCATCGGTTCTGCGGGCACGATCGATGACGTCGTCGAAGGTTCTGCGGCTCGCATTGTCGCCACCATCCGAAATCAGCACCAGCGCTCTCCGCTGCATGGCCCCTCTCTCGAGTTGCGACAGCCCCGCAAAGATGGCGTCGTGAAGGGCCGTCTGGCCCAGGCTGCCCATACGCGCGATTGCGGCTCGGATGCTCGCGCGGTCGCTGGTAAACGGCACAGAAGGCGGAAGCCCGAAGACGATCTCGTCGTTGAAGTGGACCACGAATAGCTCATCGCGCGGGTTAATCAGCCGCGAAAACTCCGAGGCTGCTTCGATCACCCGCAATCGGTTCCGGTACATGCTGCTGCTGTTGTCGACGAGCAACCCGATCGTGACCGGCTCATCCTGGGCTCCAAAGACGCTGAGTTTTTGTGGCACCCCGTCTTCCAACACCAGGAAATTGTCTGAGGTCAGGCCCCTGACTGTCGTACCTTTCAGTTCAACGCGAGCAGGAAGGACGACGAGGTCTGAATAGACGGACAGAACCTGCCCGCGCAGACCGGGAACGGGAAACAGGCCGGTGAGGGTAAGCGCGATCGTCCCCGCGCGGATCCATGTCATGGCACACGCGAAGGGCCGGCGTTCCGCACCGGCCCTTCGAACCCCGAAGTATCGGAATCTATCGAACACGCAACCGCGCAGCCACGAATCCGCCCAGTGAAATCAGCCCAATCAGACCGACCAGCGGATCGAAGCCAGCGGTTGCCGGCAGCTCGTTTCTTGTGCTCTGTGATTCTGCCGGACTCTGCCCGGAAGTTCCCCGAGGCGCCGGCTCGCGCGTGTCGGGTGTTGCCGGTCGAGGCTCGACGCGAGCCTGTGCAGCGGGCGAGGGTTCCGGTGCGGCCGCACGCGTCGGAGCGGCCTCGGTCGGGGTTGCATCGGCTCGTGCCGACGAAGAAGCGTCCGGCTTGAGCTCGGCCGTGGCGCCGCTCGGTTCAACGACCTGCACCTTCGCCTGTTCGGCAGATGCCTCATCGCTGATCTTCGCATCTGTCCCCAATACGCGGGTCCTGGTCAATTGGGCAATCCGCCGCGCCTGATCCATCGGGTAGACGAATTCATGTCCATCCCGGCGGCCCGGGTAGTACCAGAACCTCACCGGTTGCGGCGCCGATGCCGGCGCTTCTGCAAATGTCACGACCGAGTCGTCAGCTGGCTCCGCCCGTTGGGCGGAAACCGTGAGGAACATGGCAAGAATCTTTGACTCGTCTTCATTGAAAACCTGGACGACATCCCTGGACCCGGATGTGTCGGCAAGCTTGAACGTGTACTTGCCCGCCGGCAGCATCACGCCGCCCGGAAGTTCCACCGGTTTGCTGAACGTGAAATACGTTTTCTGATTGGCGAGACCTTGCGCCTGCACCGTCGCAGCCACGAGCGCGGTCAACATCAGCCCGCACACGCTGGCGACGAGTTGTTTTGTCAATGACATTGTTCTCATCCTCCACACTTGTTCATGCCTTGAAGTCCTGCTGCTACAACAGAGAGCAACTTGCATGCCTCTTCGATTTGCCGTGGCGGAACTCTCTTTAAAGGCTGTGTGACAAGAACTTGCCGTGAGGATGAGAACGCCCGGCGCACGGAACCCGCTGTGTACAGCCCCTGACGATCGAGCGCGCAGGTGACGACCGACAGACAGCTGTGCCGCTACGTGAGTTTCCCGAGCGGGCCGAGATCCAGATTGAGATCGGAAGGGTCGAGTCCAAACTGCTTGGCAAGTTGTCGAACGGTCTCCTCCAGGCGCTTCAGCGCGAGGCCGACGGCTTCAATCTCCTCGGAGCTGAGCGTGCGCTCTTCCATTCGCCGGATCGCCTGCCGCTCCATGAGTTGCCGTAGAAATTCAACGAGGCTCAGAACCAGCTTGACGACCGATCGCTGGACATCATCAGGATCGGCATTCCAGCGAGGCAGGTTGCGCGAGGGGATACGGGGGGTGATTGCGCTGGACGCGCGCGAACGCGAGGGTTTGCGTCCCCGTCCCCGGCGGGATACGGGGGCGGCCGTCGCCGATCTCTGAGCGGAGGACGGCCGGCGGCGTTTCAGACCCGCTCCAGTTTCAGGCGAATATTGACGAAGTTATAGGGGGGCCATGGACCCGTGTATTTGAACGTCAGCTTGTCGTGCGCCGACGCAATCGACTTGACACCTGCGTCGAATGCACTTTCCAGATCCCTCGAGACCAGAAATGCCGCGTTCATGATCATCTTATCGCCGATCGGCTTGTTGATCCGGGAGGCCACCGCCACGCTTCTCAGCCGATCGAGGATCTCAGCCACATAGCGTTCCGATCGGGCCTGGAGCGCGGCATCGATGGCGCGTCCGTACTGCATCCGCGCGAAATACGTTGAGCCTTTCTGAAGCGCGATTTCTTTCTTGAGACGATTGATGTCCTCGTCTTCCTGTTCGATCTCCAGAATGATCGAATCGCGGTCCCAAAGCACCTTCAGCCCGAACTCCATTTTGTCGCGCATCTTGTTCAGCACGTCCCCGAACGCGTCCTGCGCCGAGCGCAACAACTCGACGATGTCATCACGGGTCTTGAAGATGGTGCCGAACGACATCGGGATGACAGTATGCTCGCGCATCACAATCTCGTTCACGCGCTCGTGCGCCAGGACGTTTTCTCGCGTTGAATCGACCACGCCAATCGGCACGTCTGAAACGACGGCGGCAAGATCGCGGTAGCCAACGGTATGGACTTCGGCGCGCTCGTCGGCAATGCCCGCTGCATCGAACCGTAGAGGCTTCGCGGACTGAATAATGCAGTACACATACTTCCCGCGCGGAGTAATCGCGTCCGTCTGGCTCGGGGGCTTCGACTTGACGGCCCGGACGGACGACCGCGCGACAACGGCGGGCGCGCTGCGACCTGTCGATCGTGACTTTGCTCTGGATGATGCTGTCCCCGCCGGTGCGCGCACAGCAGGGCGGCGAGGTGCAGGACGTTTCGATTTCGGCATACGACCGCGACTCCTCAGGCAGTAGGCTGATTCCGCGGACTTCCAACCAGACGTCTGATTTGTTTGACGAGCTCCTGCGGAAGGCAGGGTTTGGTGACCACGATGTCACACCCTGCGCCTTTCGCGCTTTCGGCATGCCCGCTCATCGCATGCCCTGTCAGCGCGACCACAGGGATGTCCTTCGTGCGCTTGTCGGCTTTCAGCCGTCGCGTGGCCTCCCAACCGTCCACGATGGGCATCGACAAGTCCATCAGGATGACATCCGGCTTCAAATTGATCGCCTGATCAATCGCTTCGACGCCGTTCTGCGCTTCGGCGACTCGGTACCCGCAGAATCGCAGGTACTCACCGTACATCTCGCGCGCGTCCGAGAAGTCGTCGACAACGAGCACAAGCGGTCCGGCGGAGGTTTTTGGTTTGGTCTTGGTCATTTCCTTAGAACAGTCGGCAGTGTGACCGTGAAGGTGGAACCTCGCCCAAGCTGACTCTGAACCGAAATGGACCCGCGCAACATCATTGTCAATCGTCGGCAGATTGACAAGCCGAGTCCCGTCCCGCCGTACGCACGCCGGGGTGTGTTGTCGACCTGCCTGAAGTCGTCGAAAATCACCGTTTGATCCGCTTCGGCGATTCCGATGCCAGTGTCCGAGACGGCCAGGGCAACCATCTTCGGCCGGACCATCTCGGCCTGCAGCGTGACGGTGCCGGACGGTGTGAACTTCAACGCGTTGCCAAGGAGATTGACGAGCACCTGCTTGACCTTGTGTCGGTCGGTGCGCAGGGTCACGAGATCGGGACTGAGTTT
>DATBJG010000173.1:0-5982 GCA_036556585.1 Vicinamibacterales bacterium
CATGGTGGGGCACGACCTGGTTTCGCATGGCGTGCGCCGGAGGTGTTCTGATGCTGCTCTGGGCGGGCTACCAGTTGCGTGTCCGGCAGTTGAATCATCAGTTCGACATGACGCCTCGAGGCGCGCGTCGGTGAGAGAACCCGGATTGCCCGAGAACTTCATGACACCCAGCTGCAAAGCTTCCATGGATTGCTCCTGCGCTTCCAGACCGTATCGCATTTGTTGCCGGAGAGCCCGTCGGAAGCGAAGCAGCGGCTCGACACGGCCATCGCACACGCGGCGAAGGCGATCACGGAAGGGCGCGATGCCGTGCAGGGATTACGGTCCTCCACCATCGAAAAGAACAACCTCGCTGTGGCGATCAGCGCGCTGGGCGCAGAACTCGCGGCCGACGGCAGCGGCCATCGACCGGCATTTCACGTGGCCGTCGAAGGCGAGACGCAAGAGCTGCATCCAATTCTGCGTGACGAGATCTACAAGATTGCTGCGGAAGAGCCTATGACTTTCATGGTTGCTACCCTTCTAGCTGTTCTTGCGATTGCGGCGATTGCCGGCCTACTGGTCCAGCGACGAGCGCTGCGCGAGAGCCTTGAGCAGTTTCGGCTCACCGCCAATCAGGCACCCGTACTGATTTGGACCGCCCGGCCGGACACGTCGCTCGACTATCTCAATGGCTTCTGCGAGCAATTGACGGGTCGGCCGGTCGAACAGTTGCGAGAGAACGGTTGGCTGGACTTTGTCCATCCTCAGGACGTTCAGAGATGCCTTGACACGTACATGCCGGCGTTCGAAGCGCGGAAGCCGTTCCTCCTGGAGTATCGACTACGTCACGCCGACGGCGAGTACCGATGGTTTCTCGCTGCGGGGGTTCCGAAGTACGGACGGGACGGCAGCTTCACCGGCTACGTGGGATGCGACGTCGACATCACCGAACGGAAGAACGCCGAAGATCGGATTCTCGCAAGCCAGGCGGCATTGGAGGCGAGTCATCAGGAGGTTCAGTATCTGGCCGGCCGGTTGATTGGGGCGCAGGAAGTCGAACGGGCGCGGATTGCGCGGGACCTGCACGACGATGTCAGTCAGCAACTGGCTGGTGTCTCGATCGCCTTCAGTGGTCTCAAGCAGCGGTTGGGCGAGTATCACCTCCCTGACGAGCTCGAACAGGAACTCGTCGAGCTTCAGCAGCAGACGCGAAGACTCGCACGTAACGTTCGCCAGCTCTCTCACGATCTCCATCCGGCGGTGTTGCAACACCTGGGACTCGTAAAGGGCCTGACTTCATATTGCGGCGAGCTGGGCCGTGCACATGGAGTGACGATAACGTGCACCGCGGAGGGAGATTTTAGAAGCATCACGCCGGACGCTGCGCTCTGCGTTTACCGAATCGCGCAGGAAGCCCTGCGGAACGTCATCGCACACGCCGCCGCCAGCGGTGCGGATGTGAAACTGCTCCAGATCTCTGACCAGGCGCAAATCACGATCGCGGATGATGGGCGGGGATTCGATGCCACCAACCGCGCTGAGAAGGACAGGGGTCTCGGGCTCGTGAGCATCTCCGAGCGCGCGCGGATCATCGGCGGCACCGTCAGCGTGGTGTCAGGACTGCAGCAGGGAACACGGGTGCAGGCGACGATTCCGATGACCGCACGCGTAAAGGTGGACGTCGGCGCGGGAATGGCAGGACAGGTCGCATGACCCGCCAACACACGGTCCTCCTGGCGGACGATCACGCGATTGTCACCGACGGTCTGTCGAGAATATTGCGAGACGCCGACTTCAAGGTGGTTGGCGCGGTTCGCGACGGCCAAGGCTTGATCGACGCCGCCACGCGGCTTCGACCCGACGTCATCATCACCGACCTCTCCATGCCGGGGCTCACGGGTCTCGACGTGCTCGCTCGTCTGAAAGCCGAGCGTCTCGACAGCAAAGTCATCGTCCTCACGATGCACCATGATGCGGACCTGGCGAGCGACGCCATCCGAAGCGGGGCGTCCGGCTTTCTCCTGAAGGAGTCGGCCGGTGACGAACTCCTGGTCGCCGTTCGGCACGCGCTCGACGGGAAGGTCTACATCACACCGACCATCACGAAGGAAGTCATGGAGCGCATGGCCGGAGCTTCGAAGCCGAAGGAACCGCAGCTGACCCCACGACAGCGTGACATCCTGCGGCTGATCGTGAAGGGCCAGCGGATGAAGGAGATCGCGGCGAATCTGGGCCTGTCGACCAGGACGGTTGAGGGCCATAAGTACGAAATGATGGAGGCCCTCGGGGTGACCTCGACCGCAGAGCTCGTCCGGTACGCGCTCGATCGCCGGATCAATGTGGATTGAGTTGGGCGACCGCCCAGCGGCGTGCCTTCCCCGTAGTTTTTCGGGTCACCCCTCCAGGTAGTTCTCCTCTCCCGCGCGCGACGCAACCGCGTCAAGAATGCGCGGTGTCGTGTTCGCAACCCGCTCCACGACGTCCACGAGTGTTGCTCGCCGAGGATCACCCAGAAACGGCGGAACGGCTGCGCAAGCTACTCCGGGCGGACTTCGACGTCATTGCGTTGGTCGAGGACGGTGACGCTCTGGTGGATGCGGCGGAGCGGCTCTCACCGGACGTGATCGTCACCGACATTGCCATGCCGGGTGTCGACGGTATCGAGGCGGTCACTCTGATCCGGCGCCACAACCCGAACGCCCGCATCGTGCTCGTCACGGTGCATTCCGAGTTGATGCTCGTGGAGGCAGGTCTGGCGGCCGGTGCGCTCGGATACATCCTGAAAGATACGGCCGGCGACGAACTCATCCCTGCGGTTCGAGCGGCACTCGGCGGTGACCAGTACGTCAGTCATGAGATCGATGGGTTCGATCGCCAGACCAAGACCTGAGGCTAAGAGTTTCTTCCGAGAGGACCGACGATGAAGCGCTCGCGTATGCTGACGGCCCGGTCATAACGGCACGGATACAGATTGACTGCAGATCAACAACTTCAGTTGAGGAGCTTCCGATGAGCAATCAAGACGACGTGTCCAGAACGCAGTTGCCGATTCCCGACATCAAGCATCCGGGTCTGATCACGTACGACGCCAAGGATCCGGACACGAAGTTCCCGCCGATCCGGGACCTGCGGCCACCGAAGGGCGCGCCCAACGTGCTGGTGATTCTCATCGACGACGTCGGCTACGGCGCCTCCAGCGCATTCGGCGGCCCGTGTCAGACGCCGAATTTCGACAAGCTGGCGAAGGGCGGGCTGCAGTACACGCGCTTCCATACGACGGCGCTCTGCTCGCCGACGCGCCAGGCCCTGCTCACCGGGCGCAACCATCATTCAGTCGGCATGGGCGGCATCACTGAGATCGCCACTGCCGCGCCTGGCCAGTGTTCGGTGCTGCCGAACACCAAAGCGCCGCTCGCACTGACCCTCAAGCTCAATGGCTACGCGACCGCGCAGTTCGGCAAGTGCCACGAAGTGCCGGTGTGGCAGACGAGCCCGGCGGGCCCTTTCACAGCCTGGCCAACCGGCGGCGGCGGCTTCGAGTACTTCTACGGCTTCATCGGCGGCGAGAACAATCAGTGGGATCCAGCGCTGTATGAGGGCACCACGCCGATCGAACCACCGAAGACGCCGGCTGAGGGCTACCACCTCACCGAAGACTTAACCGACAAGTTCATCGCCTGGACGCGCCAGCAGAAAGCGCTGTTGCCCGACAAGCCGTTCTTCGTCTATTTCGCACCGGGCGCCACACATGCACCGCATCACGTGCCCAAGGAATGGATCGACAAGTACAAGGGCAAGTTCGCACACGGCTGGGACAAGCAGCGCGAGATCACCTTGGCGAAGCAAAAGGAACTCGGCCTCGTTGCCGCCAACGCGGAGCTGACGGTGCGGCACAAGGAGATTCCGGCGTGGGACGACATGGATCCCAAGCTGAAGCCGGTACTCGAACGCGAGATGGAAGTCTACGCCGCGTTCATGGAGCACACCGACCATCATGTGGGACGGATGATCGATTCGCTCAAAGACATGGGCGAGCTCGACAATACGTTGATCTATCTCGTGATTGGCGACAACGGTGCCTCCGCGGAAGGCACCCTCCAGGGCGCCTTCAACGAGATGGCCAACTTCAACGGCGTGCCGGAGATCGAAACTCCCGACTTCATGGTTTCCAAGCTCGACGAATTCGGCGGTGAGGGCTCGTACGGTCATTACGCGGTGGGTTGGGCGTGGGCAATGAATTCACCGTACCAGTGGACCAAGCAGGTCGCCTCACACTGGGGCGGGACGCGGAACGGCGTCGTCGTGCATTGGCCCAAGGGGATCAAGGAGAAGGGTGGAATCCGCAACCAGTTCAGCCACGTCATCGACATCGCCCCGACGGTGCTCGAAGCCGCCGGCCTCCCCGAGCCGACGATGGTCAACGGCGTGATGCAGAGTCCGTACGAAGGCACCAGCATGCTGTATTCGTTCAACGACGCCGGTGCAGCAGAGCGCCACGAGACGCAGTACTTCGAGATGTTCTGCAATCGCGGCATCTACCACAAGGGCTGGAGCGCGGTAACGAAGCACCGCACGCCGTGGGAGATGAAAGGCGGCAAGCTGCCCGCATTCAACGACGACGTGTGGGAGCTCTACGACGGGAGCAAGGACTGGACCCAGGCGAAGAACCTGGCGAAGGAGATGCCGGAAAAGCTGCACGAGCTGCAGCGGCTCTGGCTGATCGAAGCGGTCAAGTTCAACGTGCTGCCGCTCGACGACCGGCAGATCGAGCGGTTCGTTCCCGAGCTGGCCGGGCGGCCTACGCTGATCAAGGGCAACACGCAGACGCTCTATGCCGGCATGGGACGGCTCTCCGAGAACAGCGTGATCACCATCAAGAACAAGTCGTTCGCGGTCACCTCGGATCTGGAGGTGCCGGCGAAGGGGGCCGAGGGCGTGATCATTGCCCAGGGCGGCCGGTTTGGTGGGTGGAGTCTCTATGCCAAAAGCGGAAAAGCCAAGTTCCACTACAACACCCTGGGGATCAAGCAATTCGACATCGAGGCCGCCAAGCCCATTCCAACCGGCAAGACCCAGGTGCGCCTGGAGTTCGCCTACGACGGCGGCGGCATGGGCAAGGGTGGCACTGTGACGCTCTACTGTGACGGCAAGGAGGTCGGCAAGGGCCGGGTCGAACAAACGCAGGGGATCATTTTCTCGGCGGACGAGACGACCGACATCGGCTACGAGTCCGGCACCACCGTGAGCCCTGACTACACGGCGCACACCAGCCGCTTCAACGGGAAGATCAACTGGGTGCAGATCGACCTCGGCGACGACGCGAAGGACGCCGACCACTACATCTCCCCGGAAGAACGTCTCCGCGTGGCGATGGCGCGTCAGTAGCTGCCGTACGGCAGGCGATTCCACGGGGGCCAGAGAGGGCCGATGCGCCTGTTCATCGAAACCGACTTCGCCGGATCCGGCCGGACGTCGAGGCTTCGGAAGTTCTGATGCACAGCAGTACATGTCCCGATGGCCATTGAAGCATCCCTGCGAGTCTCTTGATGCTTGGCAGCGATGCCCTGCCGGCTAAATAACACCCGGGTAATATTGACAGAGCCGTTTTACCCGGGTAATATACCCGGGATGGACACCGCCAATCGATTCGTGGCTTTCTCGGGGGTCCGGAAGGTAACGGACGGCGTCCTTCGGGACGTCCTGCCCGTGCTGAAGGACCGCTTCGACCGGGATCCCTCGGAGCTCGTGCTCGTGTTCGACGTGGGGTCGGGGCGGCAGGTGGACTTCGATCTTCGCGGCACCCTGGACCAGGTGCTCGAGCGCGCGGCGCCCGGGCCCAGGCCGGGCCGGCCGAAGCTGGGGGTCACGAGCCGCGAGGTGACGCTCCTGCCCCGGCACTGGGACTGGCTCGAGCAAAAGGACACGGGGATCTCGGGCGCCTTGCGGCGGCTCGTCGAGGACGCGATCAAGGAGCGCCCCGGGAACGAGCGCGTGCGGCGG
>DATBJG010000174.1:0-10233 GCA_036556585.1 Vicinamibacterales bacterium
CGCATCTGCTGCTGCAGCAATTCAACCCGCACACCATGCGAGCGGCTGCGGGTCCCCAGCTCGTCCACCATCGTCATACCTGCGACGATTTCGAATTCGGACTTTGCCAGTTCGTAGGCTGAGCAACTGTCCTTCCCACCGCTCCACGAGATGGCTGCCCGGGGTTTGCGCGTCACTGCGGTGCGGGCAGGTTGACGAGCCCAAGCTGCTGCAGCATCCCCAACTGGTCGAAGTTGTTCCAGCCCTCGACCAGCTTGCCGCGTTCAACGCGGACGAAGACCATCCCGTTGAAGCGGACGTCTCGGCCGGTTGCGGGGAACCCCAGCCCACCGCCCTCGTGTTTCCCCGTTCCGCTCCACCTGGCGGCCACGAGGTTTCCTTCGGCCACGATGTCATCAATCTGAATCGTGATCTCGGGAAACGCGTTGCGGTAGGCGGAATGGAACACCTTGAACCCGGCAGGGCCGTGCAAGTCGTCACCAAGGCCGTGGATGACCGCGTCGCCGGCAAGCATCTCGTCAATCGCTTCCGCGCGCCCCCTGCTCCAGACTTCGTCAAACCAACGACGAACGAGCGCTTTGTGTTCGGCGGACATTGGAAGCTCCAAGGTTCTCTCTAGGGTTCCAAGGTTCTAGAGTTCTGACCTAGACCGTCGCCGGGGCATCGACGCCAGCCCAAAGGTTCATCGTGCTCAGCTCCTCGCGACCGCAGGCCTTCAAGTACAAGAACAACTGCGTGCGGTACGCGGCGCATCCGCACAGCACCATGTTGACGATGAAAGCGCCACGCGACGTCTTGCTGCCAAACATCTCGATCTCTGCGCGAAAGTCGGTATCAGACATTCCGCCCAAGAGCGTCGCATAGCCATCGGAGTGCGCGGCAATGGCCGCGAGCGTCTGGTCGAAGTTCCTGGCTTCAGCGGCCTTCTCGGCCGCGGTCCACGCGGCCGGATCGAATTTGCCGTTCCTGGCTGCCTCCACGAGCGCCGGCCCCATGATGGTGAGGTACTTCAACAACTCAATCGTGCTGCGCTGTTTCGCTGTGGGTCGGTAGTCGAGCTTCGCGCGATCGATCTTGCTCGCCAGGTGAAGGAGAATGCGGACTTCGTGCTGCAGAGACCCAATGAGTTCGGACTTGGTCAGTACCATAGGTTTTCCTCACGCGACAAAAGGGAAGGCAGGATATCACGGGATGCGGATCTCGGGCGATCACGAGACGCGGATTTGCGCGGATCCCTGGATCCTCACGAGACGCGGATTCGCGCGGATTCCGCGGATCCTCACGAGACGCGGAATCGCGGGGCGGCCAGCAGGGTGTTGTGAATCGTACGGGACGCGGATTCCATGCGGATTAGTCCCAGGCTTGACTGACTATTCCGGCGTCTTCATTGATAATGGACAGCATGTCCTCGGTCGACGCGCAAATCGACGAACTCTACAAAGCGCCATTGCAGGAATTCGTTCAGTTGCGGGCCGCACTTGCCAAGACGCTGAGCGGCGAGGAGGCACGACGCGTCAAGGCGTTGGCAAAACCAACGCTCGTTCCGTGGGCCGTCAATCAACTCTACTGGCGGGCACGAGCGGTGTACGACCGGCTCACCGCGAGTGGCGCGCGACTGCGCTCGGTTCAGATTGCCGGACTGGAAGGCCGTCCTGCGGACGTCCACCGGGCCGCAGAGACGCATCGTCAAGCGTTGACTGACGCAATCAATCAGGCCACGTCCCTGGCCTCGCGGGCCGGCGCACGTCCCGATCTCGATGCGCTGACACAGACGCTCGAAGCGCTTTCTCTTTCAAGCAACCTCGGCGAACCCGGGCGCCTGACGAAGCCACTGCAGCCGGCCGGATTCGAAGCGCTCGCCGGCGTCGCTGTGCGCACGCCACCGCCGGCGATCGCACAAGCTTCACGCGCAAGCGCGGGAAAGCGCCCACCGTCTTCGGGCCCGACTGCGGAGGAACGCCGGCGCACACGTCTTCGGGCAGCCGCCGAACGGCGTCATGCGGCCGCTCTTCGTGATGCGGAAGAGAATCTGAAAAAGGCGCAAGCGGCGGAAGTTCGCACGCGTCACGCGTGGGAACGTGCCAGAGAAGAGGTCGAAAAAGCCGAGCGGGCACTCGCGGCACAGCAGGCAGGGCCTTCAGACGACTGAAAACCGACCTGCCCGCCGTTCGTACAAGAACTGGTCAATGCGACCAGAAGTTGAACGCTCCCGCATTTCTCGCCACCTTCACCGCACGGTCAGAATACCCAGGCCCAGTAACCCGGACAGAATCAGGAACGCTGCTACGAGATAGTTCAACAAGCGCGGGAATACGAGTATCAGCACTCCAAAAACGATCGAGAGAAGCGGGCTCAAATTCGCAAGAATCATGGGCACCTCCGCCTAGCAAGAGGCACGCCACCGGCCGGCTCGATCCACGGTTCGCATTTTCGTTCTAGGAAGAACCGAGCGCGCACATTGCCGATCCTCCTACCACCAGCAGCGCTCCAACCACGCTGGCCGCGTTGAGCCCTTCCGGTTGCAGAAGGCCCGGGGCGAAATACTGGATCAGCACCATGCTCGTCATCGTCAGAAGCGGCGCAACCGCGAGGACGGCGCTCACCCGCGAGACTTCCCAACATTCGAGCGCCTCGACAAATGCTCCGTAAGCAATGAGGGTGTTCGCACAGCAGAACGTCAGCGTCCACGCCTGCAGGGCATTGAGATGCGTGATTGCATCAGGTGACGCTGTCGGCAGCAGCAGGACCGTCGCGCCGGTGTAGATGAGCATCAGGATCTGCTGCGAGCTGAGCCGCCGTAGCAGAGTTTTCTGGGCGAGACCGTACAAAGCCCAGATGATCGAGGCAATCACAAGCAGGGCAACGCCCAGGCCAAGGCCACCGCTGAGATCGCGCAGCTCCACGAGCCGGCGATTGAAGAAGAGAACGAGACCGATGACGAGCACGACGAACCCAAACCACTGACGGGGCGAGAATTTCTCATTGAACACAATCAACCCACCGAGCAGAAGCAGCATCGGCGAGAGCTGCACCACCGTCTGGTTGATTGTGGGGCTCGTGAACCTGAGCGCGACCAGGTACAACACAAAATTGCCGACGAGACCAAGAAGCGCCACGCCAAAGATCAGCCACGTTCTGAAATCGAACGACGAGAGCGATGGCAGTTGCCGCGTCGCAGCAAGAAAACCGCCGAGCACCAGGGCCGCCGTCAGAAACCGGAACCAGGTGATGGTGTAGGGATCCAGCGTCTCGAGCATGATCTTCAGTGCAAGTGGCAACAGACCCCAGGCCGTGGCGGTGACGAGCGCCAACGCCAACCCACGCTTCCAATTGGAGGGCGTGCCCATGGGAGGACATTCTAGCCTTCAGCCTTCAGCCTTCAGCCTTCAGCCTTCAGCTCGGACAGCCGTCAGCCGTCATCAGCCACCTGCCGTCTGCCGTCTATCGTCTATCGTCTGCGGCCCGCCGTCTGTCGTCGGTCGGGGTTACACTGAGCGGAACGATGACTCGCACGCCTTGTGACCTTCTTCTAACCAATGCGCACGTCCTGACCATGGACGAGCAGTTCACGGTGTACGCCTCGGGCGCGGTGGCGATTGGCGGCGGGGCCATTCTCGCTGTGGGCGAGATCGGCCACGAGTACGAACCGGTCGAAACGATCGACTGTCGTGAGCGCGTGGTCATGCCGGGATTCGTCAACGCCCACACGCACGTCCCGATGACGTTGCTGCGCGGCCTTGCCGACGATCTCCGCCTGGATGTCTGGTTGATGGGCTACATGATGCCGGTCGAACGGGCGTTTGTCAGGCCCGACTTCGTTCAGTTGGGCACCCGTCTCGCCTGCGCGGAAATGATTCGGTCGGGCACCACGTGCTTTGCCGACATGTACTACTTCGAGGAAGCGGTGGCCGAAGCCACGGCAGCGGCGGGCCTGCGGGCGCTGTGCGCACAGACCGTGCTCAAGTTTCCGGCGCCAGACGCCGCAAGCTTCGAGGATTCGCTGGCTCGAGCCCGGGAATTCATCACGCGCTGGAAAGGTCACCATCTCGTCGTACCCGGCGTGGCGCCGCATGCTCCTTACACTTGCACCGTGGAGATCCTCAGGGCCTGCGCCGACCTGGCGTGCGAATTCGACGTCCCTCTCCACACGCATCTGGGGGAGACGGCGCTCGAAGTGGAGCAATCCCGTCGCGAACATGGCATGCCGGTCGTCCCGTGGGTGAAAAAGCAGCGGCTGTTCGATGCGCGGGTGCTGGCCGCGCACTGCGTTCACGTTGACGAAGGAGAAATTCGGGCGCTGAAAGAAGCCAGCGCCGGCGTGGCCCACAACCCGACCAGCAACCTGAAGCTGGGATCCGGCGTCGCGCCGGTGGCCAAAATGCTGGAGCTCGGAGTCGCCGTCGGGATCGGAACCGACGGCACGGCTTCGAACAACGACCTCGATATGTTCGAGGAGACGCGCCTGGCGGCGCTCCTGGCCAAGGGCGTTGGCGCAGACCCGACCGCGTTGCCGGCCCGAGACGCGCTCGCGATGGCCACGCGGATCGGGGCGCGGGCCATGCATCAGGGCGACCGAACGGGCTCGCTCGAACCCGGCAAGCGTGCGGATCTCATCGTGGTGGACACCAACCAGCTGCACAACGTGCCCAAATTTGGCCGGGAATCCGGCGCCATTTACTCGCAGATCGTGTACGCCACCAAATCCACCGACGTCGTTGACGTGATGTGCGACGGGAAGTGGTTGATGCGCGATCGACGTCTTCTGACGCTGGACGAAGCGGAGCTGCAGCAGGCGGCTCACGATCTGGCGAAAAAAATCGACGTCTTTCTCATCGAGCGCGAACAGAGCGTTCTGCAGAAATTGATTGCCATTGGCGGAGCGGTTGAACAGGAAAGCTTCGAAGTGCAGGTCAAGTCCCGCATGGCTTCAGCACAACCCGTTCTCAACGGCTTGAAGAGCGATCAGATCACCGTGCTGAGAGAAGTGCACTACCACCAGTACGACACATACTTCCTGTTCAGCGATCAATCGCAGGGACGCCTGCGGTACCGGGAAGACGAGTTCCTCGATGAGCAGAACAACGTCGTCAACGCACGGGCGCGGCTCACGCTGACGGGCCCCTCACGCGAGGCGGCATTTGGTTCCGTCTTGCTGTTTCGTTCGCGCTTCCTGGCACCCGCCACGCATTCGCCGCGGTTTTATCGTGAGTATTTCAAGCCGTCGCGCGAACGCGAGGTCGAGAAGGATCGCCGCCGCTGGCAAGTGGCGTTTCGCGGGGTTCGATTCTGGGTTCATGTGGACCGTTTGATCAACCCACATGCAGGCGCCTGGTTCCTCGAGGTGAAGTCGCGCACCTGGTCTCGCCGCGATGCGCAGGACAAGGCGGCCATCATTACGGAACTGCTGGAGTTGCTGGGCGCCCGTTCGGATGAAGCCATTCACGAAGGGTACGTGGAACTCTAGTGGTCAGTGGAGTTCCGAGCGCCGAGCGCCGAGCGCCGAGCGCCGAGAGCCGAGAGCCGAGAGCCGAGAGCCGAGTTTGAGTATTCATTCTGAATTCTGTATTCTGAATTCTGTAGTCTTTTTCTTATGTCCGTAAAGGCAACCTCGTGGCTGGCGCGTCCAGGACTCCTGCGAACGCTGCTCTCACATCTTCGGCTGGCTCTCCGGCTGTTGCGTGAACCGGGTGTGCCGCTGCTGATCAAAGCCGTGCCGGTGTTGACTGGCTTCTATCTGATCTCGCCGTTCGATTTCGTTCCGGATTTGATACCGCTGCTGGGACAGCTCGACGATCTGTCGATTGTGCTGATCGGCCTCGAGACCTTCGTGAAGCTCTGCCCCGCCAAGGCGTCCGCATATCACCGCGACGCGATCGCTCAGGGTCGGCCCTACTCGCCGATGTCGCCGACACCGCCGACTGACAACGTCATTGATGCGGAGTTCCGTCGCGGGTAGTCCGCGCCCGATCGCCGGACTCAAAGGAGCCGGCCGACGTCATGATTCGCCGGACCTGAAGGTCCGGACTACGTACAGGCCCACGCACAGGACGTAGTACAGTACGTAGGGCGGACCTTTTAGGTCCGCCTTCAATTAAGGATTGGGAATTCGCTCGTTCAGGACCACGGAGACCGTGCGGAGTGGCCGCGTCGAGGTCAGCGTGACGATCTGTTCCTGACTCTCATATCCCGCCAGAACCAGCCGGATCGTGTGAGATCCCAGGGGAAGATACTGAACGCGCGCCGGCGTCCTGCCCCGTCCGATGTTGTTCACCACGACCGTGGCACCAGGCGGTTCCGACTCGATCACCAACTCGCCTTCCACGTGCACCGGACCTGGCTCGAGCGGGCCGGGCACCGGTTCGCTTGGCGCAACCGTCGGACTGGGTGCAGCAGGCTTCGACTCGGTCCCTGTCGACCCGACATCGGGGGTGGCGTTGTCGGCGCGTGCGGGTTCGCTGGCGCCGCCAGCGGGAGCCGCACCCTCAGGTGACTCAGCCTGCACGGCGGAGCGATCATCGCGCGGCGCGGGAGCATCAAAGAAAAGCACCGCAAGGACACTCGCCACAACAGCCAGTGCCGCAACGAACGCTGTAAGCCGCCAAGGTGAGCGCTTCGGAGACTTGACCGGAGGCGGTTCAACCAGCTCGAGCGTGCGTTCTTCTGGAAACGCCCGCTGGAACCTCGTAATCAGGAGATCCGCATCCAGCCCCAGTGCCGATGCGTAGGCGCGAAGAAATCCATGCCGGTAAATCTGATGCCGGGGCCACCGTGAAACGTCGTTCTCTTCCAGATCGACGAGCAGCTGTCGAGGGATCTTGGTGCGTGCAGAGAGATCGTCAAGACTCAGATTGCGCTGTTCGCGGGCCGCGCGCACGTGTGAGCCAAAATCCATGACGATCGAATCGAGCTCCGTCCAACAGTATATCCATAGCCGGCGCTGAATCCCTGCGGCCGACTGATTCTTCGTAAGTTTCGACAAACTTCGCGAGTTCCTGGTTCGACGGGAAGTCGCGCATCAACTCCCGGGCTACGCCAATCGCGCCAGTGAAGTCGTGCTCCCGGGTCAGCATCTCCCAAAGGGCAAACCTGGCTTCGGCGCTCGAATAGAAGTCGGCGCTGACGGTCGAGACCTCCCGTAACGTGCTGAGCGCTCGCTGACGGTTTCCGCCGCCCATGAGCCACTTGGTGCCCCGCGGCATTCGGGTTCCGACGATATAGTCAACCCACGCTCGCGCCACACGGGCGCGGATGTTGTGGGGATTTTGTTGAAGCACGCTGTCCAGGGAGCGCCTGGCCTCCCAATACTCACTCCATCCTGCCTTTCGGCCGAGCGGACCGAGATGCAGCCAGACATAGTTCAGGTTGATTTTCCCCAGAAAGTAGAGGGCTGCTTCGTCGCGAGAATCCGCTCGAAGCCGACCACGTGCCAACTCTTGAGAAATTCTAATGTCGCGCAAGAAATCTTCAATCAGCCCCGCGCATGCGGGACACGCTTTCAAGTTGTTTTGGCGCTTCTTGTCGTCCCCAATCAACCGCTTGATCTGAAAGAGCAGCGCGGTGGTTCGTAACTCATAGCCGGCCAGATCTTCCGGCGTTGTCGCACGCATCGCCAACGCATGGGCCGCCGCCTCCTCGTAGCGGGCGCTATAGAACGCCTGTTGCGCAAGGAGCAGCGCATCCGATTCGGGTGACAGGGGCGCTTCCCCGCCGGCAGGCTGCGCACAGGCGACCACTACGAGACAGGCAGCCACAACCTTCGAACACCGCATGAGGCGCTCCAATTCTTAATGAATTAAGACAACACTCCCACTATACGCACTCGCGAGACGTCTGTCAATTAATAAATTAAGACTTAGCGGAGCGGGCCGCAGCTGGCGAATAGCCATGCTGCAGCCCCTCAGTTATGCTGTCCGATGGCCACTCGTGACGCCGGACCTCGGGCTATGGTGAAACGTTTTTCCGTTGCAACCACGCGCACCGTACGCTCGATCCGCGTCAGGCCGGACCCGGGAGGGCGGCTGGTCGCCTCCGGGCAGATCGTGACCAGTCCCGAGACGGATTTACAGTACCGGATCGAGCGACTGCTCGGTGCTGGCGGGTTCGGCCAGGTCTATCTCGCCAAACGACTGGGCCGCTCCACGACGGTGCCTTCCACGATCTGCATCAAAGTAAGTGAGCGTATTGACGGATGGCTGCGTGAAGCGTACTTCGGGCAACTGCTGAATGCGCACCCGCGTGCCATTCGTGTCTACGACGTGTTTCCCCTCTCACGTGAGGACGGATCCATTCTGTATTGCCTTGCTCTCGAATACGCGCGCCACGGCGATCTCAGTTCTCTCCTGCGGCGCGGCGCGAAAGGGTGGGCTGAGCGCCTCGTCCGCCGCGAAATTGCGGGCATTCTGGAGGTACTTGGGAAGCTGCATCGAGGACAGCTGCTCCACCGCGACCTGACCCCGCTCAATGTGTTCGTCTGCGAGGACCGATGTCTCAAGCTCGGGGATTTTGGCATCGTTCGCCATCAAACCGACCGTCGTGGCGTCACGGCGCACACGATGAACGCACTGACGGCCCCGAGCGACATCCTTGCGGGCGCGGCCCCGAAATGGCAGGCTCGCGACGATGTGTATCAAGTTGGGCAGCTCCTGGCAATGTTAATTAAAGGAAACGCAGAGGCCCGGATTCGCACGGCCGACGTGCGGCGTTTGCCCTGCAGCGATCATCTGAAGGAGATCGTCTATCGCTGCATCGGTGAGCGGCGTAAGCGGTACGAGAGCGCCGACGAGCTCATTAACGCCCTGAGCCATCGTCCCCCGGAACTCAAAGTGGGGGTGCTCCGAACCCTCAAGGGCGTGCATCTTGCATTCACCGGCATTCTGAGCCGGCATCGTCGCGATGCCATACGCATCGCCCGCCGGGCCGGCGCAATTGTGCATGGCATGCCTTCCTCGCGGACGACGGTCGTCGTCCGTGGACGGCCGAACCCACTGCAGGCTGCCGGACGGGAAGCGGGACTGAAACTCATGGAAATCAAGCGGCTCCGCGAGAAGGGGCACCGGATCACACTGCTCAACGAAACGCAGTTCTGGCGATTGGCGGACCGTCGTGCCTGAATTCTTGAGCACGAGGCCATTGGTGCCGGGCGACGTGGAACTGCTCGGGCTCGAGCACCTTGAGGAACATGCGCGGCGTCTGGCGGCCTTGCTCGCGTTTGCGTCTCGGCGACGCGGGGGCAGCCGTTCGCATCTCCGCCGGCTCGAGGATCACGCTCGTGCGCTTCGCGAAGTTTACGCGGCGCTGACCGAAGACGCGCGAACCGGTGAATCGCCATCCCCGGCGGCCGAATGGCTGCTCGACAACTTCCACATCATCACGGCCACCGTCCGCGACATTCAGCACGATCTTCCTCCCTCGTTTTCGCGACGGCTGCCTCGACTCACCGCGGACGAGTTTGCCGGCGAGCCGCGCGTCTACGCGATGGCGCTGGAGCTGATTCGATGCAGCGCTGGCCGGCTCGACGCGCAACGGCTACGACGATTCGTCACCGCATTCCAGTCGGTGACCCCGCTGACGATTGGCGAGCTCTGGGCCTGGCCCAGCGCCCTCAAGCTTGCGTTGATCGAGCACCTTCGCATGAGAGCCGATATCCTCGCGACGAGTCGCTCTCATCGATTGGACGCTGACAGGCTCGCCAGCGCGCTCGAAACACCGTCCGCCCAGTCCGAGCCATGGCCGGCAGAGACGCATCCGGCATTTGTCATCCGACTGTTGCAGCGATCCCGGGAACATGGCGCCGCGGCCAGTGCGCTCCGGCACACGCTCGACGAAGCGCTGGCTGTCCGGGGCCACACGATCGAAGACGCCATTCGCTCGGAAGGGCGTCATCAGGCGGCAGAACAGGCGTCGATTGCCAGCCTCATCGGCAGCTTGCGACTCATTTCGACGTTCGACTGGAGCGAATTCTTCGAGAGCGTCAGCCTCGTCGAGCAGGTGCTCCAGCGAGATCCGGCAGGCATCTATGGCCGGATGGATTTCCGCAGCCGCGATCGCTATCGACATGCTGTGGAAGAACTCGCCGAGCCGACGGGAGAAGGCCAGATTCGCGTCGCGCTCAAATGTGTCGAGCGAGCGCGGCGTACGGCCGAACAAACGCCGGACGCTCGCGCGGCGCACATCGGGTACTACCTGATCGGCAGCGGGCGACGACCGTTCGAAGAAGGGATCGGCTGGGAGCCG